>DBBY01000044.1:0-1388 GCA_002292855.1 Flavobacteriales bacterium UBA972 | reverse complement strand
GTCTTGAAAGTCAAGGGTGGGTCCGCCCCTGCCGCTCCAGCGGCCAAAGTGAACCTCTACGCTGCTCCAGCCGGCTGCTTTTGCCATGGCCTCGACGTCTTCGGGACTAAAGGCGACATTGGCAGAAATCACCTCGGCGTCCATGAACCAGACTCCGTCGCGCTGAACCTTAAACGCGTAGGGTCCGCCCTGAGAAGAAGCCTCGGCCTGGGAATCCATTAAAAAAAAGGTGGCTAAAAAGCGACCGCCAGGACGCATCACGCGGCGGGTTTCGGCGAGGTAGCGGGCCACTTCATTGCGGTCCATGTGCGTGAACACCGAGGTGGCCCAGGCAAAATCAAAGTCCGCATCAGGGTAGGGAAAAGTGAACTCCGACGCGCGGGCTCCGTCTGCCGTGTAGAGGTCGTTGTGCAGCGGAACCCAGGTGAAGCGAAAGCCCGGGTAGCGTGACGTGATGCGGCGCGTGCAAAGGTCAACCGCCTCGCGGACCACGTCAAAGCCCTCGTAGGCGTCAGGGCGCGTGAGGTAGTCGGTGAGCGGAATCGCCATGCGGCCAAGCCCGCTTCCGATGTCGAGCACGCGCTCGTCGGGGCGCAGGCCAGCGAGTTCCATAAAATGCGCTTTGAAAAGCAAGCCGTTGGCGAGAAAGTCTCCGCCGCCGGTGAATACTTCGCCAGGAAGGGGCAAGGAAATGCCCGCATAGCGTGGCCTGCCGCCGTGCCGCAGGAGAACCAGTAGGTCTAACGGCAGCATAAGGGCGCGCCGAACCCAGCGACGGCTTTGGGGTCCGAGGCGGTAGAAGGCAGATCGAAGAAATTTCTTCAAGCCAGTAGCCCGTAACTAGGAGCTGGCCTTCATGGCACGCTCGATGTCGTCGACCTCCTTGGGGATGGCCTTGGTCAGGTTAATCGGTTCGCCCTTGGTGACGACGATGTCGTCTTCGATGCGGATTCCGAGGCCCTCCTCGGGAATGTAGATTCCGGGTTCCACGGTGAAGACCATGCCCTCTTTGATTTCAGAACCGTCCCATAGTCCGTAGTCGTGCACGTCGAGCCCGAGGTAGTGGGAGGTTCCGTGCATGAAGTATTTTTTGTAGGCGGGCCAAGAAGGGTCTTGCTTGGCAACGTCTTCGCGGGTGATGAGTCCGAGGCCGATGAGCTCTTCGGTCATTAGTTCGCCCACTTGAACGTGGTAGTCGGGCAGGCGCACGCCAGGTTTCAAGAGGTTGATCGCAGCCTTCTCCACGCGGAGGACTGCCTCATAGACCTGCCGCTGGCGGGGGCTGAAGCGTCCGTTGGCCGGGAAGCAGCGGGTAGCGTGGCAGGCGTAGTTGCCGTACACGGCTCCGACGTCAAAAAGGACGACATCGCCGTCGTGTACCTGGGCAT
>DBBY01000039.1:28363-72067 GCA_002292855.1 Flavobacteriales bacterium UBA972 | reverse complement strand
ACGCTTGCTGCGCCGGTGGTGGTGCGCCCTCCGCCTGAAGCAGGCTTTTGAAGACCCTCTGTTTTGATTCGCTTGCGCTGGCCGAGTGAAGGCTTTTTAGCAAACTGTGCCAAATCAATTACTTGTCCGGTCATTTTGGGACCGTCCAGCTTTTGGTACTGTGTTTCGTGGTGCGCTAATTCGTCTGGCTTGGCCGCCTCGGCGCCTTCAGGAATTGAAGAATCAGGCGCGATTGACGCGGTTTCGTCCGCCGAAGATGGGGCAGCGGGTGACGCGGACTCACTTGGAAGTTCTGCTGCACTCTTGCCGGCTGCTTCTGCCTTTTCTGGCTTGCTTGCCTTAGCTGCTGCCTTGGCCGGGGCACTGACCTCAGGGGCTGCAACTGCTGCTGCCTTAACCTCTTGGGGAGCAGGCGCTGCCTTGGGCGCTGCCGCCTTGGCGGGGGCAGGCACTTGATCGCCACGCTTGTTGGTCGCCAGGTCAATCTTGCCGGCAAATTTGAGTCCGCTAATGGTGGCCGTTGCCCTGATAACCTCGGGCTTGGCCAGCTCGCGCTCTGCCTGAATAGCCTCTTTCTCTTCGCGCTTTTGCTGAATCAGCGTCTCTGCCTTGTCTTTTGACGACTTGTCGGTGGCAAATTGCTGCGTCAGCATTTCGTACTGAGCCTGATCGATCTTGGCGTTGCGGTTGTGCTCAACCTCTTGCTTTTGGCTCGCCAAAAAATCAATGGCGGTGTCCAAGCCAATATTTAGCTCACTAAGTACTTTACTGATGCGGATGGTGCTCATAGGCTATGAAAAGGTCGAGGCTAATTTAGAAATCTTGGTTTGGGCTGCAATACCGGCCTTATTCGGTTTCGAATTCTTTTTTGAGAATATCGCGAACTTCTTGAACCGTCTCCAATTCAAGGTCTGCACGGCGGGCAATGTCTTCAACATCCGCACGCAGCACCGACTTGGCCGTGTCGTAGCCTCCGTTGCGAAGCTGGTCGATGACCCATGGCTCGATTTCGTCGCGGAATTCCAAAAGTTCCACGTCTTCTTCTTGAGCCACGTCCTCGCGGAAGACATCAATTTCGTAGTCGTTGAGCTTGCTGGCCAGTCGAATGTTGGTTCCGCCCCGACCAATGGCCAAAGAAACCTGGTCTGCTGGCAGGTAAACGTTTGCGTGGCGACGCTCCTCGTCAAGTACCATGTTGGTAATTTTTGCCGGAGAAAGCGCACGCTGAATCATGAGCTGCAGGTTGCTGGTGTAGTTGATCACGTCGATGTTCTCGCCGCGCAGTTCCCGCACAATGCTGTGAATGCGCGATCCCTTCATGCCCACGCAGGCACCCACGGGGTCGATGCGGTCGTCGTAGGATTCCACGGCCACCTTGGCCTTCTCGCCCGGAATACGAACGACATTTTTCACGGTGATGATTCCGTCAAAAACCTCAGGAATTTCTGCCTCAAAAAGCTTGGCCAAAAAGGCCTCCGAGGTGCGGCTGAGCAGAATAAACGGCTTGACTCCGCGCACTTCCACCAGCTTAACTACGGCGCGAACGGTGTCTCCCTTGCGGTAAAAATCCTTCTCGGGAATCATGTCTTCGCGGCGAAGAATGAGTTCGTTTTGCTGGTCGTCATAAATAATCATCTCGCGGTGGCGCACGTGGTGCACTTCGCCGCTGATGATCTCGCCCTCCATGGTCTTGTAGCGCTTGAAGAGCTCGCCGGAATCATGCTCCTGAACCTTCTGCACCAGGGTTTGGCGGAAGGCCAAAATGAAGCGACGGCCCAGGTCAATAATTTTGATTTCTTCAGAAACCTCTTCGCCGACTTCAAAGTCGGGCTCGATTTTAATGGCGTCTGAAAGCGCAATCTCGAGGTTCTCGTCTTCTACGGCTCCGTCGGCCACGATGGTGCGGTTGCGCCAAATCTCAAGGTCGCCCTTGTCGGGGTTAACGATGACGTCAAAATTGTCGTCCGTTAGGTATTTTTTGCGAATTTGAACGCGAAAGGCCTCCTCGATGAAGGTCATGAGGGTTACGCGGTCAATGCTCTTTTCGTCTTTGAACTCGCCGAATGATTCGATGATGGCTAAATTTTCCATGGTCGTTTTAAGATGAGAAACCTAAAATTTAAAGTCAAGGGTAATGCTGGATAAGTCCTCCAGCGGGATTTGGGTTTGAACGGTTTGGTCCACTTTGCCTTTGCCCACGAGTTTGGCAACTCGCTCGGTCCGTTCCAGGGTAAGTACTTGGCTGTCGAAGGCCATCAAGGTGCCATTGGCTTTGAGGCCGTCCTTTAGCTTTATAACTACTTCGCGGCCAATGTTTTTGCGAAACTGTGCCTCCACTTTAAAGGGGCTAAACATTCCGGGAGACGAAACCTCAATGGCGTAGTCTTCGCTCTGTTCGCCCAAGGCCGAGGCGATGGCACGGCTAATGGTTTTTATCTGAGCGATGGATATGTGGCCTTCGAAGAGGTCGGCAAGCACCTTAATGTCGTTGGACGCGCTTAAACTGACTTCAACGGCAAAGCCCTCCATGCCCTCAAGGGTGGAGTCTACAAGCTTTTGAAGTTCACTTTGATTCATCAGTACGGACCTTATTAAAAACAAGCGAGGGGACTTTTAGGTCCCCTCGGTAGTTTGGATTTATAAAGCTGTGCAAAGATACACCATGTTTTTTTACCACGCAAACCTCAAGCTTGCCCTGATCTGGCGGCCTGCTTCGAACACTCCGACGGCACGAGCCAGCGAAAGGTGGTGGGCAAAGGCGGTGTTGGTGGCGTTCAAAACTTCGACATTCCATGATGCCCCTTCGCGGATGCGACCCGTTAGGCTTGCCGACCACAGGCCGTAGGCCGTGGTGGCTCCGTCCAAAAAGAGCAGTTCGGTGGGCGACAGCCTGTTCTGAGCAAGGTAGCGGTCGTAGTGGATCTCGGCATGCAAGCGCTGCTTGGGCAGCAAATCGTAGGCGAGGTGGGCTCCCCATCGACCCGGAGCCATGAAGGGCAGCGCATTGCCCATGGCGTCTTCACCAATGCTTAGGGCCGCCTGAACGTGCATGTGGAAGCGCTCGACCGGGTGCCAATGGGCTCGGCCCTCGGCTCCGTACACACGGGCATCGCCCTGCACGTGGTAGAATCGCCAGGATCCGCTGCTGTCGTTGGGGGTAAGGTAGATGAAGTCTTGATAGGCCTGATAGAACGCGCTCAGCTGAGCGTCAAAACGCTCCGTCTGAAAATTGATTCCGAGGTCTGCGTTCCAAAGCCGTTCGGTGCGCAAATTGGGGTCACCGACTTCAAAACGGCCTGCGCCGATGTGGGATCCAAAGGCAAAGCGCTCCTCAAGCTGGGGGCCGCGGGTACCTCGAGAAATCCGCGCCTGAAGGCTTAACGGGCGGCTTATCGCATAGGCATAGCGCAGTATGGCGGCGTAGCCCGCAAAGGCTCCAACTTCCGCTCGAAGCCCGGCAGACCGAGTATGGCGGCCTTTTTCGTAGGCATAATGCGCAAAAAGAGCCGACTGAAATTGCTCAGCATTGGGGTAGATCTCCTCTTCAGCGTGCACATCGTTCCGCAGCACGCGCAGTTGCTGGTGCGCGCCAAGGGTCAGATGCCCGTCGCCAAAGCGGCGGTCCAAGGTTGTGGTCTGAGAGGCCGTGTGCAGGTTGAATGCAATGTGCGGTTCGTCTTCATGACCGGGTTCTGGTACTTCGCCCTCATGGGCCTCTTCGAACTCTGCCCGCAGCGAGGACTGAAGGCCCGTTACGGCGCGGACCTTCCACGGTCCAAGATTGCGCTCCGCCTCCCAGGCGAGGTGGCCTGCCTGAACGAACTGATCGCCGTGCTCCTCGGGCTCCTCCCCGGGCAAGGGCTCCCGCTCCGGGAGTCCGAACCGACGCTGCACCCCAGTCAGTTTGATGCGGTGCTGGGTTTGGCCTTTTTGCCAGGAGCCAAGGGCGCGAACTGCAAGGGTCTGAGAATGGGTTCCGTGCACCGTATCGCCGTTGCCGTCGAGGTACTCGGGGTTGAATCCGCCGTAGGCTCCGACATAGTATAGGCCAGTGCCGCTGCGGTGCAGGCTGTACTGCGCGCTTAGGGGCATGCCGTTGGTTCCTCCGTTGAGCACCAAGGCCTGTTCACGGCCTGAGGCGCGGGGGCGAACATCAGAAAAGTAGAGCACGCCGGCCATTGCGTCGGTTCCGAGCGCTAGGGAGTTGGGGCCAAGCATGACCTCGACATGGTCCACCCCGAGCAGAGGGAAGTCGAGGCCGTGGTCGGCTCCGCCCTGCATGTTGTCATAGCGCCAGCCTTGGTAGGCGGTCACCACGCGGTAGCCTCCGAGGCCGCGCAAGATGGGTTTGACGGTGTGCCCGCCGACGCTCGCAAGCTGTAGGGCCGGCGCCTGTCGGCTCAGTTGAAGCATGGCTGAGGGGCCCTGGTCGGCAAGAGTCCGCACGGGAATGGCCCATACTTGAGTGGATAGTGCGGCAGGATTGTCGCGTTGAACTTCGACCGAAGCCTCGCCCAATTCAATGACCATAGAAGTGTCGCGCTGGCCCCAAAGCATGAGGGGCAGGGCTGCGCAAAGCCCAAAAATAAATCGATACATAGTAAATGCAGTTAGCGTTAAAAACCAAAAGAACTGCGCCCAAGGCGCTGGTAATTAGGCTACTGGGGGTCCCCGAACCGGGGTTTGTACCCATTCAAAGCCATAGCCACCGCTTGTGAAGTGGCTTATGAACCGCGTACTTGATTGAAATGCTTGATCTAATTCGCTCCCGAACGCTGGGAGGTCTGACTGAAGGGTCGCAGGATCAGACCATTGGCATGGGTCCTCAGCCTCGTGGAGGTGAACTCCCTGCTCCTGGCAGTGCTCGTGGTGGTCGTGGGCCAGGCTGTGCACCAAAGGGTCAGCCAATCGGCCGAGCCACATCAGAGCAAAAGTGTATAGAAAAAGCTTACGCACGCAGCATAAAGATACCGCCTTGCGGTTGAGAAGCATTCGCTGTCGTTGGTTCAATCGCGACGGACTTTGCGCGTTGCTCTTGGACTTAAGAGCTATTCAAACGGAACTTTGCCCCATTCTATGATTAAAAAAATCCTAATTCTGCTTGCGGTGCTTCAGGGCTTCGGGGCCGCTGCGCAGTGTGCCAATGCTCCTGGGCTTAGTTCGGTGTCGCGCACTGCGAGCAGTATTGGCGTTGTAACTCCTTCTAATTCACCGTTTCATCAGTTAGAGTACGGCCCATTAGGATTTGTTCCGGGGAGCGGTACCCTAAGCCCATGGTTTGCCGGAAGTGCCTTTACGGTGAGTGGCCTATCGGGTTCTACGGGCTACGATTTTTATGTGCGCGACAGCTGCAGCAACGGCAGCAAGAGCCCTTGGAGCTCTTATTTTGGCTATGCCACCACCTGCACCCTACCTAGCGGGGCGGCTGCGCCCGCCTCGATTCCATGGGTGGAGAATTTTGATCAAATTCATTTCACGCCGAGGTCTTCGGCAACTGGCCCAGGCGGCTACCTATGCGGCTGGATCGCAAGCCCAACTGTGGGCTATGCATGGGTATCAGCGCCGCCCTTTCAGGGAAATAACATCACAGGGCCGTCGTCGGACCACTCGGGGCGCAGTAAGTACCTGTTTGCCGATCGGTTCGGTTCTACTGCGAGTCCCAATTCCAGCGCAGTCATTCGCAGCCCGCAAATCAACCTGTCGGGTGCCACGGTGCCCGTCGTGGAGTTTTGGTACCACATGTTTGGCTCCCAGATTGATTCGCTCGTGGTTGAGGCCAGCGCCGTGGGGAGTAATGTCTGGGTACGCCTTGGTTCGATTCCCCGGAATGCTGCCCTCTTCGCGCAGCAGACGAGCCCCTGGCAGCAGCAGGTTTACCCCCTGACGATGTTTGTCAACCAGACCGTGACCATTCGGTTTACCGCGAAATCTTCCGCCACCTTTCCCGTTCTGGCCCGCGTAGCCATTGACGACATCAGAGTTGGTCAGGCGAACGGATGCATTTCGCCTTCTACCCTAAGTTTTAGTGGCGTGCAGGCAAGCACCGCGAACGCCAATTTGGTTCTTGGATCGTCGCAGTACCACCAGCTTTCTTATGGCGCCCCGGGCGGCGGCGCCGGAGGCGGTACCATCAAACGGTTTAGCGGAACCAGTACTGGGATTTCAGGTTTGACCGCCAATACCACGTATGAGGCATGGGTACGGGATTCCTGCAGCCCAACCTCCTTTAGCTCCTGGATTGGGCCGGTATCGTTCACGACCTCTTGCTTTTCTACTTCTGCTCCCTGGTCTGAGGGTTTCGACGGGGCGACCTGGGCTATCCCAACCTTCAATCAGGCCGGAACTTGGTCCAACTGCTGGGACCGCCCTGCGCTCGGTGGCCTGACCTATGTAGTGGGTCCGCCTCAATTCCCTTGGCCTACCACGGGGCCAAGCGAAGATCATGGCCCCGGAGCCAACGGCAAGTACGTGTTCCTTGAGTCTATTGGATTTAGCGTTAGTGGTGGCCCTGGTTCATTTCGAACTCCATGGATTGATCTGACCCCGGTCGGTATTCCCGAGCTCACCTTTTGGTACCACGCCTACGGAAACGGGATAGGGTCCACCCTCTTGCAGGTCGAAGACACTGCGGGTGTTGTGACCCAGGTTTGGTCCGCCACAGGGCAAATTCAGACTGCCAAAACCGACCCCTGGAACGAAGTAACGGTGAGCCTTGCTGCCTTTGCCAACAAAAAAGTGCGGCTGCGGTGGCTGGGCTCGGCTATTGCAAACAATGCCACAAACGCGCAGTCCGCCATTGATGATATTGACATACACCCGACCCCAAGCTGCCCCAAACCCCTAAACGTTGTGGCTTCAGCGGTCAGCAGCAACAGCGTAACCTTGAGTTGGACCTTGGGCAGCAGCCCCTGGGTTGTTAAGTACGGCCCGGCCGGTTTTAACCCTGCCACGAGCGGTACCCGAGTTACCGCGACGTCCAATCCCTTTTTAGTGGGTGGGTTGACTCCAGGTACTGCCTATGATTTTTATGTCAAAGACAGCTGCAGTGCCTCCCAAGTTAGCCCATGGAGCAGCGTAGTTGTGGCTTCAACGACCTGTCTTACGATCATGGCTCCGACGACCGAGAGCTTTCAATCCCCGGTATGGACGGTGGGTATCTGGCCCAACCTTCAGGGCAGCATTTCGCCCTGCTGGAGCCGGTCGGCCGGTTCTACCACCTCCGAGTTCTTTTGGGCCGTGGGGCAGGGGCCCATGCAGTTTACCAATACGGGGCCAAGCCAAGGGGTGAACGGAGGCAAGTACCTCTACACCGCGGGATCTGGCAGTAACGGAACTACCCAAGCCACTGTGGCATCCCCCTTGATTAACACCACTCCGCTTAACCTCCCCATGCTGCGGTTTAGAAGCCATCTTTTTGGTACGGCCATCAATAGTTTGGAAGTTTTTGCAGACAGCGGCTCGGGCTGGAACAGCATATTTACGGTGGTTCCGGGCAATCAAACATCGGCTGGCTCTGCCTGGTCCCTGCATGAGGTTCAGTTACCTGCCTACGCCGGAACGACGGTGCGCTTCTTGTTCAGGGGACAAAAACTAACCCCTGGCTTTGCCGAAATTGGTTTAGACGAGTTTGCTTTGGTAGAAGCCCCCGTTCCAACCTGTTCTGCGCCCACTGCCTTGTCGGCCTCGGCCATAACGGTAACGAGCGCTCAAATCGGATTTACCGCCGGCGGCGGAAGCACCCGAATCGCCCTTGGGCCAGTGGGCTTTACCCCCACTAATGCTCAGGTCGTGGCTTCAGGCATCGCCAACCCCTACCCGCTGACGGGCTTGACTGCGGGCACCGCCTACCATGTTTACCTCAAAGACACCTGCGCAAGCGCTGGTTTGGCGAGTGCATGGGTCGGACCTCTTGCTGTTACTACCCAGCCCTGCCCTGCGGTTTCTGCCGCATTTACCTATTCTTCAGTCGGAGGCAACTTGATTATGAACGCCCAGAATAGTTCGCCTACCACCAATTATTGGTGGACTCTTGTGAACTCCAGCGGGGTCACTGTCGCCACTCGCACTGGGGCATCTTCAACCATTCCGGTTTCGGGCAGCGGCACCTTCACCCTTAGTTTGGCAGCGGCAAACTTCTGCGGAAGTACCGACACTACCCAAGTGACCGTAGTTATCTGTGCTCCTCTGGGAAGCGGCTTTAGCTACTCCGTGAACGGTACCACAGTGTCTTTTGTGAGCTTGGCACTGAATTCTGCGGGGCAACTTTGGGACTTTGGCGACGGCAATACCGGGTCAGGGGCAAGCCCAACGCACAGCTATGCGGTCTCAGGACCCTACACGGTGGTTATGCGGTCGTATAATACCTGCGGAGACACCATTTCCTCCAGCCAAATTGTGGTAACCTGCAGCAAACCCATTGCGGAATGGACCGCGCAAGTCCTTTCGTCGGGTGGCGCAGGCATGAGGGTTGAGTTTCAGGCCACTCCTTGGTCCAGCGTTGACGCCATAAACTTTCAATGGTTCTTTGGAGACGGAACGACGGGCAACGGGGCAAATCCGACCAAAGTGTACGGGGTTCCTGGGCTATTTTACCAAGTAACGCTCGTGGCTTCGAACATCTGCGGAGGCAAAGACAGTCTCACCAAGTCCCTGACCACGGTCGGGCTCGATGAGCCGGACCTACGCGGCGCCTGGTTCCCAAACCCCGCCAGCGCAGGGCAGTGGATTACCAGTCCGAGTGATAGTCCAATTCAAGTAGCCACCATGTCGGGCCAAATGCTATCGTGGACGCAGCGCAGCGCGGCAGGGGTAATGCAGGTTTTTGTGCCTGAAGACTGCCCAAGCGGGGTATACCTTCTGTGGCAGAATGGCCAGGCGGCGCGGATTACCGTTCCTTAACCCCTTTTTTACTTTTTTATAACGTTGGGACAGAATCTGTTAACCTTGACGTGATTGGACCTAATGTTCTTTGAATATTAATCAACCTAATCATGCGCAAGATCTTAATATTCTCACTATTTGCCCTTCTTGGTTTAACCGCCATGGCCCAAACCAGCATAAGTGGTCAAGCAACCGACGAATCCAATATTGCTCTGCCGGGTGCAATCATTACCCTCGATGGCGGCCGAACCACCACCACCGACCTCAACGGGCGATTCTCGTTCACCGGTCTGTCTGCCGACAAGCACAAGATTAAGCTTCAGTATGCAAGCTATGCAACCCTGGAGGTTTCAGTGAATACCGCCAACGGAAGCCAGTTCGTAAGCCTTAAAACCAAGCCTGGAATTACCGAGCTCGGAGAAATTGAGGTCACTGGCTCCTACTTGCAGGGTCAGGCACGAGCGCTGAACCGTCAAAAGAGCAACATCAATTCTTCGAACGTGGTGTCTTCGGACCAGGTTGGACGCTTCCCAGACGACAACATTGGTGACGCCGCAAAGCGCATCCCTGGTATCACGATGCAAAACGACCAAGGCGAGGCCCGCAACATTATTATTCGCGGATTAGCCCCCCAGCTCAACTCCGTGACCATCAACGGCGAGCGTATTCCCTCCGCGGAAGGCGACAACCGCAACATTCAAATGGACTTGATTGCAGCGGACATGATTCAAACGATTGAAGTGTCCAAAGCGCTTACCCCCGACATGGACGCCGACGCCATTGGCGGATCGGTAAACTTGGTTACCCGCGCAGCCCCAGCCGGACAGCGCATTGCGGTTACGGGTGGAGCCTTATACAATTCGCTCAGCCAAAAAGTGACTCCGAACGGATCATTTACCTACGGAAATCGCTTTGCCAAAGACAAGATCGGTATCGTGGCTAGTGCTTCGAGTACAGACCACGTATTTGGTTCTGACAACGCCGAGTTCGAGTGGAACTTTGACGACGCTGCAAACCCATACATCTTTAACTACGAAGTTCGTCAGTACAACGTGCGCCGCCTTCGCCAGAATCTGTCGGCCAACCTCGACTTCCGCTTGGCCCCCGGCCACACCATTTTTGTTCAGTCGATGTACAGCAACCGCAAAGACTGGGAGAACCGCTACCGCATGCGATTTAAAGATGTAGAGCGCCAAGATGATGGCACGTACATAGGAGAACTCCGCATGCAGACCAAAGGCGGCTCCAATGAGGTCAATAACGCCCGATTAGAAGACCAAACGATGTACAATCTCGCCCTTCGCGGTGAGCACCTTTTTGGCAAGCTCCGCACCGACTGGAGTGTGAGCCGTTCGTTTGCCAACGAGCTTCGTCCGGACGAGCGCTACATTCAGTTCCGCAAGAAGGACGCCGAAGTGGTGTTTGCTGATATGGATCCAACGCGCCCCTACATGCTTCCCGCAACCGTTGGCTTGGCCCTCTCGGACTACGGTTTGCATGAGCTGACCCAGCAGCAGCAAAACACCTACGACCAGGATAACAATGCACGACTTGACTTCACGATGCCCATAGGTAAAGGCAATTTGAAGTTTGGTGCGCGCTACCGCGGTAAAGTAAAGTTCCGCGACGTGACCTTTAATGAGTACGAATTTGTGGACGGCGACCAAGAGCCAAGCTTTGACGACGTTAACATCAAGTACGAGGCTTCGCGTGCAGACCGCTTCATGGCCGGGGACTACTATAATTTCGACGCGGGCAAGAGCTTCATCTCCAAGGACTACCTCGGTGCCTTAGACCTCGACAATTCAGCGCTTTTTGAAAGCTCCTCTATTCCTTCTGAGTTTGTTGCCACGAACTACGACGCAACGGAGAACATTTTAGGTGCATACGCCATGTACAGCGGAACTTCAGGTAAGCTGGACTACACCGCGGGAGTACGCTTAGAAAACACTTCAAACGAGTACAATGGCTTTGCCTTTGACATCGACGAAGAAACTTCGGAGGCGACCTCAGGAACTGGGAACTACACCAACATCCTACCTAGCGTGCTCTTGAAGTACAACCTCAGCAGCCGTAGCCTGGTCCGCGGTTCGGTGACATCCACTTTGGCGCGTCCGAACTACTACGACTTGGTTCCCTACATCTCCTTCTCGCGCGACGACCTCGAGGCGGAATTCGGAAACCCTGACCTCAAATCAGCTACAGCTACGAACGTAGATCTAAGCTACGAAAACTACCTTCCTAATGTAGGTTTGATTAGCGCCGGAGTATTCTTCAAGCGCATCAATAACTTCATTTACACGGAATCCATCAACGATTTCGACTACAAGGGAACGACCTACGACGCACTAACGCCTAAAAATGGCGAGGTTGCGACGGTTCAGGGCTTAGAACTGGCTTTTCAACGCACGCTCGGCAAGTCGGGGTTTGCGAAGAACCTCAACCTGTACACCAACGCAACATTCACTGCGTCGCAGACCACTGGGGTGCGTGAGAACGAGAACATCGCCCTTGCGGGTACCGCACCGATTATGCTCAACGCCTCTTTGGCCTACGACGCCAAGAAGTTCACGGCCCGCATAAGCTTTAACCATGCCCAAGGATACGTAGACGAGTACGGCGGTGACGCCTACACCGATCGCTTCTATGGCGACCAAAGCTTCTTGGACATTAACGCTTACTATGCGCTGACTCCGAAGTTCCGCGTGTTCGTTGACCTGAACAACGTGACCAACCAGCCCCTGCGCTACTACCAGTTCGAAGAGCAGTACACCATGCAAATGGAGTACTACGGGTTCCGCGCCAAGCTTGGAGTCAAGCTCGACCTCTAATCGGAGTTAAAGTTGATTAAGACCCTGCCGGCCAAAACCGGCGGGGTTTTTTTATTGCCTTAGGTAGCGATGCACTCGATGGTCATGGCAGGCTTGGGTGGCGGCTAGTGCCGGAACAATTGCATACCAAAGGGCAGAAGAACAACGCATAGCCCAAGGTACAAATTTGACTATTTCATAATGTGAACCAACTGCTATGCTTACTACCTTTCAATGTGAAGTTCAAAAACCTTTTTGCCGCGGCGCTTTTTGCCGCATTATCCGGATGCCAAAGCCCTGAGCCCAAGAGTGCCGGGTCGGAATCCCTGAGCTATCCTGCGCGCGAAGACGCTCCGATTTTTAGAACCCTGATCGTGGGCGACTGGGGTCGTATGGGCATTGAGCCCCAAAAAATCACGGCGCAGTTCATGACCGACTTCGCCCAAGCGAATCCGCTTGACTTTATTGTGAGCACGGGAGACAACTTCTACGACAACGGGGTCACAAGCACCAGCGACGCGCATTGGGCTGGCTCTTTTGAAGATGTCTATGCGGACTCTGCCCTTTTTGCACCGTGGTATGTTGTTTTGGGCAACCACGACTACCGAGGCAGCATCGAGGCGCAAATCGACTACCGCTCTCCGAATTCCGACCGGTGGAAGATGCCTGCAAAGAACTACGTGAAGACCTGGAATCAAGACGGAGTTAGCCTGGCAATAGTGTTTATCGACACCTCGCCGACCGAAGACCAGTACTACAGCGAAGAGAAGTACCGCCGCGTATGGCAAGAGGATTCCGCGGCGCAAAAGGCATGGTTCCGCACCGTGATGGATACCCTTAAGGCGGACTACCGTTTGGTTGTGGGTCACCACCCTTTGTATTCGGGCGGAAAGCGCATGGGCGCCAAAACGCAGAGCCACCTGGACCATTGGGGTCCGCTCTTTGCCCAGTACCGAGTTAAGACCTACTTGTGCGGACACGAGCACGACCTGCAGCACATTAAAGCAGACCTAGGAATGGGCCACACTTTGGACCATGTCGTTACGGGTGCAGGCAGTGAAATTCGCGAAACGGGAGAAATCCAGAAGGGTGCTTATGAGGGCGATCGCGCCAAAACACTGTTCTCTTTGTCGGCCAACGGATTTATGACTTTGGACGTTCACCGAGATGCTGCCGTGGCTACCTTGTGGTCCGGTGGACAGCCTGTTCATCAATTTACTATAAACCCCGACAAGCCATGAGCCAACCCACTGCCCAGCAGATTATAGACACCCTTTGCGATGCCTACGGCACCACGTTGGACCAAGTTTTGTCGTCCCTCGATGCAGAATCTGATATTCCATCGGAAGTTCAAGCGGCCGAAGAGGTTATGAAAATGGTTTTCAGCGGCATCATCAACGAGGCCTTTGACGAGGGCCGCGCGCGGACCGTCGAAATGGAAGAAGACAACAAGTTTGGCGTACTCATCGACGAAGACTTCCTCGAAGAAATCGGCTTTGAGCTCGACTTCGACGAGACGAGCGAAGACGAAGAAGAGTAGTAATTCTAGCCTTTTGGCAGGAAGATTAACCTGCTCTTTACCTCCACCCAAGATTTCAGCGCGTGCTTTGGCCCCAGAAGTTTGGAGCCGCTTCTCACTTTGCTTTCTGCACGGTGTTAATGTTAGGTGTTAAGGTTCCCCTATAAGCCCGCAGCAATGCGGGCTTTTTTGGTACTTTTAGCCATGATCCGTTCCAAACTTCTCCTTGGGCTCCTCTGCGGGATTGCACTGGGTTACTTTGCTTGGCAACAGCCCTTTGTGGCCCGCGGACACCTTAGAAACCAGGTTATATCTTATGACGTTGCAGGCTACTATGCCTACCTCCCAATGGTATTTATCGAGCATGACCTGCACCTTGCCAAGCCCTGGAAGTACCCCATGATCGAGCTTGTCGGGGTGCACGAACACCCTGAATCCGGCGGAAGGCACCTGAAATTCACCATGGGCATGGCCTACCTCTATGCGCCCTTCTTTGCCGGGGCGCATGCCTATGCCCTTCTTACCAACCCCGCCGAAGCACACGGTTTTTCAATGCCCTACCGAATTGCCATTGGCCTCTCTGGCGTGGTTTATGCCCTGCTTGGCTTGGTATTTTTAAGGCGGACGCTGCGCCATTACGTGCCCGATGCCGCAATTTCATGGACCCTAATTGCCCTTTTTTTAGGCAGTAACCTCTTTTACTACAGCACCTACCGCGGAGCCATGAGCCACGGAGCAACCTTCATGCTCTCTGCCATGATGCTCTACCATGGCGATTTGTGGCGCCGGCGCGAACAGCCTTGGCGGCTGCTCCTTCTTGGGCTTTTGGCCGGACTCCTTGTGCTCATTCGCCCAGCCAACCTCCTCATTCCCCTGACCGTTGCGGGACTCTTCACCCTTGACGGCCGCCTCCCGAAGGGACTTTTGAACGCTAAACGCCTTTTCTGGGCCGTCGCGCTGGCCCTGTCGGTCAGCATCCCCCAGCTGCTGTACTGGAAGCTCAGCACCGGCCACTTCTTGGTTTGGACCTACGGCGAGGAGGGTTTCTTTTGGACGCAGCCTGCCTGGGTCCAGGGTCTGTTTAGCTGGCGCAAAGGCTGGCTCATCTACAGCCCCATTGCGGCATTCATGATTCTTGGTTTCTGGGGGCTTGCTCGCAAAAAGCCGTCGTGGGCACTAATAATCGGACTTTATCTCATGGCACATGCCTACGTGGTATTTTGCTGGTGGGCCTGGTGGTACGGCGGGAGTTTGGGTTCTCGGCCGATGATTGACGCTTATGCCCTTCTGGCTCTACCCCTTGCAGTATTTTTTCAGCGGATTCTGGAGCATTCGAAGCCATGGTTGCGCAGGCTGAGTTTGGCCGCAGTAGTGGTTCTCGTGCTGCTCAACCTCGCCCAAACCCAGCTGTACTGTGCCGGATACCTTCACCACGACAGCATGACGCGTGAGGCATACCTGCATGTTTGGCGCACCTGGGACTTCCCCCCTGCCGCCCTCTTGGAGGCACCCGACTACCAAGCTGCGCTTGAAGGACGGTCCGCCCGCTACTAAATAAAAAAGCCCGCCGTTGCCGGCGGGCTTATGGTTTGCAGCAGCGTACTTTTTAGTTGCGAATCAACTTCGCAGTGCGCATTCCTCGATCGGTTTGAATCCGCACGAAGTAAGCTCCTGGAGCCCATGCTGCGCTTGGAAGCTCAAGCTCGCTCGCGTTGAGGCCCTCGCTGGCAAAAACGGCACGTCCTAGCACGTCGTGCACCTCTACCGCTTGGATTTGGGCGCCGTAGACCAAGAGCTGGGCGTTGGCTGTAGTTGGGTTGGGAAGAACCTGGAACTTAAGACCCTCGGCTTCGGGAACCGAAATCGTGTAGCCCACTGCATTCAAAGCCTTGGCCATCCTGGGTAGCGTGAACGCCATGACGGTGTCGATGTAAAGCAACGACTGCGCCTTTACGTTAGGGTTGGTCTCGTTGGCCGACAAGGGGTCGGTTGGATCCCACCAATCCCAAGGATTGGAGTTGACGCGGAAGGGCAGAGTCGCAACCGGCGGAACCATGTTAAAGGTGAACAAGTTCTCTTGGTTGCCAATGTTGTAGGCATTCGTGCGCGCAAGTACCGAGTAGGCATCGTTCATCGTTGAACCAGCAAGCACCGTGTTGTTGCCAAAAGTATTGGCCATCTTCACCGCGGTGTGGCTGCCTGCAACCTCAACTACCGGGAAGAATGCGCCGGCAACTGGAACGTTCACCATCCCACGGTAGTAGGGGGCATAAAAGTCGTAGCGGCTGTGGAAGCTTACCACTGGAGCGTCGCCTTGAGCCATCCAAGCGGAATCCCCAAGGGCACCACCGAGGTTGACTACCATATTGACGTTGTGGGGCACCCCTTTGTAGAGCTCGATGTTGCGGCCAGGTTGGGTTTGGTCTACCAAAGGAAGTCCCGTTACCGGATGCGCTCCAATAATCACGGCCTTGCCGCCGTAACCGTTCCAGTCTCCGACACGGGCAGTGTCAATGTAGGGGGTTCCTGCAGTAACCGCAGTGCCAAAAATTCCGGTACCTGGATCCTGGTACTTGAACTTATTGGGGGCAGCCACCTCTGGGTAGCTGCTTAGGGTTGCGTAGGCAAGGGTGATGTATCCCCCTGAACCAGCTCCCACCAGCGAAATCGCGCTAGGGTCAATTCGGTAGGGATCGCCTTGAACAAGCTTTGAAGCACGTACAGCGCGAACGCATACTTTGGCATCCTGCACTGCACTGTACACTGCCAAAAGATTGGTTCCGCGGCGAAGGTCAAGGTTGGTCGAGTTGGCCAACCAGCCCAAACGGTAGCTTGCCGATATTGCGACGTACCCGCGACGGGCAAAACGCTTGGCAAGGTCCACCACGGCAGAGTCCTTGCGGTCTCCTAGGGGTGAAGCTAAGCCCTTAGGCAAAAAGGACCCTGTGTGAAAAATGATGACAACCGGGCGTGAGGCCGTTTGGTCAACCGCAGTATCGGGCATGTACACGTCAGAATACATGGGAATCACCATTGGACCGCCCATTGTTGCGGGCACATACTGGCTAAAATTGTATCCGTAGGGAACGTTAGGCACCACGGTAATTTGAGAATTGGTAAAGACTTCGTCGAGGTAACGCTGCTGCGCTGACGCCGTGAAAGCCATAAAAGCCAGTGCCATCGTGGCAAACAGACCTTTTGAGTAGGTTTTAATCATAAATTTTTTATTTATTAGACTTGGAAATTACAACAAATTTTTAGGTATTGGGCATGTCCCATACCAGCGACAGGTAGGACAGCCTGCCCACGGCAGGTCCGCCATAAACCTGAACTACCTTCCTGTTGAGCAGGTTACTGGAGCCTAGCTTCACCAACCAATGCTGGTCGGGGGAAGCCCAAGAGACCTGAGCATCAACCAAACTGTAGCTCGGGATGCGCCCAGTGAACTGCGGCGAACCTTCAAACAAAAAGCCCTCCACCCACTTGTACGAAGCCATGAATCCGCTTCTGCCCTTGCCCAACCTCCAGTTGAGGTCTCGGCCCGCAAACGAAACGTTGTACTTGTGCTCTGGGGTATTATAGGCCGGAATAATCGGGTCGTCTTCACCCGAATTCAAAACGTTCCAAGTGTAGTTGGCCGCAAGGGTGTAGCGCGAGAAATAATAGTTTGAGCCAATACTGAATCCTTGCGTGGTGACCTGCTGCGTGGCATTGGATGCTATGCGGTAGGCCTGCACCCCGCGGAGCCGGTCGGCTGCGCTGCCTCCTGGATCGTCCTCGATGCGGAGTCCGAGGTGGTAGCCAATAAAGTCAGAATACCAGCTATAGTAGTAGGTGGCGTCCATGTAGAGGCGCTCCCACCAGGTGCTCCGGTAGCCGAGCTCAATATTGCGCACCTGCTCGGGGCGGACGGCGTCGCGCGAGTAGTACTGCCAAACCCAGTTTGACCGGTCCTGGGGCCCTGCCTTGAGGAAGTTGCTCACGTCGTCTATCGTTACCAAGGAATCATAACCGTTGAGATTGCCCAGCAGCAGTGCGCGGCCAACGTTGTAGTAGAGGTACTGGTCTTGCAGGGTCGGGTTGCGCACCGCCGAAGAGAAGCCTAAACGCCAGACCGTACGCTCGTTGGGCCGGTAGACGAGCGAAGCCGCGGGCGAAAAAAGCCAATTGAAATTTTGATTCTTGTCTGCGCGGGCCGTGGCATTGACCGTCAGCTTGTCGCCAAACTCCCGACTGAAGCCTCCGTACAAACCCACCTCGGCCACCCGAAGCACGCGGCCGTTGGTGTCGCTAAAAAGCGTTCCGCGCGAATTGGGCCGGTACTGCCTGAGGCTGGCTCCTCCAGTAAGACGTCCGCCCGCAAAATCAAAGGAACGCTGGCCGTGCAGGTGCGCCAGGGAGGAACGATCCCAAAACTGCGAGCCCCCCTCGGTGAAGGGCCTGGAAATGATGGACTGCTTGAGGGCCTCAAAGGCTGCGGAACCCGGAATGAGCATGCTGTCGGCATCGTAGGCCAGGTCCATGATGTTGCGGTTGCTGCGGTGCAGGGAGTCAAAAATCCCCGGATTTGCCGCCCACAAGGCCGCCATGGCTGCATTAAAATCGGCACTCGGCAGGGACTCGCTTGGGTACCCCGGCAGGCCCCGCACCACAGGCTTTTGCAAAAAAGACCAAAAGGAACGGTACTGGTTGGCCCAAAATCCGTCGTTGAGCACGGAATCTTGCATGCGAAGGGCCGTGAAGTAGGCGTCGTAGGTTTTGCCTGCGTCTTCGTGGGTGGTGTAGGCCCGCACAAACCAGTCTTCGTCTTTGCGCAGCTCCAGGCGGTTTTGAAGAAACTGTATACCCCTAAGGCTAAACCGGTTATCTCCCTGATACACCGTAGTACCTGTTCCGTAGTTCAGGGCATAAATCCCCTCGACTCCGCCCTTGCTGCGGTAGTGCACCGAGGTGCTCATTTTTAGGTTTTCGGTGTTGTAGTCCACCAGCTCCGATTCTTCAATGCCGCGGCGGTGGTAGGTTCCGATGCCCGCATAGGTTTTGACGTCTCCCCCGTGGTCGTAGGTCATTTCGTCTCCGTAGCGGTTCACGGCATCGTAGCCGCCGGGGTTGTCTATGGCGGACTCTGAATCATCGGTCGGATTCATGTTGGTCGCCTCCCAATCGTCAGCCCTGAGGGCAAAAAGGTTGATTTTATAGGCCCAGCTGGCGCTGCCGTCGGCCCGCTTAAAGGCCTCTGCATGGCGGAACCCAAATTCCGCCAAGCGGCGCTCGCCCCCCTTGAACTGCACCGAAGTCCCCTGAAATCGGTAGGGGTCTTTGGTGGTCATGGCGATGACGCCATTGAATGCCGAGGGGCCGTAGAGTGCGCCTACCGCGCCCGAAATCACGTCAACCTGCTGCACGTCGAGCTCTGAGGCACCTAAAAAATTGCCCAAAGAAAAGTTCAAGCCGGGCGCCTGATTGTCAACGCCGTCGATGACCTGCAGGCTCCGCACCGGACTGGTGCTGTTGAATCCGCGTGTGTTAATAATTTTAAATCCGATGCTGGCCGAGGTGAGGTCGACGCCCTTCATGCTCCCCAGGGCCTCATAAAAGTTGGGCGCGGGCGCCTCCTTCATGCTGGCCAAATCCAGCGCTTCGACCGTCAGCGGAGCCTGCTTTTGCTTTTCAGAAATTTTTGAAGCCACAATTTGTGCCTCGGCGAGTTCCACCGACGAAGCGTTGAGTTTAATGCTAAGCGGATCCGAGTTCCGCACCTCGCCTCGGTAGGTGTTAAAACCAAAAGCCTCCACCGCAATAGTAGTGGGAAGGCGCAGGCCCTGAACGACAAATTTGCCGTCGGAGTCCGTTACCGTCTTGAACGAGCCCAGCGTAACGACCGCCGAAGGCACCGCCTCCCGAGTTTTGGCGTCGGTCACGGTTCCGGTGATGCGGGCGGTTTGCGCATAGATTGGTAGGACGAGCACTAAGCTCAGCAAGCCAAGGATGCGGGCAACTAACTTCATAAAGGGGCGTTTAGGTCCCTGAAAAGTACGGATTTTCGAAACACTACGGGAACGGAACCGTCCATCGTCCGCTCGCTACCCGGGCGTGAAAGGCCTCGGCGAGGTGCGCCGTAAGGGGTCCGCCCTGGCCGCTGCCAATTCGGCGGCCGTCCACCTCGACCACGGGGGTGAGTTCGCCCATGGTTCCGGTGCCGAAGGCTTCGTCAGCCGTGTAAAGCTCGGTCAGCGACAGGTCGCGTTCCTCGGTCGGAATCCCCAACTCACGACCCAGCTCCAGCACGATTCCGCGCGTGATGCCCGGAAGGCAGTTGGTCGCGTGCGGCGTGAGCAGATGACCGCCCCGCAGCATGAAGAGGTTGGTTCCGTTCATCTCCGATACCAATCCGCGCTCGTCGAGCATCAGGGCATCGTCAGCCCCCGCCACGTTGGCCTGAATCTTTGCCAAAATGTTGTTGATGAGGTTGTTGTGGTGAATTTTTGAGTCTACAAATTGCGGACTGTTGCGGCGAATCGCCGAGGTCACGATGCGCACTCCGGCGGCGTTGTCGTAGACCGGCTTCTTCCATTCTGCCAGCACGATGAGGGTACAGCCCTTTTGGTTGAGGCGCGGATCCATGCCTGAGGTAATCTTCTCGCCGCGCGTTAGGGTCAGCCGGATGTGGCTGTCGCCGCGCATGCCATTCGCTTCAAGCGTTTGATAGATGGCGGAACGGACTTCGTCCCGCGTCGGAACGTTCGCAAACGCCATCGCGTGGGCCGAGGCAAAGAGTCGGTCCAAGTGAAAGTCGAGGGCAAAGATTCCGTTGGCATAGACCCGAAGGCCCTCCCAAACCGCGTCACCGCCTTGAACGGAGGAATCAAATACACTGACCTTGGCCGCGTCGCGAGGCCAGAGTCGGTCGCCGACCCAGACCTGCAGGTTGGCATTTTGGGGGTTGAACGTTTGAAGCATTTAAAGCGAATTTAGTCAATGGGATGCGCCTGGTTGGCCAAGCGCGCATAAAGAGGGGCCACCTCTTCGGCCAAAGCCTCGAGTCGGTCGCTCATGCGGGGCGGTTCTGCGGCGGGTAGGGCAAATCCACTGGATTGGTGTACCTGGGCGTACCAATGCGGAGCCCAGACTCCGTCGTAGTGTTTTGGACCCGCTGGCCACTTAAGTTGTTCCGATCGAAATTCAAGATCCAAAGCGGCGCACAGGGCGCGAAAGCCCCGTTCGGGATCCCGCAGGACTTGGTCCGAGTCCACCACCACGTACTGGGACCCCAGAGATTGCAGCTGGGCCATGGCATCGAGCTGCTCGAGCAGGGCCACATCGCGGAGCTGCACGTCTGCGACCACCTTGGCAAACGAAGCGATGACTTTGCGGGGGCTGCGGATCCACAGAATGTGCTTCCATTGGGCGGCGGGCAGGAGGCTGATGCCGTCCATGTGGTGCGCCATGTTTTTGAGGTACACCGGTTGTCGGTGCGCCTCGAGCTGCGCCCAAACCTCAGCAGGGTCGGTCGGCTGGCTGGCCAATACGGCATCACGGCCAGGGTGGTCCGCACCCGTTCGCGCCAAGTAGGCTGCGTAAAAGGGCTCGTCGACCACCGACCAGCCCGGCCGCTGAGCGAAGCTGTACATCAGGGCTGTCGAAACGTTTCGCGGTCCCGAAAGGGCGTGGACAACATCCATAGTAAACGAATGTACGCGTTGCCCCCTTATTTCTAATCTGCCTACCTTACCACCAGAAACCAAACCAGAACCATGAATACCCATCACCTTTTCACGACTGCCGCCACCTTTGCTGTGGTTGCCCTTCTTGCCGCATGCGGAACCGCCAAAACCCAATCGGAAATCAATTTGAGCGCAGCTCAAGTCAAATACCCGGGCTACGGCATGGACGCCTTCTCTGCCGGGCAGACCCTATACACTGCAAACTGCGGCCGCTGCCATCCCGCCCATACGCCGAGCTCTCACACTGAAGAGCAGTGGGCGAAATGGGTTCCAAAAATGGTTGCTATGGCAAACAAAAATGCCCGAACCGTCGTGATTGACGAGCCTGGCCAGGAGTTAATCCTCAAGTTTTTGTACGCCGCGTCGCACTGACGCAGCGGCACTCAGCTCGCCTGGGGTCCGCCTTTGCGGAAGGCCCAGTATGACGTCATTAAAATTCCTAGAATGATCAATGGGAAAAACGTCTCGGGCCCAAGTCCGTCAACGCTGTAGTGACTGACCATTGCTGCGGTGAGTGAAAAAGTAAAGCCGGCATAAGCCCACTCTTTGACCGGTTTGGGCACAAACGGGACCACGAGAGCAATCGCCCCAAGCACCTTCATCACGTTCAGAAACACTCTGAAGTAGTCAGGGTAGCCAAGATGCATAATCCCTGCCTTAGCCATTTCGGTATGGCCGGTGAGTGCTGGCATTAGGCCTTCAAACAAAAAGATGATGCCTGTGGCAATCCAGAAAGTGAGTCGTGTTTTGTTCATGGTTTGAGCCATTTATTAAGCCAGTCAAAAAATTCGTGCTGCCAGACCAGTGCGTTTTGAGGGCTGGTCACCCAATGGCCCTCCTCGGGGAAGTACAAAAACCGCGACGGGATTCCGCGCAACTGAGCCGCTTGGTAGGCCTCCATGCCCTGGTTCAAAGGCACGCGGAAGTCATTGCCCCCGTGAATGACCAGAAGGGGCGCAGTCCATTTGTCGACCATAGTGCGCGGATTAAACTCCGTGTAGGATTTGGGCTGGGGCTTGGCCCAGTAGGGTCCGCCCAGGTCGTAGTTGGCAAAAAATAGCTCCTCGGTGGAACCGTACCAGCTCTCCATGTTAAAAAGTCCGCAATGCGAAATCAATGCCTTGAATCGGCCCTCGTGAATGCCCGCAAGCTGGAACACGCTGTAGCCGCCGTAGCTGGCGCCCACGGCTCCGAGGCGTTCGCGGTCGACGTAGGGCTCCGCGGCCACCGCATCAATGGCCGAGAGGTAGTCCTTCATGGCCTGCCCGCCCCAATCGCCCGAGATTTGCTCGTTCCACTCGCGACCAAAGCCCGGAACTCCACGGCGGTTTGGCGCAACCACCACATAGCCCTGGGCCGCCATCAGCTGAAAGTTCCATCGAAAGCTGTAGAATGCGCTCACGGTTCCCTGCGGACCGCCCTGGCAGTAAAGCAGTGCCGGATACTTTTTAGCCGGGTCAAAATTGGGCGGAAAAAACACCCAAGTCAGCATTTTTTTGCCGTCGCTGGTGGGAATCCAGCGCTTCTCCACCCTTCCGCGCGAAATTTTGGCGTAGTCGGCGTCGTTCACCTTGGTCAGGGCCGTCGCTCCCTTGCTGCCCAGCGCATACAGTTCATTGGCCTGATTCTGATCCATGCGCTCTGCCACCATCGTTTTGCCCGCAAAATCAAAGGCGCCGTAGTCGTAGTCGCCCGTGGTCAGGTTGACGGCACTGGCCTTTGCTCCTTTTAAGTCGATGCGAACCAAGTGGTTGGACGCCTCCTGAATGGAATTCACCACAAGGCTTGTGGGGCTTAGCCATTTTAAATCGTTGACGTACTCGCCGGCTGCGTCAATGCGCTGGGGTTGGGCTCCAGCCACAATCAAATCGAGCAGGTGTAGCTGCTTCACGTCTGACTCGTAGCCGTCGGTAGGCATAGCCCAAAAGGCCAAAGTGCGGCCGTCGGGCGAAATTCGTGGAGACCCGTCGTAGCCGTTTAAGCCGGGGAGTTCGCTAGTCTTCGCGGTGGCCAGATCGTAGCGGTAAAGCTTGGAATTGGTGCTCAAGGCAAAGTCTTTGCCGGTCATAAGCTTGGCCGTGTAGACCAAAAAGCTTCCGTCGGGGCTTAGGTCAAAGGCCTCCGCGCCGTCAAAAGGAGGAAGGGGCGCGTGGCCCCGAACACCCTTTAAAATGTCGGTAAATTCCGTTGCCGGATTGGGCGCGTCCGGAAAAACCATCGCATAAGCCACGTGATTGTACTTATAGTCGGTCCAGCTGTCCCAATGGCGGTACATAAGGTCGTCAAAAACCGCATAATTGGCCTTGGGCTGCTCGGGGCGGCGCTCCTGCGGAGTCTGGTCGAGCTGCTCGCGGGTGATGAAGGCAACAAGCCATTGACCATTGGGCAATTCCCTGAGCTTTAGGTCGCCGACCCCGCCCGGAACGTCCAAATGCACCCTGAGGTCGCTGCCGTCGAGTGCCCGAGACTTGAGTTTGCCCTGATGAACGTAGGCCACACGGGTTCCGCCCTTGACGAAGGTGGCGCCCACCTCAGAGCCCGGTTCGGCGGCCAAAGTGCGCGTTTCGCCGGTTTTGCTGTGCACCAAAAACAGGTCGCGGTTGCCTTTATTGGCGTCCATATCGTAACGGACTACGCCGTAGGCCACCCATCCGCTTTCGTGGGCGTCGTCGAGGCCAACACGCCCCAGCTTCCAGAGCAATTCGGGAGTCATTACCTCTTGGGCCGTGGCCAGCGCCGAGGCCAGCGCTAGGCTAAAAAATAGTGTGTGCTTCATGAGTTCAAGGTAGCACAACCTTCGCAGTTGAAGAACTTGGCCCTAGATTTGACCTGAAATCATGGAAGAAACTGCACTCATTACCAACGAAGCCGTGGTCTTCGGACTCCTCATGGCCCTGCTTGGCCTCATTTTTTGGGCCGCAAGCGAAGCTCGGTTTAAAAAATTCTTTAGCATCGTTCCGGCGCTGCTGCTGTGCTACTTCTTGCCCTCGCTGCTGACCAACTCGGGGCTGGTTCCGCGCGAAACCGGAATTTACTTCATCGCTTCGCGCTACCTGCTGCCCGCCTCGCTGGTTTTGCTGACCCTGAGCATCGACCTCAAGGCCGTGTTTGGCCTTGGGCCCAAGGCGTTAATCATGTTTTTTACCGCCACATTCAGTGTAATTCTTGGCGGACCCTTAGCCCTTTTGACGGTGTCTTGGATTTCTCCCGAAACCGTCGGGGGCGTTGGGCCCGAAGCCGTTTGGCGCGGACTATCCACCATCGCCGGATCCTGGATTGGCGGCGGGGCCAACCAAGCAGCACTTTATGAAGTTTTTAAGCCCAGTGAAGCCCTTTACTCCGCAATGATTACCGTAGATGTGGTGGTCGCCGAAATTTGGATGGCCATCATACTGCTGGGCGCGAGTAAGTCCGACCGCGTCGACGCCTGGCTCAAGGCCGACAACAGCTCAGTAAAAGAACTTCAAGGGACCATGGACGAATTCCTCAAACGAACCGCCAAGATTCCCACCCTGGCCGACGCCATGAAGATTCTCGGACTGGCCTTTGGATCGGTGGCCCTCAGCCATGCCGCTGGCGACTTTTTAGCACCTTGGTTTGCTCAAAACGCTCCCTATACCGCAAACTTTAGTTTTACCAGCGACTTCTTTTGGATCGTTATCGTTGCCACAACGTTAGGCCTGCTGCTGTCGTTCACCCCCGCACGCAACCTCGAAGGCGTGGGCGCAAGCCGATGGGGATCGGTATTCATCTACATTTTAGTGGGGAGCATCGGCATGAAGATGGACCTCATGGAGGCCATAAGTCAGCCCGGCCTCATCGCCGTGGGAGCCCTTTGGATGACCATTCACGTGCTCATTTTGGTTCTCGTAGCGCGCATTATACGAGCGCCATTCTTCTTTTTGGCCGTAGGGTCTAAGGCCAACATAGGCGGAGCTGCATCGGCCCCCGTAGCGGCCGCAGCTTTTCATCCTTCCCTCGCGCCGGTAGGGGTGCTTCTCGCAGTCTTAGGCTACGCATTAGGCACCTACGGAGGTTGGGTGTCAGGACTTGTGATGTACGCAATTTCGGGCGACCCAAGCCCGCTCATGCTGCCTTAGTCTGAGCATTTTTTTGTAGGTTTACCGCCGTGAAACAAACTACCGCACTCTATCGCAAATGGCTGGCATTCGCCATTGTAGGTCTTCTTTTGACCGGATTCGGCCTCTCGCTCCTGGGCGAGGCCATTATTTCAAAAATGAAGAACGAGTCCTTCTTCTTTATGGGCAGTGCTGGGCTTGCCGCATTCAGCGCGGGCCTTAGCTTCTTTGGCCAAGCCATAATCTTTCGCTACCGCCTGCTCAAGGCCAAGGGCCGCGAAGATTTTGCCCGCAAAAGCGCTCCGCAGCGCAACCGCAACCGCAACCGCAAGCGCCCCTCGGGAGGCGGCAGCAATCAGTCCCAAGGCGAGGGTGGCAACCGCAGCGGCGGATTCAAATCGCGCTTCGAAGAGTAGGCACAAGCTTGGAGCCCTGCGAAGTGCTCTAATTTTTAGCAATTCCGCCCCTAAAGCGCGAATTCTGACCTAGATTCACGCTCCTAAACTATGTGTGGAATAACCGGCGTTTACAGCCTCAGCATGACTGCGCAAGCGCGCGAAGCCGCGGTTTCGGCCATGAACGCTGCCCAAACCCACCGCGGGCCTGACGGCTCGCATTGGGCCTCTGCGGGCGCCGTGACACTTGGCCATAATCACCTGAAGATTATGGACTTGAGCGAAGACTCCAACCAGCCCTACCGCTTTGAGCAGCTGTCTATGGTCTTCAACGGAGAGGTCTATAACTACCTCGAGCTTCGGCGCGAACTGCAGCAGCTGGGCTATTCTTTTGAAACCAGCAGCGACACCGAGGTCATCCTCAAGAGCTACCACTGCTGGGGCGAGGCCAGCGTAGCGCGCTTTGTGGGCATGTGGGCCTTAGCGATTTGGGACGACCGCAAAAACCAACTCTTTTGCTCCAGAGATCGCTTTGGAATCAAGCCCTTTGTCTACCAAAAACAGCCCGACGGAACCTTCTCTTTTGCGTCGGAGATCAAGGCGCTCAAAAAGAGTCCGGGCTTTGCCAAAAAACTCAATGTGGACCAAGCCAACCTGGGCCTTGGCTTGGGCTGGGTCGGCTGCGGAACCGACACCTACTACCACGGGATAGAGTCCCTCTCGCCCGCCCACAACCTTTTTTTGGACCGCGGCGGCCTGCGAATTGTTCCCTATTGGACTCTTGATCCACACTCCAAGCGCCAGCAAAGCCCCTTGGAGCTTCAGCGCGAGTTCGCTGCGCTGTTTAACCAGTCGCTTGAGATCCACCTTCGCAGCCAGGTCGAAGTGGGCGCCTGCCTGAGCGGAGGCATCGACAGCTCCGCGATCGTTTCAAGCATTTGCGGAGACCATCCCGACCGCATTCTCAAGGTTTTTCACATCTATTATTCTGACTACGTCGACGAGCGTCCCTTTGCGCAGCACGTGCTCAATAAATATCCCAATACCGAAGCCCACTACTACAGTCCCGACGCAAACGACTTAAGCGATTACTTCGCCGGAGCCAGTGCTGCAGCGGACTCGCCGGTAAACGGTTCCTCCTTTGTTTCGCACTACGCCCTGATGGATTTGGTGAAAAAAACCGGGCTTCGCGTGCTTATCGACGGCCAAGGCGCCGACGAATACCTGGGCGGATACCTTCACAGCTTTTACCCTCATTTTGTGGACCAGCTGCGCAGCGGCCAATGGGGCGCGCTGCTTAAAACCTTTAACGGACACCGCAGCAAGCAGGGTTTTGGCCTAACCGAGAGCCTCATGGTGGCCGCAAAGTCTGCCTTGGTTTTGGGCGGAACCCAAAAAATTCACCAGGTCAAGGGCCGTCAGGTGCTTGGTCATGTCTTGCCCGACCGATCGGATTCCATTTCGCTCAGCCTGGCCCCCTACAGCAGCAACTACCTCGATACCTTCCTGTACAACCTGATGGCCACCACGTCGCTGCCCACCATTTTGCACCACAACGACCGGAATTCCATGGCCTTTGGCATCGAGAGCCGCGTGCCCTTTTTGGACCACCGCCTCGTAGAATTTGCCTTTGCGACCCCCAACGAATCCAAGATTTCGCTCCAGGGCGAAACCAAAAGCATTCTTCGTAAGTCCATGCAAGGCATCATTCCCGACGAAATCATGCAGCGCTACGATAAAAAAGGCTTTGTCACCCCCGGAGAAATTGCCTGGCTCAAGGGGCCTCTCAAGGACCTGCTTCACACCTCTTTTGACCAGCTGGACTGGCTGGACTCCCAAAAAATGGCCAAGCTAATGAGCGACTACCACGGCGGCGACCTGCGCCAAGCCAAGCTGGTTTGGAAGCTCTGCTCCCTGAACTACTGGCTCAAGAACGACTTTTAAACGGGTCAAATAAACTCGTTAAACTGGAATCCGTTCTTGAGTCGTTCCTTGCCCAGCTGCTCCTGTTCGGCAAGGGCCCAAAGCATAAACTCCTTCAAAAAAAGCTGATCCTTGGGCTCAAATTTGGGCTGGTACTGCTGCATCAATTCCTCTAGGGGTTTGATCTTGTTCAGGCAAGAAGCATATTCCTTTTGGTCGCATTCGTCGTACAAAATGACTCCGCCCTGAGAATAAATGGCCTCTATCGTGCCTGCAAAGGGACTGAGGTCCGCCTTTTTATTAAGCTTCCCAATTTTAGGGAAGAGGTTGGGCCAAAAGGTCTTGATGGCGGCACCAATGAGCTGCTCCGCCACGAATGCGGCCCCTTCTTGCTCTCCTTCAAACACGAGCTCCACCTTGCCGGTGATGGCCGGAATGATTCCCATAAAATCAGCTAAGCGCACGGTGGTGGTCTTCTCTTTGTTGATCAGCGCGCGGCGTTCGGCCGTGCTGACGAGGCTTTCGAGCATAGAAATACTCATCCTTGCGCTTACTCCGCTTTTTTGGTCGATGTACTCGCTGTCTCGTGCCTCAAAAATAATTTGCTCGAGCAGGTTGTAGGCCAAGTCGGGAACATATACTCGGCTCGATTGCGCCTCATTGATTCTGGCTTCTTGGGCAGAAATCTTGCGGGCCACGGCAATGTTGGCGGGGTAGTGCGTTAAAATCTGCGACCCAATGCGGTCTTTGAGCGGCGTGACGATGCTGCCTCGGTTGGTGTAGTCCTCGGGGTTGGCCGTGAACACAAACTGAAGGTCAAGGGGTAGCCGAATTTTGAATCCGCGAATTTGAATATCGCCTTCTTGCAAAATGTTGAATAAGGCCACCTGATTGCGAGCCTGCAGGTCGGGGATTTCGTTTAAAACAAAGATGCAGCGGTTGGCCCTGGGAATCATGCCAAAGTGAATCACCCGATCGTCGGCATAAGACAGTTTCAGATTGGCCGCCTTGATGGGGTCAATGTCGCCAATTAAGTCGGCAACCGTTACGTCGGGTGTGGCCAACTTCTCAAAATAACGCTGGGAGCGATGCAACCACGAAACGGGGGTTTGATCTCCCTTCTCAGCGATGAGGTCCATGGCAAAGCGTGAAATCGGAGCAAGGGGGTCGTCGTTGATTTCGGACCCCGTTACATAGGGAATGTACTCGTCGAGCAATTCCACCATGAGGCGCGCAAGGCGCGTTTTGGCCTGCCCCCTAAGGCCCAATAGGTTGATGCTGTGCCGCGACAGAATGGCGCGCTCCAGCTCGGGCAGCACGGTATCTTCAAATCCGTGCACTTCGCCAAACACGGTGGTGCCGGCCTCGAGGTGCTTGAGCAGGTTTTGGCGCAGTTCGTCTTTAATGGAGATGCTTTGGTAGCCCGAGGCTTTGAGCTCACCTAAATTCGTAATCATACTATTGGAGTCTTTTCTTTCTGTTGGTTTCATAGTCTTTGAAAATCATTTCTCCCAGGCCCTTGAGTCCCGTGAAAAAGGCCTTGCCTTGGTTTGCCTCGGTAAACTTGTCGATAAACTGCTGCAGATAGGGGTCGCGAGCAATCATAAACGTGGTGATGGGAATGTGCAGTTTGCGAGCCTGTGCTGCCTGGGTATAGCATTTCTCGGTCACGTAGGGGTCCAAGCCGTTGCTGTTCATGTAGTAGGTCCCGTCGCGCTCCCTGATGCAGCTGGGTTTGCCGTCGGTAATCATGAATATCTGCTTGTTGGTGTTTCGCTTTCTGCGCAGAATGTCCATGGCTAGCTGCAGCCCGGCAACCGTATTGGTGTGAAAAGGCCCAACCTTGAGGTAGGGAATTTCTTTAATAGAGATTCTCCAAGCATCGTTGCCAAAGACAATAATATCAATGCTGTCCTTGGGGTAGCGGGTAGTAATGAGCTCCGCCAGGGCCATGGCCACCTTTTTGGCCGGCGTAATTCGGTCTTCGCCGTAGAGTATCATCGAGTGGCTGATGTCAATCATTAGCACCGTACTCATCTGGGAATTAAACTGGCTGTCTTCGACCACAAGGTCTTCTTCGCTGAGCTCAAACTCGCCAACTCCGTGGTTGATTTGTGCGTTTTTGATGCTTTCGGTTAGCGAAATTTTCTCTAAGCCGTCGCCAAAGCGGTAGGGCCTGGTTTCTCCCGTAAGCTCGTCGCCATCGCCCGAACTTTTGGTCTTGTGGTTGCCTGCTCCGCTTTTGTTGAGGTTGCCAAAGATTTGGTCCAGGGCCGTCTGCCTTATCGCTCGCTCGGTTTTGGCTGTAATTCCCATTCCAGAAACTCCGTCACCGTCAACCTCTGGGCGGATGTAGCCCTTCTCTCTGAGGTCGTTGATAAAGTCGTCTATGCTGTAGTTCTCGTCGGTGAGCTCATACTCCTTGTCAAGCTCCCTGAGCCACTTTATGGCCTCGTCGAAGTCGCCCGACACGTGCACTATGAGCTCCTTGAAGATTCCAAAGAGCTTGTCAAAGGGCGAGATGCTCTTTGCCTCAAACTCCTTAAAGAAGAATCCTCGGTCGCTGGCGGGTCTAATCACTTGGTGTAAACTTGAGAAGCACCACTATTGTTCCCCTCCCGAGGCAATTTAATGCGGACTTTAGCCGGCCCAACGCGCAGCACGCTCTGCGTCAGCTCGGTGGTTCCTTGGGGTAAAAACGTATGGCTCATGCTTCCAATTATTTGGATGTATTGCTAAGTAACAACCTTGGCCTACTATTGCTAATGCATTACCAAGCGGATTTTTGATTTAATTTCTCTTGGGTGGTCTTAAACCTTTAAACCAAGAACAATGCCTGCCGCAAAATCCGCGCGAATTGAATCCTTAAACCTACCTCGATGAAAAAGTTTATTAGTTTCATAGGCTTAACCTCTCTGATTTTAAGCACCAGTATCTACGCTCAAAGCGAGAAACTAACTCTTGAAGACATCTATGCTCGCAATACCTACCAAAGCAAGGGGGTTGGACAAATTAGGTGGATGAAGGACAATAAGCAGTACTCAAAGCTTGAACGCAACCAAGCAATAGGGGGAGCGGATCTTGTCGTTTATGACGCCAAAAGTGGTTCAAGATCGGTTTTAGTCCGCGCTGAGCAATTGATTCCCTCCGGCGCAGGCAGCCCCTTGGACGTTGCCAATTATTCTTGGAGCGAAGACAACCGCAAACTCTTGGTTTTTACCAATACCCGCAAAGTATGGCGTCAAAATACTCGTGGTGATTACTGGGTACTTGATCTTAAAAGCGGCAAATTATCACAGCTCGGCCTAGGACTTGAAGAGGCCACACTCATGTTTGCTAAATTTTCTCCAGACGGATCCAAAGTCGCCTATGTGAGTAACAATAACATTTACTCCGAAGAGCTTGCAACCGGCACCATTACCCGATTGACATTAGACGGGGGAGTTAACCTAATAAACGGCACATTTGACTGGGTCTATGAAGAAGAGCTCGGCTGCCAAGACGGATTTCGCTGGAGTCCCGACGGCAAAGACATTGCCTATTGGCAATCCGATACAAGGGGAGTCGGCACCTTTTATATGATCAATAATGTTGATTCGAATTACTCAAAACCAATTCCATTACCCTACCCCAAAGTGGGCACGGCAAATTCTGCCGTTAAGGTGGGGGTAGTGTCTGCCTCGGGGGGCGAGACAAAATGGTTCTCGATTCCTGGAGATTCCCGAAATAACTACTTGGCGCGGATGGATTTTATTCCCGAATCCAATGAAGTAATGATTCAGCAATTGAACCGCTTGCAAAATACCAACACCGTTTGGGTAGGCAATACACAGACCATGGCGCTTAAAAACATCCTCACCGATAAAGACGAGGCCTTTCTTGATGTGCACGACAATATTTTATGGCTAGATCAGGCGCAATCATTTACCTGGACCAGCGAAAAAGATGGCTGGATGCATCTTTATAAAGTATCCCGTGATGGGACCAAAATGAAGCTCATCACCAATGGGGATTTTGATATTGTGGAGATAAACTGCATCGACCCAATAGGTGGTTTTGTCTACTACATCGCTTCGCCCAATAATTATACGCAGCGCTACCTCTACCGCAGCAAATTGGATGGAAGCGGGCAATCTGAGCGGATTTCTCCCTCTGATATGGCCGGCCAACACAGCTACCAAATATCCAACGACGCAAAGTTTGCAATACATCGTTTTGAGAATGCTACAACGCCTCCAAGAATCGCGCTAATTAATTTAACTACACACCGCGAAATCAAACTGCTCGAAGACAATTCCGCACTAAAGGCCAAAATGAATAAACTGGCTTTGCGCAGCAAAGAGTTTTTTAAGGTTGACATCGGCGATGTCGTTTTGGATGCCTGGATGATTAAGCCCATCAATTTTGATCCGCAAAAAAAATACCCCCTATTGGTTCATGTGTATGGAGAGCCGGCCGGTTCTACCGTGCAAGACAACTGGAGTACCGGAGACAACCTATGGCACCAATACCTCAGTAACCAATTGGATTATGTGGTGGTAAGCATTGATAACCGCGGTACCAAAGTGCCCCGTGGTCGTGATTTTAGAAAGAGTGTTTACCGACAAATTGGGTTACTGGCTGCAGATGATCAAGCTAAAGCGGCAAAAAAAATAGTTGAAGCATTCTCGTTTATAGACCCAAAGCGCATTGGCATTTGGGGTTGGAGCGGGGGCGGACAAATGACTTTGCATTGCATGTTCCGCCATTCGGACATTTATAAAACTGGAATCGCCGTAGCGTTTGTGTCGCACCAAACCTTGTACGACAACATTTACCAAGAGCGCTATATGGGCTTACCCGACGATAATTTCACGGGTTATCACGAAGGCTCTCCCGTGACGCATGCCGATAAATTGAAGGGTGACCTCATGATTATTCACGGGACTGGTGACGACAACGTGCACTATCAAAATTTTGAATTGCTAATCAACGCGCTGGTCAAAAACAACAAACTTTTTACCATGATGAGCTACCCCATGAGGGATCATGGAATAAACCAAGGCTTCAATACCACCCTGCACATGCGCAGAAGCATGGAAAAATTCTGGAGGGACCATTTATAGCCTCCCGCGCCTTCATGATGCATCAAAACGGACTTTCTTCGCGACCTTTACTCCAACAAAAACACAAATACCATGGACAACTTCTTAAACCTAATTCAACTAACCCTCGGGCTTTCGGTTGCCTACGTTTGGACCTTTCGGTACTTCAACGTAGTCAAAGAATTTACGCTTTTTGGCCTTAGCGACTTGACGCGCAACCTCGTGGGAGTGTCTAAAGTTGCCCTGGCTACCCTAATAATTGCGGGAATTTGGTACCCTTCACTGGTGCAAATCCCAGCGGCACTTATGGGCCTCTTTATGGTTGCAGCTCAGTACTTTCACTTCAGCGTTAAGAATTCCTTGGTAAAGCACATCCCCTCCCTACTTCTTTTGGCACTGAGCGCAATCCTCGCATGGAGCGCTAACTAGGGGGTGAGTACCTCCTTGGCCAACCTCAGTGTTTTGGTATCGAGTCTGTCGTTCTACGCCTACGCCGCGTCCTACTTTCTGTCTCCCTACATGAAAAGCGAATTCAAGCGCTTTAACCTCGAGAAAATCGGACTTCTCACCGTGGTTCTGCAAATTTTAGGGGCCACCGGTCTTCTGGTCGGACTCTTTTTTAATCCCATTCTAAGCCTTGCCTCCCTGGGCCTCAGCCTGCTCATGCTGTGCGGACTTATTGTTAGAATTAGGGTTAACGACGGATTGCTCGTTTCGCTTCCGGCCCTATTCTTCTTGCTTTTGAACCTCTACATTTTCGCGGAGTCTCTAGGCTGGGGTGGCCCTGCCTGACCCACCGTCAAAAAGCCTCGGTAACCGAGAAATAAAAACTGCTTGATCCGCGGCCCAAGCCGTAGTCCAGGCGAATGTTTACACGCTCTGACTCGTTCATCGCATAGCGCAAACCACCCCCGACGCTGTACTTAAGGTTGGTCCACTGCACCTGCGATGGCTGGCGGAACACTTCTCCCAAGCCCGCGAAGGCCACTGCCCTAAAGCGCCGGTACAGGGGCATGCGCAGCTCGGCCTGACTGCCGACAAAATGATGGTCTCGGTACCTATTTGCCGCGTAGCCGCGCAGCATTTCTTCGCCTCCGACCTTGGCCATGTCCAAAAAGGGCACTTCGCCAAAGTTGAGGTTAATTCGAGAATTGGTGGCCAAAATCCACCCGGGTCGCAGCTCGGTGTAGGTATTATGCAGGCCATTTAGGGCGGTAAAATTGAAGGTTCCGCCCCATGCATTGTTGAAAAAGTAGGACGAAAACTCAAAAAACTGACCCTTGTAGGCGTTAACCACGTTGTCGCGGCTGTCCTTAGAAACCACGATTCCCAAAGCGGAACCCACGCCACCCTGGTAGCCCGGCACGGTTCCGTCCACCAAATTTTTGTTGTCGTAGTACTCAAAATTGTACTCGCGCCGCAGGTGGTAGTCCAATCCGGCAAAGAGATTCCGCCCAAATCGCTTCATAAAGAGCGCTTTAAAGCTCATGAGGTCGTAGTAGTAGCGCTCCATGTCTTCGTCGCTGCTGCGGTTGCCAATGCCATAAAACCGGTCCGGAAAATTCCGGTAGCGCATTTCACCGCGCAGCAAATAGTCTTCGTTGTTGGTGAAGACCGACCAAACGGCCCAGAGGTCGAGCTGCTTGTTTTGAGTATAGTCGGCCAGGGCCTGCACATAAGAGAGGCGCGGTTTCGGCAGGCTGTCGCGACTGCTTTTGGTTCTAAAATAGAAGACGCCTGCGGCTCCCAGGGCAAAACGCGTGTCGGGAGTATAGTAAAACAGCGGAATCAGGGTTAGGCCCTGGTCTTTGCTCGTGTCGGCCACCGATTCTGCTGCCCTGCTATGGAGCGCAGCGAGCAGCAGCAAAAAACAGGTTAAACGCCTCTTAGCCATTGCTTGCTCCATCGCTGCCGTTCCTTGGATGGCCTAATCGTTCCGCGTCGGTACGGCTTGGTTTGCTGCGAATCATGCAGCAATTTATGGCATTAAACCGGGCGTGCATGAAGTTTAAAGAACGCGGAAAATCCCTTACATGCTGTTACTGCAATTGGGGGAATGCTCGTCGAAACGAGCTTCACTCGGCGGCCCATGAAAAAAGCCGCGCAGTGTACTGCGCGGCTTGGGTCCCTTGTTGCCCCACTAGGATTGCGCGGGGGGCCCTGCCCCGCGCGGACCTGGACGTGGTTGGATAATGACCCAAACGACCCAAGCCGGGCAGCGGTTGCCGCCCCGGCATTTTTTATGGGCCGCCTCGTCGAAACGAGCTTCACTCGGCGGCCCATAAAAAAAGCCGCGCAGTGTACTGCGCGGCTTGGGTCCCTTGTTGCCCCACTAGGACTCGAACCTAGACATACGGTACCAAAAACCGCTGTCCTGCCAATTAGACGATGGGGCATCGTTAAAGGGACGGCAAATGTAGCGCGAGATGGGCACTTGCCCAAATGCCCGCATGGATTGCCCTCCGGCCGTTTAGAGCGGAATATTCCCGTGCTTGCGCTTTGGCCGCGAAACCGACTTATTCTCCAGCATGCTAAAGGCGCGCAAGAGCTTGGCCCGGGTTTCGTGGGGAAAAATCACCTCGTCCACATAGCCGCGGGCTGCAGCCTGGTAGGGATTCGCAAAAGCCTCGGCGTACTCGGCCTCTTTTTTGGCCAAAAGTGCTGCGGGCTCTGACGAAGCACTGATTTCGCCCTTAAAAATGATCTCGGCAGCACCCTTGGCGCCCATCACGGCGATTTCAGCGGAGGGCCATGCGTAGTTGAGGTCGGCGCCGATGTGCTTTGAATTCATAACATCGTAGGCTCCGCCATAGGCCTTGCGCGTGATGACGGTGATGCGCGGCACCGTGGCCTCGCTGAAGGCATAGAGCAACTTAGCGCCGTGCACGATGATTCCGTTCCATTCCTGGTCCGTGCCAGGCAAAAATCCGGGTACGTCGACAAGCACCAAAAGCGGAATACTGAAGGCGTCGCAAAAACGCACAAAACGCGCGCCCTTGGTCGAGGCCGGAATGTCGAGAACTCCCGCCAAATGAGCCGGCTGGTTGGCCACAATGCCGATGCAGCGGCCCCCGAGGCGGGCAAATCCAACGATCATGTTCTCTGCAAAGTCGCGGTGCACCTCTAAAAAACTCTCGGAATCGGCGACCTCAGCGATGACCTCGCGCATGTCGTAGGGCTGTAGAGCGCTCTCGGGCACTGCCTTGTCGAGGTTGGGGCGCAGCTCGGAGCCAGAACTGGTATAGGGCAGCAGAGAAACTCCGTCTTGGTTGTTTTGCGGCAGGTAGCGCAGCAGCGTTCTGAAGCCTTCGATGGCCAAGGCTCCGTTGGAGTAGGTAAAGTGCGTTACGCCGCTCTTGCTGGCATGTGCGGAGGCTCCGCCCAGCTCTTCGGAGGTCACGTCTTGGTGGGTTACGGTTTTAACGACGTTGGGGCCCGTGACAAACATATAGGAATTGCCTTCGACCATGCCAATAAAGTCGGTTAAGGCGGGCGAATACACGGCCCCGCCGGCGCAGGGACCCATGATGAGGCTGAGCTGGGGAATCACCCCCGAGGCCAGAGTGTTGCGGTAGAACAAGTCGGCGTAGCCGCCCAGACTGACGACGCCCTCCTGAATGCGGGCTCCGCCCGAGTCGTTGAGGCCAACGATGGGTGCGCCGTTGTCAAGGGCCAGGTCCATAAGACGGCAAATCTTCTCGGCGTGCGCTTCGGCCAAGGAGCCTCCGAGCACGGTAAAGTCCTGGGCGTAGGCGTAGGTGAGCCGGCCGTTGACCTTGCCGTAGCAGGTAATCACTCCGTCGCCAAGAAACTGCTGCTTGTCGAGCCCAAAAAGGCTGCTTCGGTGGGTCACCAGGGCCCCGAGCTCTTCAAAGGATCCGTCATCAAAGAGGAGCTCAAGGCGCTCTCGGGCGGTCAGCTTCTTCTTTTGGTGCTGGGCGTCAATACGTGCCTGCCCACCGCCGAGCTTCGCCTCGGCGCGCTTTGCTGCAAGCGTTTCAAATGCTTTAGAAGGTTGTGCCATACCGCTAAGGTAGCGACCGGCGCGAAGCGCCGAACCAGTTGCTAGTTACTAGAAGCTTGCGCGCAGCGCCGTCAGTCGTTCAGCTTGAGCACCGCCAAAAACGCGGTCTGCGGAATCTCCACGTTGCCGAGCTGGCGCATGCGCTTTTTGCCTTCTTTCTGCTTCTCGAGCAGCTTGCGCTTGCGGCTAATGTCTCCGCCGTAGCACTTGGCGGTCACGTCTTTGCGCAGTGCAGAGAGGGTTTCGCGCGCAATGATTTTGGCGCCAATGGCTGCTTGAATTGCTATTACAAACTGCTGGCGCGGAATCAGTTCCTTAAGCTTCTCGCAAAGCCGACGGCCAATGTCATAGGACTTGTCTTTGTGAATCAAGGCCGACAGGGCGTCGATGGGGTCGCCGTTGAGCATAATATCAACCTTGACCAAATGCGAAGCTTTGTAGCCCGTGGGGTGGTAGTCAAACGAAGCGTATCCGCGAGAAATCGTCTTTAGACGGTCATAAAAGTCAAAGACAATCTCGGCAAGGGGCATTTCAAAGTTCAACTCCACGCGGTCGGCCGTCAGGTAGCTTTGGCCGGTAATCACTCCCCGCTTGTCGATGCACAGGGTCATAACCCCGCCAACGTACTCTGACTTGGTAATGATCTGCGCCTTAATAAAGGGCTCCTCGATGCGATCAAGGCCTGAGGGATCGGGGTAGTCTGAGGGATTGGTAACCAAAATCGCCTTGGTCACGTCGGCCTTGTGGTAGGCGAAGTACGAAACGTTGGGAACGGTAGTAATCACCGTCATATTGAACTCGCGCTCAAGGCGTTCCTGTACAATCTCCATGTGCAGCATTCCGAGGAATCCGCATCGAAACCCAAAGCCGAGGGCCGCCGAGGTTTCGGCCTCAAAGGTCAACGAAGCGTCGTTGAGGCGCAGTTTTTCGAGAGCGCCTCGGAGTTCTTCGAACTCCTCGTTCACCACCGGATAAATTCCCGCAAAAACCATGGGCTTTACGTCTTCAAAGCCGGTAATTCCCTCGGTGGCGGGGTTGGCCACGGTGGTTATTGTGTCGCCGACCTTGACCTCTTTGGCCTCCTTGATTCCGCTAATGATGTAGCCCACGTCGCCAGCGGCCATGCGATCGCGCGGATCTTTGTTGAGGCGCAACACACCGATTTCGTCGGCAAAATAGGTCTTGCCGGTGGCCATAAATTTCACAGCCTCGCCCTTGCGAATCGTGCCATTTTTAATGCGGAATATGGCCTCGATTCCGCGGAAGGAATTGTAGACGCTGTCAAAAATAATCGCCTGAAGCGGGGCTTCGGGGTCGCCCTTCGGGGCCGGAATCTTGTCTATGATGGCCTCAAGAAGGTCGGCTATGCCGAGGCCTGTTTTTGCCGAAACACGCAAAATATCTTCGCGCTTGCAACCAAGAAGGTCGATGATCTGGTCTTCTACCTCCTCGGGGTTGGCGCTGGGCAGGTCTACTTTATTGAGTACCGGAATGATTTCGAGGTCGTGCTCAATGGCCAGGTAGAGGTTGCTTATGGTCTGGGCTTGAATGCCCTGAGCGGCGTCGACCACCAAAAGGGCTCCCTCGCAGGCCGCGATGCTGCGGCTAACCTCGTAGCTAAAGTCAACGTGACCCGGAGTGTCAATGAGGTTGAGGCGATACTTCTGACCGCCGAGCAGGTAGTCCATTTGAATGGCATGGCTCTTAATGGTAATGCCGCGCTCCCGCTCCAAATCCATGTTGTCGAGCAGCTGCTCCATCTTCTCGCGCGACGTTACGCTCTTGGTTTCGTCGAGCAAGCGGTCGGCCAAGGTGCTCTTGCCGTGGTCAATGTGTGCAATAATGCAAAAGTTCCTAATGTCCTTCATGAAGTCTGTAAAGGTAACTTGCCGCTGCCGCCACTTGTTCAACAGAACTTCCGATATTTGCGCATGGCCAAATCCAATCGACCAGCTCTGGGCCGCGGACTTTCTGCGCTTCTGAACGACTACAATGCCGTATCGGCTGCAGACCCTGGTGCGCGGGGCCTGGTTTCGGGCATTTTTGAGGTTTCTATTAGCCAAATACAGGCCAATCCCAAGCAGCCGCGCAGCCAATTTGAAGAGGGTCCGCTCGAGGAACTCGCCGAGTCGATTCGGCAACTCGGCATTATTCAGCCCATCACGGTGCGCCGAACCGCCACCGACCGCTTCGAAATTATTTCTGGCGAACGCCGATTCCGCGCCGCTCAGCGGGCTGGCCTGGACCGAATTCCCGTTTTTGTGCGCCTGGCCGACGACCAGCAAATGCTCGAAATGGCCCTGGTGGAGAATATTCAGCGCCGCGACCTGGACCCCATGGAGGTGGCCTTCTCTTTTCAACGCCTCATGGAAGAGTGCAGCCTAACCCAGCTTCAGGTTTCGCAACGCGTCGGCAAGCAGCGATCGACGGTGGCAAATTTTCTTGGCTTGCTCAAGCTGACCCTGCTGGTGCAAGCTGGACTTCGCGATCGCGCCATCAGTGCTGGGCACGCTAAAGCCCTCGTGGGCCTCGACGACCCCACTCTTCAGGACGAACTTTACCTCGACTGCGTGAGCCAGCGATGGTCCGTGCGGCAGCTCGAAGAGGCCGTTCGCCTGGTGCAGCATCCTGACGGGATTCCGGGTTCTGAGGAGGCCTTGCCCGCCCGCCCTGCCGGAGCTCGGGGCATCAACGACCTGGCAAGCGCCCAAGCATTTAAAAACATTCTTGGCCTTTCGGCTAAGGTGGTCAAGACAGCCCAAGGTTCGGGAACCGTCACCCTAAAATTCCGCAGCGAAGAAGACCTTCAGAAGGCCCTCAAGAAGCTCGGATTCTAAAAGTAAGTCCGCGCTGCTTTAGCCCAGCCCTAGCGCAGCGACATCTCGCGGACCAGATGGCCAGCTCCGGCGTACTTGTCGATAATGAAGAGCACGTAGCGTATGTCTACAGAAATAGTGCGCTGAAGCTCTGTTTCATAAGAAATATCGCCCGACATGGCCTCCCAGTTGCCGTCGAAGGCGACGCCAATAAGCTCCCCTTTTGCATTGATCAAGGGCGAGCCGGAATTGCCTCCCGTAATGTCGTTGCCCGAAATGATTCCGACCGGTACGCGGCCCGTTTGGTCGGCATAAGGGCCAAAATCTTTGGCCTTGTAAAGTTCCTTAAGGCGCGCAGGAACCTCAAACTCTGGGTTGCTGGCATCTTCCTTTTGCATTACGCCGTCTAGGTAGGTAACGTGGTTGTACTTCACGCCGTCGCGGGGCTCGTAGCTTCCCACATGGCCGTAGGTCATGCGCATCGTAGAGTTCGCATCCGGCGACCAAACCCGCGAAGGCAGCATCTCGCGAACGCCCGCAGTCCAGAGGCGGTAGGCCTTGGTCTTCATGGCCGCCAGGGAGGCATCCTGACCACCGAAGTAGGTCGTGCGGAAGTCTTTGGCCACCTTAGTCAAGGGGTCGTTGGCCAGTGTGGCCGAATCCGGATTGTTTAAATAGGCGGTATAGCGGTCTGCATCCATAAAAATGCTCGTGGCAAAAGCCTTTTGGGCAAACGCGGTCAGGGCTCCGGCATCGCCATTGAGCTCCTGAAGGAACTTGGGAAGCTGCGCGGCAGGCACGTCGCTGAGGTACATCTTCCAGAGCAATGCCATCATGTCTCGGTCGGAACTCGCATGGAACTCAGCAAAATTTGCCTTGGCTGCCTCCTCAAGTGCTGGGCGCATTTTGGCAAAGGCCTCCTTGTCTTTGTAGGCGCGCTCCAGGGCGGCCACATTGCGGTAGGCAAACAAAACCGAGGTGGGTCCGCGCAAGACAGCCTCCATTAAATAGACGTTGTTCTTGATGTTGGCGTTCGTTGCCTCGTAGAAGTACGACATCATTTTAAGCGTTTCGCCGTACTTGCTTTTGCGCTCCGGCGTAGCGGCTACCCAGGCCTCAAACTGGCCCTCTAGGTCGCGCTTTTTGTCGTAAACCTTGTTGTTTTTGAGCTGCTCGGTCTGGCCGATGTAGTACTTCCAGTAGTTGGCGGTCGAGGCGTAGTTCGAGGCCAGCAGTATTTTGAGGGCGGGGTCAGACTCCATGTAGTTGCGCATAATGGCAAGCTTTTGGTCGCGGATTTTTACCACAGTCGGGTTGTACAGGTCAATGGCCTGCTGCACGCCCCAGCTGCTGAGGTAGCGGTCGGTGCGGCCAGGGTAGCCAAAAATCATGGTGAAGTCGCCGTCGTTGACGCCCTTGGTGCTCACGGGCAGATGGTGCTTGGGGCGAAGGGGTACGTTGTCTGGGCTGTACTTCGCCGGCGTTCCGTCCTTGGCCGAATACACGCGAAACATCGAGAAGTCACCCGTGTGGCGCGGCCACATCCAGTTGTCGGTGTCTCCGCCGTACTTGCCTACGCTGCTCGGGGGAGTCCCCACTAGGCGCACGTCATTGAACTTCTCATAGACGAACAGATAAAACTCGTTGCCGTGGTAGAATGCCTCTACCGAGGCATCGTACTTGGTTCCGGCTGTGGCTGCCTTGGCAAGCTCTGAGCCCTTTTGCTGAATGGCCTTCGTGCGCTCCGCCTCGGTCATTTCTGCATTGAGGCTGGCATTTACGGCCGCAGATACGTCCTCAATTCGAACTAAAAAGTTGGCAAACAGGCCTGGCGTGGGCAGCTCCTGGCTGCGGTCCATGGCCCAAAACCCGTCTTCGAGGTAGTTGTGCTCCACCGTAGAATGGCTTTGGATGGCGTCGTATCCGCAGTGGTGGTTGGTCAGCAGCAGGCCCTGCGACGAGATGATTTCGCCCGTGCAAAATCCGCCAAAAGACACGATTGCATCCTTAAGGGAACCGTGGTTGACGTCATAAAGATCTTTGGCCGAGAGCTTTAAGCCCTCCTTCTTCATTTGGGCGTAGTTGAGCTTTTGCATCAGCAAGGGAATCCACATGCCCTCGCCTGCGCGAAGATTCTGGGGGAGCGCAAGAACCAGCGCAAGAGCGATTTTAATAAATGCTTTCATGACCTTAAGGTTAGGTTTTTGTTTAAAAGGTAAAGTTAATGGAACGGGCTTCATTAATTAATCTCGTTCCGCCAGAAGGCCTAGAAAAAAGACGTACTGTCTGACCTCCGAAAGGCCTAAAGGCACTTAAGACTTGGCTTCGGTCACTAGTTCGCTGCGGCGAATCTTCGCCGCTATGGCATCCCAAAACTTAAGGCGGGCCTCAAGAGCCTCCACGCAGGCATCCTCGGCCTCGAGCCAAAGCTGGTCGTCTTCTTTGCAAAGGTTTTTCATCATTTGTATGGCCATGGGTCCGTGCTGGTCTCCGTCGAGCTCAATGTGGCGGTCCAGGTAGTAGACAAAGGCGCTGAGCTCGCTGGGGTGCTCGGCATAAAGCTTTTTAATGAGGGCGGTGAACATGTCGGGAATCAGGTCTTCGCGCCCGAAGGTGAAGGCCGCCGCCGTTTGGTGAAGCTTGCCCCTCCTTAGAATTCGGTCAGTCGCTTTTAAGAAGTCCATCATGGCCTCGTCGATCTCGGCCAAGTTGAAGCGGAGCATGTCCTTGGCCTTGTATCCATTTTGCAGCTTATTGACAAAGCTCACGATGGTCTGGGTATTGGCGCCGGCCTGGCGCATTGCATCGAGGTAAAGCTCATAGTGGCTGGCCGGTTGGCCGTTGATGTCTACGTCGGACTCTTCAGCAACCACAATCTCGTTAATCAGCCGACGGGTCTCGCGGTCTTGGGTCGGAACCCAAGCATCCTCTACGCAGGTAAGGTCCCGCTGCAGCGACTTGAGTAGGCGCATAAAATCCCAGACGGCAAAAACGTGGTGCTCCATAAAAACCCGCACCTCGGTCATGCTTTGCATCAGGGGGTATAGCTCATGGCCCAAGATTGCAGTCCGCAAGGGCTCAATGCGCCGGTTAAGGGATACGATACGAAATTCAACTACGGATTTTGGCATAAGACCAGATTTTTAAAGTACTCCTTGATGTAACGCGGACAGAAGGCTTTGGTTTAAGGCTTGATGCCCTCTGCCTCACTTTTAAATAGGGGAACGTTGCTGCAGGCCTCGCCATACATCAGCTTTAGGGCCACACGGCTGAGGTGCATCGAAGCGGCCGCGTAGGCGGTGTCGGGCACGGGATGCCGGCCACAGCCTTTGAGCAAGACCTTGGCCCCCTTGAACGCAGTCCAATCCAGTTGGGCAAGAGCCTGAGCGTAGTAGGCCGAGAGCACTTGAGAAGGCAGGCCAAACCCCACAAAATGAACCGAATCGGCAAGAGACGACGCAAGCAAGGGGCCCAACCACTGGGGCACAATGAAGTCTTCGGACCCCTCAATGGCTAGAACGGTATTGCTGTACGTATGCTTTTTTATACTTCGTACGTATTCTCGAACGTCGGCCTCGCGAAGCAGTCCCTCAGGAGCTATCTCGCTAAGATGGAGGGTCCGCAGACCACCCGAAGGCCAAAGGTCTTCGAGGTCAAAGGTGACCAGGGCGCTCTGCGCTACTCGGTTGGTGATGGAATCCTGGCTCATTTTCGTTGGGTGTACTGGGGCTGGGCCTAGAGCATTCCCAGCTCTAGCTTGGCCTCGTCGCTCATCATGTCGCGGGTCCAGGGCGGATCAAAGGTGATCTCGACCTCAACCTTGGCGGCGGCGGGCAGCGTGCCCACCTTCTCCTTGACCTCTTCGGGCAGAGACTCCGCCACAGGGCAGTTGGGTGAGGTCAAGGTCATGAGCACGTGAATGTCACCCTCGTCGCTCACTTGGACGTCGTAGATGAGTCCGAGTTGATAAATATCCACAGGAATTTCTGGGTCGTAGATGGTTTTCAGAACGTCAACGGCCTGTTCGCCTATGGATTGCATTTCTAATTCGGTAAGCATAGTATCAGTTTTGTGCTTGAAAGGCGAGGCCATAAAGGCGAATTTGCTTCATCATGCTTTGCAAGCCGTTGGCGCGGGTCGGGCTTAGGTGCTCGGTGAGGCCAATGTCCGCAAGAAAGCCGAAGTTCGCTTGGGCCAGCACCTCGGGAGGGAGGCCGTTGCATACCCGCAGCAGGAGCGCAACGAGTCCGCGCGTAATAATGGCGTCGGAATCTGCGGTAAAATACACCAGGCCTTCGCGCTTCTCTGCCGTCATCCAAACCTTGGACTGGCAGCCGCGAATGAGGTTGTCGTCGGTTTTTATGGCCTCCTGGGCTGCAGGGAGCTCCTTGCCTTGGGCAATAATATGCTCGTAGCGGTCCATCCACTGGTCCAGAAATTCGAATTCTTC
>DBBY01000039.1:20348-28292 GCA_002292855.1 Flavobacteriales bacterium UBA972 | reverse complement strand
ATTAATTAAGCATGCGCATGGCGCGGTTAATTGCGGCTATCAGACGGTCTACGTCGTCGTGGTTGCTGTAGGCGGCAAAGCTGGCGCGCACGGTTCCGGTAATGCGGTAGTAGTCCATGATGGGCTGGGCGCAGTGCTGACCCGACCGAACCGCCACGCCTTGCTGGTCGAGCAGGGTTCCTAAATCATAGGGGTGAACGTTGGCAAAGCCGAAACTCAGTACAGCCGCCTTGTCCGCAGTCGTTCCAAACAGAACCAAGCCCTCGATGGCGGTGAGCTGCTCGGTGCCATAGGCCATTAGCTCGGACTCGTGGGCCAACAAGGCATCCATTCCAAGGGCCGAGACCCAGTCCATTGCGGCACCCCAGCCCACGACGGCCTCGATATTGGGGGTGCCGGCCTCAAACTTAAAGGGCAGGGGCGCGTAGGTGCTTAGCCCCATGGTCACGGTCGCTATCATTTCGCCTCCGCCTTGGTAGGGGGGCAGCTTCTCCAGCCATTCTGTTTTGCCATAAAGCAGGCCGATTCCAGTAGGGGCATACATTTTATGCGCGGATGCCGTGTAAAAGTCCACCCCAAGAGCCTGCACGTCTACCCGGCGATGGGCCATGCCCTGGGCTCCGTCGACCAGCACGCAGGCCCCGACCGCGTGAGCCCAGTCGGTCAACTGCTTGACGGGATTCACCGTACCTAGGGCATTGGATATGTGATTGAATGCCAACAGCTTCGTCTTTGGGTTGATCAGGCGCTGGGCCTCGTCGAGGTCGAGGCTGCCGTCGGGCAAAATTGGAATGTAGCGCAGGGTGGCTCCGCTGTGCTGGGCAAGCATCTGCCAGGGAACCAGATTGCTGTGGTGCTCCAACTGGCTGACCAAAACCTCGTCGCCGGGGCCAAGAAGCGAGCGGAATCCGTGCGCGACAAGGTTGATGGCACCTGTGGTGCCGGTGGTGTAGATAATTTCGTGCTCAAAGGCTGCATTGAGGTGGCGCTGCAGCTTGCCCCGGGTGGCCTCAAAAGCATCGGTGGCGCGCTGGCTCAGGGTGTGGTTGCCTCGGTGCACGTTGCTGTTGTTGTTCTCGTAGTGGTTGACGATGGCCTGAATCACCGAACGCGGCTTCTGAGTGGTCGCGGCATTGTCCAGGTAGACCAAGGGCCGACCGTGCACCGTCTGCTGCAGGATGGGGAATTCCGCTCGAATGGCCTCTACGTTGTACATGCTGCAAAGGTCGGGTATAATTGCCAATTTGCGCCCTGGCTTAGCGGCGTTTAAGGGTATTTCAGAGGGGGCCGTTGGCTTTCGTTTAAACACGATTAGGGCCCGGCGGGATGGGGCAGCTTTGGCCCATGAAGCACGCACTACTATTCCCCGCTTGGTCCCTGATGGCCATAACCCTATCGCACTCGGCAAGCGCCCAATCCAGCTTTTGGACGGCCACCGAGACCACCCTTCGCGGCAGTCGCTTAAGCGATTTGGCCGATACTGCCTACCTCCTTCCCTGGGATCTCGAGGCCCTGAAAATGCGCGAAACCCGCACCGCCCGCCAGTGGTGGACCGACCCCGATGGGCGCGAACTCACCTCGAGCCAAGTGCTCTTGAGCCCGCGGGAAGACTGGATGGGCAGCCCCCCGGCCCCTGCCGAGCAGCTCGGGTCGCCGCCCATGCGAAGCAGCATTCCCCCTGAGGGAGTTCGGCTTGACGAAGCCATGGAGCTGGGGTCGGGATGGACCCTCACCTGGCGCAGCGCGACGCCCCAGCAGGTCTATTCCAAGGGCGACAGCAGCATTGCCTTCAGCTGGAGGCCCTCGGGGAACCGCTGGTCTGTGGCTGCCGAGGAGCGGATTTTTAGCCGCAGCACCCTGAACGGACTGTGCATGCAGGACTGGTCCCTCACCGAACGCAGCACCCTGGTTGGCTACGGGCCCTCTGGCGCGGAATCCCCACCCAGTTTAAGCCTGCAACCCAACCCAAGAGGACTGCAGGAACTGCAGGTTTCGTTGGAAGGTTCCGCAGGAATTTGGCCCACGGCTTTGCGATGCGTGGATTCCTTCGGCCGCCTGACTGCCGAGCAGCCCCCGCAGGGAACCCTGCCGCTTACCTGGAATCCGAAGGGACTGACTTCGGGTCGGTATACCATTCAAATTCAGTTAGGTAATCAAACCTATGCCAGTAGTTTTATTCAACTTTAAAGTATTTCTAATCATGCCCACTTCTAGCCCGCGCACCCAATCTTCTAAACCCATTGCCCTGGTCGTTGGGCTCATTGCCGCCCTGAGCCTCATGCTCTCTTGGTCGGCATCAGCCCAGCCCTGCAGCGATCCGGGCACGCTCCCGAGCCTGCCTTCGGGGCCCATTGCATGGGAGTCCCCTATTCTCCCTGCGCCCAACCTCTCCTGGGCCGGAAAAACCGCGACGACGGGCTACCGCATCCTGCACTTTCTGCACGGACTCGGCGGAAGTTCCGACAGCTGGAACCTGCTTGCCGCCCGCACTGCCTTTCAAGGAAGTGCTGGCTACCCGGCGCGGCAGGTGGTTTACCTCAATCCGCACCATTATTGGCAAAACGGGAACGCGCTGGCCTCGGCCATGGACATTGACGCCTACCTCAGTTCGGTCGGAGCGGCGGCTTCTGCAGCCCAAAATATTTTTGTCGAAGACAACATTCTAGTGGGGCATTCCTACGGGGGCGTGCTCTCGCTGCTGCTGGACAGTTTGTACCAGCACCGCTACGTTTTTGACCGTCAGTTTGGGGGAATCATTGCCTTTGGGTCGGCCGTGAACGGAGCCTATATGGCCCAGGCCCTGCATCCGTCGGGCGATAACCTTGCGGTGGCCTTTGTGGAGGATGCCTGCATTACCCTGAGCAATCCGCGCTTGTGGGCGCCGCAGTTCCCTGCGATGCGCTGGATTCCGGGCCTGGACCCCTTGCTGCGCAACGCGGTGGACCAAACTTGCGGACTCGGCAGCAGCTTTGTGCCCTTTGCCCTCAAAAAGTTCAACAGCCCCGGCATGGTGGAGCTTTTTCCCAATGCGCCCTTGGCAAAGCGGCTTGGCAAGCGAACGCCTTCGGTGCCGGTGGTCCTGGCTTATGGGGTTGAGGACGAGCCAGTTTTTTGGCGAACCGCCACTTCAATGCTGGCCACCGATTCCGTCGGCCTTGCCCTTGCGAGCAATCCCTTTGCCATGGACGCCGACCAAGAGCTCGTCACCTTTGCCTCGCAGCAGTTCGACCGCCACGAGAGCCAGGCCTCCGACGCGCTTCAGCGGGCCCAAAACCTGCGCACCTGGGCATGGATTTTGTCGCCAACCTTGGTGGGCGCCCTTATTGCGGAATGGCAGGCCATACAGGCGGAGCGCGAGGCCGCCGCTGCCGATAAGGCTGCTGCTTGGTACCTCGACGCCAACAACAGCTACAAGCAGCTTATTGGGGCACGGAGCATGACTTTGAATGCCAATGGCTTTTGGTGCCGCTGCCTTGACGACCCCAATAATCCGAGTTGGTTCCCGGTGGCCAATGCCTCGGACTGCTCGGGCGACGACGGTTGCATTACCATCCCGCGCTACGATTACGCGCTCGTGGAGAAGCCCAGCGACGGGGTGGTTTTGGCGGAGTCCGCAGGCCAGCTTCAGGGTGCCGTGGCTTCTATTTTAATGCCCGGAACCAACCACCAGCAGATGCGCAATTCGTCGACTACCCGCTTGGTCCTCAACCGCCTGATGAACGGCCAGGTCGCGGGCGGAGCCTTTTTTGCCACCCCAACGCGATGAGCGGGTCTGATTCCTTGGGTGGGGCGCTGCCAGGGCGCCGGGCGGGGTTTGCTCGAGGTTGGTTCTGGACCTGCCTTGCCGCGGCGCTCACGGGGGGCTGCAGCAAGCCCGAGGGCGTTCCGATCAGCCCCCTCAAGCCGGTGCAGCAATGGTCTCGGGGCATTGGGCCGTCTGAGTTTGGGCCTTATGAATTGAATCGCCCTGCAGACGGGGTGAAGGGGGCGGTGTTTGGCCACGGAGATTCCTTGATTTGGCTTAATTGCAGAGACGGCAGTACCCTTGCGACCTGGGCTTGGCCTGCGGGTTTTGAGAGCCTGTCTTGGGGCCAGGAGAGCGTCGCGGGGAGCGACTACGGTCTTGCACTGTTTGGCGCGTATTCCGCCGCGGTGCTCAAGGCCGACGGGGGAATGGACCTGCTGCCCTACCCCAGTGGAGGGGCGAGTTTTAGGTCCGGATCCCTCAGCGACGATGGGGCGCTGATGCTGAGTTGGCGAAGCGATTCCAGTTCTGCCGGGGCGGCAAAGAACCAGGTGCTCGAATGGAAGCAAAACCAGTGGACCGCCGCGGCAACCGCGCCCAGCGCCAAGGGACTTTTTGATGCGTCCGGCTGGTGGAAGCGCGGATGGTATGCCGTGCTCAGAACGGGCGATCACTGCCAGCTCTGGTGGACCGACCGGGGTCAGTTGCACCAGGCTAAGCTAGTGGGTGGCGACGGCACGGGGCACCCCCCGGCAGTGCGGGGCGCTACCCTAGTCTTTGCTAGCCAAGACAGCGCACTGGCCTTTGACCTCAACCGCGGCGCGCGGATTTGGGCCCGTCCTCTGCCGGGCGGATTCGACTTTGGCGTCCACGGACTGCGTCCCGACCCGCAAAGTTGGGACTTGCTCAGCAGCCGAGGATGGTGGATTCGGCTTGACCCTGCGACGGGAAACGAAAGGGCACAAGGAAGAATTGATCCCCTTTGGCTGGACCGATGGTCCCCCTTCCCATGGGTATTTAATTACCGCAAATCACTGTATATGTGGAACTTTGATAAACCTAGTGCCGTGCTTTTAACCGAAGACGAACTGTCTCCGCTCGCCCTGCACAGCGACGGACTTGCCTTAGTTCGCTGCGGGCAAAACGCGGTTGCCTTCCGGCTTCCCTAGCTTGAGTCCGCGCCAAAAAGCGCCCAAAGGCTATTTGAACTCGGCCAAGCCTTGGTCGGTCATGAGCCAGGTCTTGCCGCCCATGTGCCCGTCCCAAATGTCTTCGGTATTGGACACATCGTCGAGGTATGGAACCGTCGTCGCATCCAAAAACACACTATGCCCTATGGGCAGGTAAAGGGTGAGTTGGACTCTTTGCCCCCTGAATCGATCTGCCTTGGCATAACTCAAAAGGTCGCCCACAACGATTTGGCCAGTGCTGTCTGTGCGAACCTCAAAGTCAATTCCGCCGGCGCGTTCGCGAGCGGCACGCCGAGAACCACCTTGGGCTTCGGCGGTCCATTCCAGGCTTGGCTTGTCGCGCACTGTGGGCTGCAGGTCGATTTCTATGCCCTCATAGTATACCCGATCGTCGGTGAGAATCCAAGAGGATTCGTCGAGATCGTCGTCGTTGAAATTGAACTCGACTCCGCCGTTGACGGCCGTTGATTCCATGGTAAGATTCCAGGTTTGAACCTGCTCCGGCAGCAGCACGGAATGCACCACCGAGGCTTCTTCGCGAAACTCCGAGCCAATTCGAGCCCCGAGAAGAGCCATCATGACGATTCCGCCCACCGAAAGAATCATCGCGGCCCCCAAGAGTCCGCGCTGAACAAGGCCTTGCTGGCGAAATAGCAGACGCAATGCCAAGAGCAGAAGGGCGACCAAGGGACCGATGAGTACGAGTGCCGTGGCCGTCCAGAAGTAGGCCTTGCCAAAACCGCCCGCCGGCAAGAGAATATCCAGGAGCTCGGTCACGGAGACCTGAGCGTCTTCGTGCAAGATGCCGTTGCCAAATACTGCGATTAAAATGCCCGCACCAAGCAGAAGGGCAAAAACCAGAAACAGCATTCCAAAAAAGCGCGCTAGTCCCCGAACAACCGAAGCAATGAAGTCCCCAACGCTATTGCTTGCATTGCGGACTTTGCGCCGGCTCTCGGCATTGTTTATTTTGCTTTCGACGTTTCTGAATTCTTCTTCGACGGTCTTGCGAATATTCTCAAAGGTTGCTGGCTTGCCCTTCATGGCAAGTCGCTCTGCGGGAGTAACAGCCTTGGGGGTCGCGGCCCACAAAATCAGGTAGAGAATAAAACCGAAGCCCGTAAAAAAACCAAGGACGAGAAATACTACACGCACCACAACTACATCGATGCTGAAGTAGTTGGCAAATCCGGCGCAGACACCTCCAATGACCTTGTCGTCTGCGTCGCGGTAGAGGCGACGGCGGCGGTCCTTGGATTCTGACGACGGTTCTGACGACGATTCAGAAGCGGACCCTCCCTCTGCCTCGGGACCGAAGTCTTGGGGCTGGCCCAAAGTGCTCATCGCCGCCTGCACGTTCGCGGCGGTAACGACCTTGGAACTTCCTGAGGCATACTGGCTGAACAGTTCGGCAATGCGCGCTTCGATGTCGGCGAGCACCTCCTCACGGCCTTCGGTCGCAGCCAAGTGGCGGCGAAGGGCTTCGAGGTAGGCCGAAAGCATGGCATAGGCGTCCTCGTCAAGGTGAAAAAGAAGGCCCCCAAGGTTGATGTCAATAGTTTTTTTCATGAGTTCTTAAGAGAGTTTACTGCGTCTACAAATCCGGTCCATTCTTGATTGAGCGCCTCGAGAAGATTGCGCCCCTCTTCGGTGAGCTGGTAGTACTTGCGGGGTGGGCCCGACTTGGATTCTTCCCAGCGGTACTCCAGCCATCCTGCGTTCTTCATTCGGGTGAGTAGCGGGTAGAGCGTACCCTCGACCACGAGCAAGTCTGCCTGCTTCAGTGCTTCAGAAATGCCTGAGGCGTATGCCTCTCCGCGTCCTAAAACCCGAAGCGCGCAGAGCTCGAGGACCCCTTTGCGCATTTGCGCCCGTGCGTTTTCAGTATTCATTAATGCAAAGATATACATAAAGCTTGGTACTTTGTTTGACATAGTACTAAAAGTGTGCCAAAGCCGCTCCGCACAACCTGCCCGTTGCCTACCTTAGGGATATGGTATTCAACTTCCACCGCTGGCTCGAAGAGCACCGCCACGAGCTCAAGCCGCCCGTCGGCAACAAAAACCTCACTCCCGATTCTGAGGACTACATCGTAATGGTCGTTGCAGGCCCTAATGCCCGCAAGGACTACCACTACAATGAGACCGAAGAGGTTTTTTATCAGTTAGAGGGTCGAATCACGGTGCGAACCCATACCGACGGCAAGCACGTGGACCATGTGCTCGAGGCCGGCGACATGTTTGTCTGCCCCGCCAAAACGCCGCACTCCCCCATGCGCGAAGCGGGCAGCATCGGCCTGGTCATCGAGCGCAAGCGCGCTGGCAAGGGATTCACGGACGGCCTCCTGTGGTTCTGCGAGTCCTGCAACAAGCCCCTGCACGCCGCATACTTTGAGCTGCACAATATTGAAACGGACTTTTTGCCGCACTTCAAGGAGTTCTACGGCAGCGAAACCAAGCGTACCTGCAAAAGCTGCGGCCACGTAATGGAAACGGATCCGCGCTTCACCTAGCAGCTGGTTACTAGCTACTATTTGCCGTAGAGCCAGGCCTCGGCGTTGTGGCGAAGCACTTTGGATTTGACCGCGTCGGACCAGGGCATGCTCCGAACTAATTCGCCCGGAACGGCCTCGCCCAAGGGATAGGGGTAGTCGGAACCCATCACAATCTTATCGTCGCCGACTAGGCGCATTAAGTTGGCCAAATCGTGCGGATCGTGCACCAGGCTGTCGACCCAAAACTTGCCGAGGTATTCGGTAGGCGGAACCGCGTTGTCCACCGCTACCAGGTCAGGCCGCACGTCGAAGCCGTGCTGAATTCGGCCTAGAGTTGCCGGGAAGGATCCGCCGCCGTGGGCGATGGCCACGCGCAGCGAAGGGAGCCGCTCCAGTACGCCGCCAAAAATCAGGGAGCATAGGGCACGGCTGGATTCTGCGGGCATTCCGACCAACCACGGAAGCCAATAGCGCTTCATGTCGTCGCTGCCCATCATGTCCCAGGGGTGCACAAA
>DBBY01000039.1:4529-20287 GCA_002292855.1 Flavobacteriales bacterium UBA972 | reverse complement strand
GAAAAACGCCGGATCGTCGAGGTTGCGCTGGTTGATGTTGGACCCGATTTGCACGCCGCGCAGGCCTAGGGCCTCGAAGCGGTCGAGTTCTCGAAGGGCCAGCTCGGTGTCTTGCATGGGCAGGGTTCCGAGGCCCTCAAAACGAGTGGGGTTGGCGGCCACAAACTCCGCAAGGTGGTCGTTGAGAAAGGCGGCAACGGCCGCTCCGTCTCGAGGCGGAGTCCAGTAGCTAAACATGACCGGCACGGTAGAAAGAACCTGAATGCCCACCCCGTGGCGGTCGCAGTCGCTAAGGCGCACAGAAGCGTCCCAATTGTTGGCCTCGATTTCGCGAAAGAGGACGTCGTCCTTCATCATTCGCGCGCAGCCCGGGCAGTGGTGCTCCATGCGAATGAATCCGCCATAGCCAAAGCGCTGCGCAAAGGGCGGAATATGCTCGGGAATGAGGTGCGTATGGATGTCGATGGATGCGGGCAGCGAATTCATTCGAGCGGATTGCGTAGAGGGTGTCCTGCGAAGATAGGCAGCGCCCTAACTTTACCGCCGATATGTGCGGCATTGCCATCCTGCGACTGCGCAAACCCCTAGACCACTACCTCGACAAGCACGGGACGGCCCTGTATGGGCTTCACAAGATGGTGCTGATGATGGAGAAGCAGCACAACCGCGGTCAGGACGGCGGCGGACTCGCTGGAATAAAACTCAACATGCCTGCGGGCCAGCGCTACATCAGCCGGTCTCGGTCGGTAGACTCCAAGCCCATTCAAGACATTTTTACCCGCATTCAAAACCGCATCGAAGAGCGGATCGCGGGCAAGCCCGAGCGCCTCAAAGACGCAGCGTGGGTGAAGCAAAACCTGGCCTTTGCCTGCGACGTGTTTATCGGACACCTGCGCTACGGAACCTATGGAGGCAACAGCATCGAAGCCTGTCACCCCTTTCTGCGCCAGTCTAACTACATGAGCCGCAACCTTTTGGTCGCAGGGAACTTCAACATGACCAACGTCGATGAGCTCTTTGAAGAGCTTGTCAGCCTGGGACAGCACCCCAAAGAGAAGGCCGACACCGTCACGGTGATGGAAAAAATTGGGCACTTTCTCGACAAAGAAAACCGCCGCCTGCACCACATTGCAAAGGACCAACTGGGCCTCAATAAAGTAGAGCGCAGCCAGTACCAGGCCGACCATTTGGACCTGCCGCGCGTTCTTGAAAAAGCCAGCCGCGACTGGGACGGAGGCTACGCCATGGGCGGAATCATTGGGCAAGGCGATGCCTTTTTGCTTCGCGACCCGCAGGGGATTAGGCCGGCATTTTACTACTTTGACGACGAGGTAGCCGTTGTGGCCTCCGAACGCCCTGTGATTCAGACCGCTTTTGGGGTTTCGGAGTCGGAGGTGAAGGAAGTTCCGCCTGGCCATGCCGTTTGGATTCGCCGCAACGGCGACGTCTCGGTGGTGCGTGTATGCGCGCCGGCTCCCAAGGCATCCTGCAGCTTTGAGCGGATTTACTTCTCGCGTGCCAACGACGGTGAAATCTACCGCGAGCGCTTAGCGCTTGGCCACCGACTGACCGACCGCGTCATGAAGGCTGCGGGCAACGACTTTGACCGAACCATATTTAGCTTCATTCCCAACACGGCCGAAATCGCCTTTTATGGCCTGGTTAAAGGGGCTGAAGACCTGCTAAAGCGAGAGAAGTCCGCCCAGCTTATTGGCAAGGGCAGCGCAATTACCCCCGAAGACATTGAGTTGGCCATGGCAGCCCGTCCGCGCGTAGAAAAAATCGCCTGGAAGGACGTCAAGCTGCGCACCTTCATCGCGCAAGACAGCGGCCGCGACGACCTGGTGGCGCACGTCTACGATTCCACCTACGGCATTGTGGGGCCCGAAGACAGCATTGTGGCCCTCGACGACAGCATAGTGCGCGGAACGACCTTGAAGCAAAGTATTTTGAGTATGCTGGACCGCCTTAAGCCCAAGCGCATTGTGGTCGTGAGTTCGGCGCCGCAGATTCGCTACCCCGACTGCTACGGCATCGACATGGCTAAGTTGGGCGACTTCATCGCTTTTCAGGCCGCCGTATCGCTGCTGCGCGAGCGCGGACTGGAATCCGTTTTGGACCAAGCCTATGCCGATGCCAAGGCCGAGCTTGCCAAGCCCATGGCTGAGCAGCGCAACGCCGTGCAGTCGGTTTATGCCCCCTTTAGCGACGAGGAACTCAGCGACCGCATCGCCGAACTGCTCACCCCCGCCGGAACCCACGCCGAGGTCAAAGTCGTCTACCAAACAGTGGCTGACCTGCACGTGGCCTGCCCGAATTCTCCTGGCGACTGGTACTTTACCGGCAACTACCCTACCCCGGGCGGAATGCGCGTGGCCAACCGGTCTTTTGTAAACTACATGGAGGGCACGACGGGTCGGGCGTACTAGATGAAGAAGCCATCATGAAGATCTACACCAAAACCGGAGACGCCGGCCAAACCGGTCTCTTTAGCGGAACGCGAATTACCAAGTACGACCTGAGGCTGCATGCCTACGGAACCCTCGACGAGCTCAACAGCCACCTCGGGCTGCTGCGCGACCAGATTCCGATGGACTGGGAAGAGGTCAGGGCGGAGCTGCTTCAGGTTCAGAGCGACCTCTTTGCCTTGGGTTCGCACATGGCCAACGACCTGCCGGAGATGGTGGAGCGCCTGCCGCATGTAGATTTTAGTTGGATTGAGCGCCTCGAGGCCGCTATTGACCGCATGGAGCTCGAACTCGAGCCGATGCGTAACTTTTTGCTTCCGGGTGGTCATGTGCTGGTCAGCCAGTGCCACGTGGTCCGCACCGTTGCGCGCCGCGCGGAGCGATGGGTGGTGCAGCTCCACGACCATCAGGCCGAGGATTCCCTGCAGCTTCCCTTGCCGACGATGGCTTATTTGAACCGGCTTAGCGACTACGCATTTGTGCTGTCACGCTGGATTGGCAAGCGCATTGATGCTCCAGAAATACCCTGGATTGCCAAGCCTTAATATTTTGCTTGGAAAGCTGCAGAAAAAAATTACTTTTGCGGCATGTATTGGACCCTTGAACTTGCCTCGTACCTAAGCGACGCCCCTTGGCCCGCGACCAAGGACGAACTTATTGACTACGCCATCCGCACTGGAGCTCCGCTCGAGGTGGTGGAAAACCTGCAAGCCGTTGAGGAAGAGGATGCCGAGATCTATGAATCCATCGAAGATATTTGGCCCGACTACCCTTCGGATGAAGACTTTCTCTGGAACGAGGAAGAATACTGATTTTTCTTAGGGCAGTACCAGCGGTCTGCAAACGCTTAGGTGGCATCGTAGTTGTACCTTTGGCGCCCTATGCTTGACAAAATTTTAAAGCTTTTTTTGGGTGATATGTCAAAGCGCACGCTGAGCGAGATCAATCCCATTATTGATTCGGTTAAAGCCGCCGAGCGCGAGCTTGAGAATAAATCAGACCAGGCACTTCGCGCCGAAACCGAAGGCTTTCGCCAAAGGCTCCGCGCAGAGTCAGAAGTCCAGATTGCAGAGCGCGATTTGCTCAAAATTCAGGCCGACTCTGAGGCTGACGTTGACGCTAAAGACGCCCTATACCGCCAAATTGACGCTATAGACCAAGAGGTTTTAGCCCAAGAAGAGCGAATTCTAATTGAACTGCTCCCGCGGGCCTTTGCCGTTTTGCGAGAGACTGCGCGCCGACTCAATAATGGGCCCCTGCGGCTGCCCGCTACCGACTGGGACCGCGTAATGGCCGCTAAAATCGACGCCGTAGAACTTGATGGCGATACCGCCGTTTGGAAGAATCAATGGCTAGCCGCGGGCAACTCCATTGCATGGAATATGGTGCACTACGACGTGCAGCTCTTCGGCGGCGTGGTGCTCCACAAGGGGCGCATCGCCGAAATGGCTACGGGTGAGGGCAAAACTCTGGTCGCCACCCTGCCTGTTTACCTCAACGCATTGAGCGGACGGGGTGTGCACTTGGTGACGGTAAACGACTACCTGTCTAAGCGGGACTCCGAGTGGATGGGGCCCCTCTACCAGTTTCACGGACTGAGCGTGGACTGCATCGACAAGCACCGCCCCAATACCGAAGCGCGCCGCAAGGCCTACCTGGCCGACATCACCTTTGGCACCAACAACGAGTTTGGCTTTGACTACCTGCGCGACAACATGGCCCGAGAAGCGGCCGAGCTGGTGCAGCGCGGTCACCACTATGCCATTGTCGACGAGGTCGACTCCGTGCTGATTGACGACGCCCGGACGCCCTTAATCATTAGCGGACCCACGCCCAACGGCGACAAGCAGGAGTTTGATTCCCTCAAAAATTTTGTGGTCTCCCTCATTGCCCAGCAAAAGTCCGTAGCCCAAGATGCCCTGGCGCAGGCCAAGGAACTGCTGGCCAACGGCGACAAGACTCAAGGCGGTTTTCAGCTGCTGCGTTCGCACCGAGCGCTGCCCAAGAACAAGGCGCTCATCAAGTTTCTCTCTGAAGACGGCAATAAGGCCCTTTTGCAAAAAACCGAAGGCCTCTACCTGCAGGACCAGGGCAAGGAGATGAAGAAAATCGATGAGGCCCTGTACTTCACGATCGAAGAAAAGCACAATCAGGTAAACCTCACCAATCTTGGTCTTGGCTTTCTGGCCGACCAGACCGCCACGGACTTTTTTGTGCTTCCCGTGATTTCGGTTGAGCTGGATCTTATTGAAAAGGCAAACAGCAACGTGGCCGACCGGGCCGCCAAAAAAGAGCAGCTGCTGCGCGAGTACCGCGCCAAAAGCGAGCGGATTCACAGCATGAACCAGCTGCTAAAGGCCTACACGCTCTTTGAGAAGGACGTGGAATACGTGGTCATGGATCAGAAAGTCAAGATTGTTGACGAGCAAACAGGCCGTATTATGGACGGGCGGCGCTATTCTGACGGGCTGCACCAAGCCATTGAAGCCAAGGAGGGCGTGACCATCGAGGCCGCGACCCAGACCTATGCGACGATTACGCTGCAGAACTACTTTAGAATGTACCACAAGCTGTCGGGCATGACGGGTACGGCAGAAACCGAGGCTGGCGAATTCTGGGAAATCTACAAGCTCGAGGTGACGGTGATTCCGCAAAACAAGGATTCCCAGCGCCAAGACCGCAACGATTTGGTCTTTAAAACCAAGCGAGAGAAGTACAACGCCGTGATTGACGAAATTGAGAAGCTGCGCGACGCCGGCCGGCCCGTGCTCGTGGGCACCACGTCGGTTGAAATCTCGGAATTGCTGAGCCGAACTCTGAACATTCGCAAGGTTCCGCACCAGGTACTCAACGCCAAGCTGCACCAAAAGGAGGCCGACATTGTGGCCGAGGCCGGAAGGCCCAAAACCGTGACCATCGCCACCAACATGGCCGGTCGCGGAACGGACATTAAATTAACTCCAGAAGCCAAAGAAGCGGGCGGATTGGCCATTATTGGCACAGAGCGCCACGACTCGCGCCGCGTGGACCGCCAGCTGCGCGGACGCTCTGGGCGTCAAGGAGATCCGGGCTCGTCGCAGTTTTTTGTCTCGCTTGAAGACAACCTGATGCGCCTTTTTGGCTCGGAACGCATTGCCGGTCTGATGGACCGCATGGGGCATAAGGAGGGCGACATGATCGAGCACTCCATGGTGACCAAGAGCATTGAGCGCGCCCAGAAGAAGGTCGAAGAGAACAACTTCGGCAGCCGCAAACGCCTTCTGGAGTACGACGACGTGATGAATGCGCAGCGAAGCGGAATCTACCGCCGCCGCCGAAACGCATTGTCGGGAGAGCGCCTTGCGCTGGACCTAGCCAACAGCATTTATGACTCGGCGGAATCTTTGGTGGCCGGAACCAAGCCAAGCCGCGACTACGCCGCCTATGAATTGGGCTGCTTTGAATCTTTTGCCATGCCTGCCGCCGTCGACGCCGCACGTTTTGAACAGCTTAGTGCCAACGAATTGTCGCAAAAAACCTACTCCGCTGCGCAGGCCGCCTACCGGAGCAAATGCGACCGAATTGCCGAGCAAGCATTCCCGGTTTTGAGCAATGTGCTCCGCGATCAGGGTGCGCAGTTTCAGAACATCATGGTGCCCTTCACCGACGGGGTGCGGTCCATTCAAATTCCCACCAACCTGCAGCAGGGCGTAGACAGCCGTGGCCAGTCGCTAATCCAAGACTTAGAGAAGGCCATGGTGCTCAATCTGATCGACGACCACTGGAAGGAGCACCTGCGCAACATGGACGATTTGCGCCAAAACGTGCAGGGCGCGGTCTACGAGCAAAAAGACCCTCTGCTGGTGTACAAGCACGAGTCGTTTAAGTTGTTTAAGGACATGGTCGACGAAATGAACTCCAGCATCTTGGGATTCCTGTTTCGTGCAGGCCTGCCGCAAGAAGACCCCAACCAAGCCCCAATTCGCCAGGCCTCTGCTGCACGCAGTCGGCCCCTAGAACAGCTGACGACCTCGGGGCCAGGCGCTGACGAATCCCGGGCAGAGGCTTCAAGGGGCAGTGGCGCTCCGCGTACGGCGGCACCCAAGCAGGCCCCTGCGGTGAGCAGCAAAAAGTACGGACGCAACGACCAAGTAACGATCGTCAACCTAATGACGGGCGAGCAAAAGCAAATAAAGTTCAAGGTGGCCGAGCCCCTGCTTGCGCAGGGTTGGCAGATACTGGGCTAGGTCAGGCTAGTTTAGCCAGGGCTTGGGATCTTGGTTTTGGGTGTTCATCCAAAGCTCAAAGTGCATCACCGAGGCTCCGGTCTCGGAATCTTCCATTACCCGACCAATGGCTTCTTTGGTGTTCACCTTCGCGCCTTTGGCTACAAAAACCTCGGCGAGGTTGGAATAGACCGTGAAGTAGTTTCCGTGGCGTATCAGGACCACCTTGCCTGCGCCGGGGACGCTGACAACCGAGGCGATTTCGCCCTGAAATACGGCACGAACGGTTGATTTTGCGGGAGTTCCGATGTCAATTCCGGGATTTTTAATGGTAACACCCGCCGCCCCGGGTACGGCATTTTCGCCAAAGGTTTGAAGGACTACGGCGCGCTCGACGGGCCAGGGTAGCTTGCCGCGGTTGGCTGCAAAATCCTTGGCAAGTGCGGCGGCCTCAGGGGTCAGGGCGTAGCCTCCGCCCACGTCTTTGGCGCCGGTTTGGCCGGCTGCGGCATCGCGCTGCTTGCGCAGTTCTTCTTTAATAATGGCGGCGATTTGGCGCTCAAGCTTGGCAAGCTCTTGGCGCTTTTTGCCAATGCCGCTGGCAATCTGTCCCTCCTTCTTCTTGAGTGCGCCCAAGGCCTTAGCCTGCTGGGCACGTTCCTGGGCGAGCAGCTGCTTTTGGCGCAACTCCTGGCCCAGAAGTTCCTTTTGGAGGTTCCGCTCCACTTCGATTGAAGCAACACGCTTATTCTGAGCTTCTTGATACAGCCTGATTTCTTCGACCTTCTCTTTGCGAAACTCGGAATACTGGCGCAGGTAGTTCATCCGCTTGATCGCCATGGAGAGGTTTTCGGCGCCGAGAATAAAGCGAAGGGCCTGCTCGGTACTTCCGCGTTGCTGGGCCTGCCGCAGCATGCCGGCGTATTCCTGCATCATTTGGTCAATTTCGCGGTCCTTGTCTGCGATATCCCGCTCGAGGCGCATTATCTCGGACTCTGACTCCCGCACTTGAGCCTGCACGTTTCGAATTAGGGCTTCGCGAGCCTTGAGCTTCTTCTCCAAGGCGCGCAGCTCCCCTTGAGTGAGGTCGCGGTCCTTACGGGTCTTAGAAAGCAGCTCATTTGCCGCGCTAATTTCTTTTTGAAGTCTTGCCTTCTCTGACTCGAGCTCCGTCTTCTTGTCGGAGGTTTGGGCGTCGAGCTGAAGTCCTGCAAGCAGTAGGGCAAAAAGCCAAAAAAGGCGCTTAAAACGACGTCCGAGCATAGTCCGAAGGTAGTTCAAAAGGAAAGGACAAAACCTCGCCCGTCGTATGTTGGTTTACCCGAAACTCCGCACGGACGGATTGTTTTGGCACCTCGGCGATCCAGCTTCCTTCGCCGGAATAGCGGACCAAAAGCTCCTCACCCTGGCTAGTTAGCCTCTGCCAAACCAGGCGGTTGGACGAGCCCAAATCCAAAGCCACCTCAACGAGAACTTCATACGTTCCGCGTTGCTCGGTCAGGGACATGACCAGCGTGCTGTCTACCACCGACCACTTTGCGTCGGACCATTGAACCGGAACCGCCAAGGGCAGGCCCAGGACAAGGCGGCGCGCGTCTTCGGTTTTGACGTCTATACCCATGCTGCGCAGGCGGCTCAAGGGTTCGTTGACGTACTGACGGTAGAGGCGTATGTAGCCCTGAACGCTGTCTTGGTAGATGCGCGCTCGGCCAATTTTAAGGCCGATGAGGGGGTCGGCTACGTCCATCCAGAGAATGGGTTCTGGTTTGCTGCGAATGCGCAGGTCAAGCTTTGCCGAGAGGGATTTGCCTCCAAAATCGACTTTTAGGGTTCCGACCGAACGGTCGTCTCCAAGGGGCGCAAGCAGCAGGGACTGCAGTGCGGCGTGGGGTTTGTCGTACATAGGCATTTTAACCGCCTCCGGAGCAACTGCTAACAGAAGGGGCGTGGGCTTCGGGCTTCGGCAGGCCGCAGCGCCGAGCAGGACTAGAGCAAGGGCAAGGTTCTTCACTGCCCCGGGGCTTCGTTGGTTCTTTGAAAAGGCCTGCTGGGGTCCGCACCCAATGAATGAGCGCGATCCATAGCCGACTGCGCCTTGGCATGCTTGCCTTGGGAGGCGTAGACCGTGGCGAGGGTATCCCAAAAACTGGCTTCCTGGTCTGCAATTGCCACCGCACGCAGGGCGAGTGCCTCGGCTTTTTTAAGGTCAATCTTTAAAAGGGCTAAAAAATAGGCATAGTTGTTTAACACCGTTGGATTGCTCCTGCTGATGGAGATTGCCTCGTCAAAATGCCCACGGAATTCGTTCAAAAGTCCGAGGCGGTAGCAGACTTCGCCCAAGTAAAGCAGGTACTGCTCGCGTACCTCCTTGTCGGATCCAAACCGATTAATGCCCTCCGTTAAGATGGAATGGGCCATGGCGTGGTCGCCCCTGCGGCTCTGGGCCACGCCCAAAAACAAGGGCCCGAAGGGATGCTCTGGGTGAGCCCCCTGGGCAGCCTTGGCGTCAAACAGCAGGGCCTCGCTGTCGCCCTTATCGAGGTCGAGCTGAAGAATCTGTTGAAAGACAGGCCACTGCGCACCCCCAGGCAGGGACAGGCAGCGCCTCCAGGATTCCTCTGCAGTCGGCAGGTCGTCGAGCCATCGAGCTACGTCTCCGCGCAAGGCCCAGTATGCGGGGTTGGCTGAATCTTGGCGCAGCAGGCCTTCTGCCCAGCGCACGGCAAGGGCTGCGCTAGGTTGGTCGCGAGGATTCTGTGTGAGCAGTTGGGAGGCATAGGCCACCTTGGCCCGCTCGGTAATGTCGGGGTCGGACCAAATGCCTTCGGCTTCGGCGAGGGACTCGGCCAGGCGGTCGTTGGCCTTCGCCCAAAGCAGGAACTGCCAGCGCACCTCCGTGTTTTCAGGGAAGATCTTCTTCAAGCTCACAAAAGCCAAGTAGGCCTCATCGCTGGCGCCGATTTCGCCCAAGGTCTGGGCATAAAGCAGTGCGGCCCGGGCATCATTGGGCTGCTGAACGCAGTACTCCGCTGCACTATTCAGCGCGGAATCTCCTTGGTAAAGCCTCAAATATATTGCCTGCTTGGAGCTGGCGCTGCGCAGGGTCTGGCCCTCAATTGCCTCCGAAAAGCGAATGAACTCCAGGGCGCCGGCGTAGTCCTCTAAGCCAAACAACCACTCGGCTGCCGCCCAATAGTCAGAGGCCTGCCCCTGGCCCAAGGCCTGAAGGCGGTGAAGGGACTGGGCAAAAAGCTTGGCGTCCTGTTTGGCGTAGCTCAGCCAGACCAGCATCTGAAGGGTGGGGGCGTTGGCCGGATTCTTTTGGGCACTCGCCTGCAGCTTGCGGCTAGCACGGTTTAAAAGACGGGATTTTTGCGCGGGATTGGACTGCTCGGCCTTCTGGAGCATTGCGTCAACCCTAGCCTCTGGAACAAAGGTTGGACTCAGCGACTGCGACCAGGCGCTCCCCCCTAAAAAGGCTGCTGCGCAAACAAGGAGGGCCCGTGGATTCATCAGCCTTCGAGTCGGGAATAGTCGCCCAAACTGAGCGAAACAAACTGCCCGTCGAGCACCGCGTGGCGGCCAATCATGGAGTTTCGAAGCGTGATGCGCGTGAGGCTGGAGTCTTCGCCCACAATGCAGTCCGCCAAGACCGAATCGGTCAGGGTAGAGCGCGCTCCAATACTGACGTGCGGGCCGACGGTGCTGTTGACAATTCTGGCCCCCGGCCCGATGAAGCACGGCGGAATAATTTGGGAATTCTCCACCAAGGCATCAGGGGAGACCAACTGCTCCTGGTGCTGCACGAACTCGAGAATGCGTCCGTTGGTTTCGACCGTAACGTCTTTGTTGCCGCAGTCCATCCAGGCTTCTACCCTGCCGGGAACAAAGCGGAGTCCGTCGTCGGCCATGCTCTGAAGAACGCTAGTTAGCTGGAATTCGCCGCCGCCCTTGATGTCATTGTCAATGAGGTACTGCAGTTCCTTGCGCAGGCGGGCTCCGTCTTTAAAATAATAAATTCCTATTATGGCCAAGTCGCTGACGAACTCCTGCGGCTTCTCGATAAAATCGGTGATGCGGCCGTCTTCGCTGAGCTTCACAACGCCAAAGGCGCGCGGATCTTCGACTCGGTTGACCCAAATCACGCCGTCGGCGGATTGGTCCAGCTTAAAGTCGGCCCGAAACAGGGTGTCAGCAAAAGCCACTACCACCGGGCCTTCGAGGTGCTCGGCGGCGCAGAGTACGGCGTGGGCGGTGCCCAAGGGCTTGTCTTGGTAGTGAATGCTGCCCTTTGCGCCCTGCCCCTCGGCGACAGCCAATAGCATATTCTCTACGTCTTGGCCAAACTCGCCCACCACATAGGCAATGCGGCTGAGGTCGTCTCCCACTATAGCGGCAATGTCTTCGACCAGGCGCTGAACAATGGGCTTACCCGCTACCGGGAGAAGGGGCTTTGCCGTAGTCAGGGTGTGGGGGCGCAGACGGGATCCGCGGCCGGCCATGGGAATAATAATGTTCATCGTTGGGTTGGGCGGTTTGGTTTGGTCCGGCAAAAATAAGGCCTTAGCTGCGCCCGCTGTGCCCAAATCCGCCTTCGGCCCGCTCGGTCTGGTCCAATTCCTTAACAGGCTGCCAGACTGCCTGCTCAAAACGCGCAAAAACCAGCTGCGCAATGCGCTCGCCGGGCTCCACGCTAAACGAGTCCGTGCCGTGATTGATTAGAATCACGCCCACCGGGCCGCGGTAGTCTGCGTCAATGGTGCCGGGGCTGTTGAGTACCGTAATGCCCAGCTTGAGGGCCAAACCAGAACGGGGGCGAACCTGGGCTTCCCAACCCGGAGGCAGGGCCATGCGAAGCCCCGTGGGAATCAGAGCGCGTTCTCCGGGCTGCAGCAGCAGGGGCTCGGTGAGGTGGGCGCGCAGGTCCAGGCCCGCAGACTGGGTGGTGGCATACTCCGGTAAGGGGTAGGGGGAATCGTTGATGACCGCAATCATGGTACTCAATTAGGGGATACGTCGTCGAATTATAGCGCGCTCGCTGCGGAGCAGAACCGCCAGCATCACAAGGGTTGCCGCGGCAGCAATCCAGCCGGGCTGGTGAAAGGCGAGTCCGCCCAAAACCAAGGCCGAGAGGGTATAGAGGCTGAGGCGTGCCCAGTCGTAGGGCACGGGGTTGAACCACTGCCCGAGCAAAAGCGACAGCAGCAGCATTCCGCCATAGCTCAACAGGGTAGCGTAGGCGGCGCCCATGACCCCAAGGATGGGAATCCAGAGTAGGTTGCCCGCCACCGTGAGCGCAAAACCAAAGAGGGTGATCCACAGGCCAATCATGGTGCGGTCACTGAGTTTGTACCACAACGACACTTGGGTGGAGAGCGAGAGCAGGTAGTTGGCAAAGAGCAGCACCGGGAGCAGGAGCAGGTCGTTCCAGTATTTGTCCGCAATAAAATATTTGAGCCAGGGTAGGCCGGCCAGTACCGCGACTACGCCAAAGGCCAATAGGGCTGCGAACAGCCTCGTGGCCAGGGCCAGCTGGCGCAGGTCTCCCTGGGCATTTTTAAAGAAGTAGGGTTCTGCGGCAAAGCGAAAGGCTTGGTTGAAGAGTATCAAGAAGATGCTGAGCTTGTACACGGCCGAGTAGGCGCCAACTCCCTCTATTGCGGAACCCCTAGGCAGAAGCGCCTCTAAGAAAAAGCGGTCGACCATTTCGTTGGCCACGCCCGGCAGGCCGGCGAGCAGCAGGGGGAATCCATAAGCGATTAGGCCGCGGGCGGTGCTTCGGTCAAAGCGTGCGGGCCTGATGGCAAGCCACTCTGGGCTGAGCAGAAGCATCATGAGGGCGCTGGCGGCCAAGTTGGCCAGCAAGACATAGCCCACCTGCAGCTTGGGCCAGCCCTCTACAACGGCCGGGAAGAAGACAAAAAATGCGTAGTTCAAGACCAAATTGAGGCCAATCTGCGCCGTTTTAATGGCCACAAAGCGCTTGGCACGCTGCTGGGCACGCAGTCGGGCAAAGGGAACGGCCGCCAGCACGTCCATGGCCACGATGAGGCCGGTCCACAGCAGGTACTCTGGGTGTTCCGCCAGGCCAAGCCAGACGGCGCTGCCGCGGTATCCCATGACCAAGAGCGCCAAAAAAAGTCCGGTGGTGGCCAGCAAAAGCGTCATGGCGGTGGAATACACGCGTTCCGCATCGGCCCCTTCTCGTTGGCTTTGCCTAAAGAAGGCCGTCTCCATGCCGTAGGTCAAAAGGACCATGGCAAAGGCCACCGAAACATAGAGCAGGCTATTGATGCCGTACTCCCCCTTGGTCAGCGCAACGGTGAGCAGGGGAGTAATTAAAAAGTTGAGCAACCGTGCTAGGATGCTGCTGAGGCCGTATAAAGCCGCGTCCCCAAAGAGCTTTTGTACGCCCGACATTGAGCTAAAGGTAGGCCCTTAGCCCGCCAAGGTTAAAATCCGCATAAAAATTTATTATTGTTAATTGTACCATAACTCATTTTTTTGCTATGTTTGCATTGAATTGCCTCGCAAGAGGCGGATTCATCAAGGGTTGTGAAGCGTCGCTGTAAAAGGCGGCGTTTTTCATTTCTGGCCAAAATTCTGGTCATTAGGCGGTGTTGTCCCTGTGCAATCGCGAACTTTGCCGCCATGCACCCGGCCTTTGACCCCTACTTCACGCCCTATTTAGACCCCACAGTGCTGGCGCAGCGCTATGCCGAGCTGGCCCGCTCGCTGCACCGCACGCCCCTGATGCAGTCCGCGAGCCTCAATGCCTGGTCTGGGGCCGAGCTGCACTTTAAATGCGAAAACTTTCAAAAGTCCGGCGCATTCAAGATGCGGGGTGTGGCCAACGCGCTGCGCGAGCTTGCCTCGGGCGGACTCCCGCGCGGCGGAGTTTGCACGCACTCATCGGGCAACCACGGGCAAGCCCTGGCATGGGCAAGCCGTGAACTGGGAATTTCATGCACGGTGGTGATGCCGAGCAACGCCCCGCAGTTTAAAAAGGACGCGGTGCGCACGGCCGGTGGGATAATCATTGAATGCGAGCCCAATCTTGCGGCCCGCATCGAGGCCGTGGCCCGCGAAGTTGGGCGCACGGGAGCCGTCGAAATCCACCCCTCGAACCAGGCCCCCGTAATCCTGGGCCAAGGGTCTGCCGCCTGGGAACTTTTGGAGGACTGCGCTGCCCGCGGCATCGAGCTGGACTGGGTGGGCGTGCCGGTGGGCGGTGGCGGACTTTTGGCCGGAACCGGCTTTGCCGTCGCCCGTTGGAACGAGCAGCGCGGAACCTCGGTTCGCGTCTTTGCCGGGGAACCCAGCGGTGCCGACGATGCCGCGCGCGGACTCGCTTCGGGGAAAATTGAGCACAATGCGGACCCGCAAACCGTATGCGACGGAATGCGCACCGAGCTGGGCAGCATCAACTTTCCCATCATTTTGGCTACAGTTGCCGCCATTCACACCCTAGACGACCCGGAGATTCTGGCCGCCCAGCGAATCATCGCCGACCGCCTTAAAATCATTGTTGAAACAAACTGCGCTCCCCCCTTGGCCGCGGTGGTCAAGCAGGCCGGGGTGTTTAAGGGGCAGCGAGTTGGCATAATTCTCAGCGGCGGCAACCTCGACCTTTCGACCCACCAATGGGGGCCTGCCCTATGAGCCCGTGGAGCGTTTTGAGAATGCCGAGCTGTGTATGCCACTAATGCTCAGCTGCGCCTAGCATGTACCTTTGTGCCTATGCCTTCTGAATCCAATACGCCCCAAGCTGTAGGCAGCTACCCCGTTAGCCGCCAAGTGGGCAACCTGCTGTTTATTTCGGGAATGGGTCCGCGCTTGCCAAAAAGTGCCGCGGCCGCAAGTTCGGTGCCTGGATTGCGCCTCGATGCGAATGGAAACTATTTGGAATTCAGCTTCGAAGCCCAGGTACACAGCGTCATGGCCAACGTAAAGTCCGCCCTAGAAGAAGCCGGCGCCCGCTGGGATCAGCTCGTGGACATCACCGTCTACCTCACCGACATGAAGCGCGATTTTGCGGAATTCAACCGCATTTATGCCGAGTACTTTGACGGCCTAGACCCCAAGCCCTGCCGCACTACGGTGCAGGTCACGGCCCTGCCTACGCCCATCGCCATCGAACTCAAGTGCATTGCCGCCTTATGAGTGCAGCATTCCCCGAACACGGAGCGCTCAACCTGCCTGAAATACAGCGCAAAACACTGGAGTACTGGAAGGCAGAGCAGGTCTTTGAACGTTCCATCCGCCCTGAGGATCCGGCCTTTGTGTTCTACGAAGGGCCGCCCTCTGCCAACGGAATGCCGGGCATTCACCACGTCATGGGCCGCGCCATCAAGGACCTTTTTTGCCGCTACAAAACCCAAAAGGGCTTTCGCGTAGACCGCCGAGCGGGCTGGGACACCCACGGGCTCCCCGTGGAACTGGGCGTCGAGAAAGAGCTGGGAATCACCAAAGAAGACATCGGCAAAACCCTCAGCGTGGCCGACTACAACGCGGCCTGCCGAGAGGCTGTCATGCGCTACACCGACGTGTGGAACCGCCTCACCGAGCAAATGGGCTACTGGGTTGACCAGGAGACGCCCTATGTGACCTACCAAACGAAGTACATCGAGTCGGTCTGGTGGCTCTTGGGCGAAATGCACCGCAAAAACTTGCTCTACAAGGGCTACACCGTGCAGCCCTACTCCCCCAAGGCCGGAACCGGACTGAGCTCGCACGAACTCAACCAGCCCGGATGCTACCGCGACGTAACCGACACTTCGGTCACGGCCCAGTTTGCCGTGGTTGCGAGCGACCAGAGCCGCGCCCTGTTTGGCGACCTGCCGGTGCACCTGCTTGCCTGGACCACCACGCCCTGGACCCTCCCGTCGAACACGGCACTGACCGTAGGCGCCAATATTGAGTACAGCCTAATTGCCACCACCAATCCCTACACCGGGATCGACGTTCGGGTTATTCTTGCCACCGCACTGGTTGCCAAGTACCTCAATCCCGACGAAGAAGGGTCCGCCTGGACCCGCGTTGCGGCAGTTAAGGGTTCAGCATTAGTCGGACTGCGCTATGAGCA
>DBBY01000039.1:0-4444 GCA_002292855.1 Flavobacteriales bacterium UBA972 | reverse complement strand
GACTTTGTCACCACCGAAGACGGAACCGGAATTGTGCACACCGCGCCAACCTTTGGTGCCGACGACGCCCGCGTGGCCGCGGCTGCGGGCGTTCCGCCCATGCTCGTACTCGATTCCGAAGGCAACCCCGTGCCGCTCGTCGACCTTCAGGGCCGATTTGTGGCTGAGGCCGGTCCGCTCGCGGGTAAGTACGTGAAAAACAGCTACTACGCCGAGGGAGAAGAGCCCAAACTAAGCGTTGACGAAGAAATTGCGATACAGCTCAAGACCGACAACAAGGCCTTTAAGGTTCAAAAATACGTGCACAGCTATCCGCACTGCTGGCGCACCGACAAGCCCATACTCTACTATCCCTTAGACAGTTGGTTCATCAGGAGCACGGCCGTCAAGCAGCGCCTTCAGGAGCTCAACACGACCATCAACTGGAAGCCTGCCAGCACCGGAACCGGTCGTTTTGGCAACTGGCTCGAGAACCTCAACGACTGGAACCTCAGCCGCAGCCGATACTGGGGAATTCCGCTTCCCATTTGGCGAAGCGAAGACGGCCAGCACGAGGTCTGCATTAGCTCGTTGGAACAGCTCCGCGCCGAACTCGAGCGCAGCGTGGCGGCGGGCCACATGAAGGCGAACCCCTTGGCAAATTTTGTTCCGGGCGACATGTCGGAGTCCAACTATGCGGGAGTCGACCTGCACCGTCCTTTTGTGGACGAATGGATTTTGACCGGCCCCGAGGGACAGGCCATGCATCGCGAGAGCGACCTCATCGACGTGTGGTTTGATTCCGGAGCAATGCCCTACGCCCAGGTACACTATCCGTTTGAAAATAAGGACGCGATTGACGGCCGCACCGCCTTCCCGGCGGACTTCATCGCTGAGGGAGTCGACCAAACCCGGGGCTGGTTTTTTACCCTTCACGCCATCGCAGGCTTGGTCTTTGACTCAGTAGCCTATAAAAATGTGGTCTCCAACGGCCTGGTTCTCGACAAGAACGGCCAGAAGATGTCGAAGCGCCTCGGCAACTCCATCGACCCCTTTGAGGCGATGGCGAAGTACGGCAGCGACGCCTTGCGCTGGTACATGCTGACCAACGCACAGCCCTGGGACAACCTCAAGTTTGACCCCGACGGCGTCACCGAGGTGCAGCGCAAGTTCTTCGGAACCCTTCACAACACCTACGGATTTTTTGCGCTCTACGCCAACGTGGACGGATTGGACGCCAATGCCGCGCAGGTTCCGCAGGAGAACCGTGCCGAGCTGGACCGCTGGATTTTGAGCCGCCTGCACAGCTTGGTTGCCGAGACCAACGAAGCCATGGACGCCTATGAGCCCACGCGAGCGTTTCGTGCAACGTCAGACTTTGTGGTCGACGAACTTAGCAACTGGTACGTGCGCCTCAGCCGCCGCCGGTTCTGGAAGGGAGCCATGGGCGACGACAAGCTCGCAGCCTTTCAAACCCTGCACGAATGCCTCGATACCGTGGCGCGACTCATTGCTCCCCTGGCCCCGTTTTTTGCGGAGCAGCTCTACCGAGACCTCAACGGCGCTGTCGGTTCAGTGCACTGGAGCCGCTTCCCCGAGGCAAATGAGGCCCTCATCGACCGCGACCTGGAGCGCCGCATGGCCCTTGCCCAGCGCATGACCAGCCTGGTGCTGAGCCTGCGCAAAAAAGAAAAAATTCGCGTGCGCCAGCCCCTGCCACGCCTGGTGGTTCCGGTACTCAACGCGACGCAGCATGCTGACCTTGATGCCATTGAAGACCTCTTGCTCCATGAGGTCAACGTGAAGAAGCTGGACCGAGTTGGCTCTGATTCGGGTTTGTTTGTGCAGCGCGCAAGGCCCGACTTTAAGGTCTTGGGCCCCAAGGTGGGTTCGCGCATGAAAACCGTTTCTGCGGCCTTGTCGGCCTTGAGCGACGCCCAGCTGCGCGAGCTCGAGAACAAGGGTCACCTGACGCTGGACTTGGCCGACGGCGCATTCCGAGTTGAACCCGGCGACGTGCAGGTGGTCACCGACGACATCCCAGGAATGGCCGTGGCCTCAGAGCAGGGTACGCTTTTGGCCGTTGACCTGGAACTCAGCGGCGAACTGATTGCCGAAGGAATTGCCCGCGAAGCCGTCAACCGCATCCAAAACCTGCGCAAAGACAGCGGACTCGAGGTATCCGACCGTATTGCGCTGTGGCTGAGTGGAGCTCCTGAAGCCCTAGCAGCTGTTGCCGCCCACCGCGGCTATGTGTCCGCAGAAACCCTCATAGAGGCCTGGCCAGAGGGGCCGGCGCCCGCCGAAGCCTTTAGGGCAGAATGCGATCTCGAGGGCCTCATTGTCACCCTTGCATTAAAAAAAGCCTAGAGGGCTTGTAAGGGGCCACAAATTGTTTAAATTCGGGCCACTTATGGAACCTACTGTACGCTACACCGATGCCGAACTCGAGGAGTTTCGCGCCCTTATTCTAGCCAAGATTGAAAAGTCCGAGGAGGACCTGCGCATTCTCAAGGAACAGTTTACCAACAACATGGATAACGGTACCGAAGACACCGCCCCGATGTTCAAAAGTTTTGAGGAGGGGTCAGAGACCATGAGTAAAGAAGCTAACGCCATGCTTGCTGCGCGCCAAGAGAAATTTCTGCGCGACCTGAAGGCCGCTTTGGTGCGAATCAGCAACAAAACCTATGGCCTTTGCCGGGTAACGGGCAAGCTCATCGAAAAGGAGCGTTTGAAGCTGGTCCCCCACGCGACCACGAGCATGGAAGGCAAGCTCATGCGCCGTTGAAGAGCCTGCGCAAACCATTTATTCTCGCTTTGGCGCTGATTCTGGCCGATCAAGCGCTAAAAATCGCAATCAAAACCCAGTTTGCGCTCGGCGACTCGATTGAGATACTGCCCTGGTTTCATCTGCACTTTACCGAAAACCCAGGAATGGCCTTTGGCCTTAGCTGGGGTGGCGCAACCGGAAAGATTTTTTTAAGCCTCTTTAGAATTGCTGCCATTGGTGGCCTCCTGTGGTACGCGATTCGGCTGGCCAAGGGCGGCGCGCATCCTTTTGTCTTGACCACCATAGCCCTAATTTTTGCCGGTGCCTTGGGCAACGTTATCGACAGCCTGCTCTATGGATTGCTCTTTGACCGCGGACTTGTTTGGTCTCCGGAATACGAATTCTGGATGGCCTACGAGGGCGTGGCGCAATGGGGCACGGGGTACTCCGGCCCCCTATTGGGCAATGTGGTAGACATGCTGTACTTCCCGCTCTGGACGGGATACCTGCCCAATTGGCTGCCCTTCTGGGGAGGGGACTACTTTCAATTTTTTAGGCCTATTTTTAATCTCGCCGACGCCTACGTTAGCATTGGCGTTGTCTTTTGGTACTTTGCGAGCCGCCGCCCCGAGTGGTGGCCCGCCTAAACTTCACTCTCATGCGTCTTTTTCTTTTTGCGCTGGGGCTCGGGCCCCTTCTAGCTACTGCCCAGCTCGCACGGCACATTGACCAAGAAACGGCCGACCAGCTTTACTTGCACGAACGGTTCCTGTCGAGCGACGCTTTGGGCGGCCGCTTGCCTGGCTCTGAGGGGGGCGCCGAGGCCGCGCGCTATATTCAGGCCGAGATGAGCCGAATTGGGCTCAGCCCCATGTTTGACGACCGCTTCACGCAGGATGTCAAAATCCCCGATGCCGCTAAAGTTTCGGCAACGACCAACTACCTGGTACTGGGCAAAGACAGCGCTGCGCTGCGGGGGGACTTTTGGCCCAGCATGATGTCGGGCAATGGCAGGGCATCGGGCAGCCTAGTCTGGGCTAACTACGGCCTTTCATTGAGCGGACAAGACGACTGGCAAAAGGTCAAGCCACAGTCGGTTGTGGTACTGATGCGCGACATTCCCAAGAACCTCGCTGCCAAGGCTGGCAAGGCTGCAAGCCTTCAGTCCAGGCTGGCTGAGGCCAAAAAACGAGGCGCCGTTGCCGTAATTCTGCTCGCGCCCCAAACAGGCCCAGCCAAGCTCGACCTGCTGCGCAGAATCCGCCCCATAGGGATTCCCGTAGTCGAAGTTCACAACCCAAAATGGGTAAAGCGTTTGGGCAAGCAGGCCAAAAAAGGCAAAAAAACCATCCTCTCGACGGAACTCATCGTACAGCACATCACCGCCCCCAACGTAGGCGGATGGATTGACCGCGGCAAGCAGCGCACCATCGTAATTGGCGCGCACTACGACCACGTGGGCTTGGGCGAGTGGGGCTCGCGAAAGCCTGAACTTGCCGGTCAGGTACACAACGGGGCTGACGACAACGCAAGCGGAACCAGCGTGCTGCTCACCCTAGCCAAGATGCTCGCAAAAATCCCCGAGCTCGGAGACGCCAACCTGGCCTTTGTCGCCTTTACAGGCGAAGAAAGTGGCCTCATCGGCTCCAAGCACTTTGTAGAAACCATGCCCGCCCCCTTTGGCAAGGTCAC
>DBBY01000018.1 GCA_002292855.1 Flavobacteriales bacterium UBA972 | reverse complement strand
CCCGAACTGTTGAACACCATCCGCTTGGTAGTGCCAGCGAAGCTGTAGGTGAACTGCCCGTCCCTAAAGGTGGCTGGATGGCTTCTGCGCAAACTGAAAATCGCGGCCGTCACGTCGTAGAGGCGGCGGCGCTCCGGAACCTGGTAGTAGTTCCAAAGGATGGGTTTGTTGCAGACACGGCAGGGGTTGTTGATCGAAACATCGTAGCCCAGTTCTCCAAACATCCAAATCATGCGCGGACCCGGTATCAAGTAGGCAAAAAGGTTGACCGCCTCCGCACGCCTTAGGCCAGTGGCGAGCTGCCTCGGGTTGTGGTTCACGTTGGAGGTGTTCCCGTAGGTAAGAACTTCGTACATCAGACGCTCCTCATCATGGCTCTCGGCGTAGGACACCAAGGCAGGCTCGGTCCAGCCCCTTGCTCCGTGGTAGGCCCACGAGAAGTTGCTCTGCGCATTGCCCTGCCCAGCCTGGTGAAAGTTGTAGGTTGAATTCCCCCAAAGCAGAAAACCATAGTCCGACAGAGCTTTTTCTTCAGAATTATCGGCCCAGTGCTCCAAAATCAGGTGCGCGTTGGGGTTCAGGGCCCAAAGGGTATCGCCGATGCGCTTAATCGTAGCCTGGCGGATCGCAGAATTCCCGGAGTTCGAGTTCAAAAAACCCTTGGTATAGTCAAAGCGAATTCCATCGATTTTGTATTCCTGAAGCCAAAAACTCGTGACCCGATCGACAAAATCTTTGGTGGCCTGGTTGTCGTGGTTAAAATCAAAACCCCAGCAGTAGGGCGGGTGCGGGCACACCGCGTTAAACCATGGACTGTTGGCCGCGGGGCGGTTGTTGGCGGCATCCCAATACATCGCCACGAGCGGACTCTGACCAAAGGCATGATTAAATACCATGTCGGCAATTACCGCAATGCCCTTGCTGTGGCAGGAATCCACAAACTCTTTGAACTTCTCGGGGCTGCCATAGAACTTGTCTAAGGCCATGTGGAAGCTCGGATTATAACCCCAGCTCTCGTTGTTCTCGAACTCGCTGTTGGGCATGAGTTCAATGGCATTGATTCCAAGCCGCTGCAGGTAGCCCAACGTGTCAATCAAAGCCTGGTAGTTGCGCGCAGCAATAAAATCGCGGACCAAGAGCTCATAAATAATCAAGTCCGCCTTGCCGGGTGGGATGAAATTAGAATTCTTCCATGAATACTCCGTCTTACCCGGACGCAAAAGCGCACAAAAACCAGTCGTTTTTCCGTTGGGATAGGGATGCAGTCCTGGCCATGTTCCAAGGGGAATCCCCCCGTCGGAATTCGGATCGAGAATGAGCTCGGCAAAGGGATCGGCTACCTTGATGGCGCCGTCGATCCAATACTGGTAGGCATAGCTTTGGCCCGGACTCACCGCAACCTGCAGCCAGAACCGCTGCCCGTCGGGGCTCTTATTCATAAAGTGACTTGAAGCTGGCAAAAAGTCGTTAAAATCGCCCAAAACATAGACGAAGTCCTTGAACGGCGCGCGCAAAACCAAACCAATCGTGCTGTCGTTGAGGTAGTTTGCCCCGTCGAGCCAACCCGCGGGGACCGGTGCCACCATTTGAATTGGGTTACCCGTGTAGTAGAGCGTGTCGTAGGCCGTGAGCGACCCCGAGCTGGCCTCAAGCACCACCGTATGCTGCCCGGGCGAAGAAGCGACCAAATCATAGTTAAGAGCCGTTGCGCTGGTCACCGTGGTCTTTAGGATTCCGTTGTCGTAAACCTTGAGCGTAGCAGACTGGTTGGACGCCGCAACCAAGCTAATGGTGTCGCCCGGATTCGCGATTTGGGGTCCGCTCGGAGCAAAAAAGGCCGCCAGCAGGCCAGCATTGGCAGGATACACCGAGTAATAAATGTCGCTGCCGTCGGCGCTTCGCCCCACCACAGTGCCCGCCGCATTGCGAAACACAAAGGCCAGCTGCTGCACCTGCGTACCGGCAGGAAATCCGTAGAACGAAGGAATATGGTACTTAATCTCGTGCCTGTTGTTGCCCAGGTTCGTCATGAGCACCTTCGGCGTAGGCTGCCCCCAACTGCCCTGAACAAACTGCCAATTCGTCGGCGAGGTCGAGGCGGAAGTAATCAGGCCGGCGTGCGCATAAACAGGCGACAGGCCCACTAAGGCAGCGTTGCCCTCCGCCGCGTTGTACACGATGGTGACGGTATCGTTTTGAGTCGGGAAAGCCGGACTTACGCTTAAAATCTGCGCCTGAAAAGCCGTCGAAAGGACCAATCCAAGAAGCATGAGGAGGTTCTTCATACCGTAAAAATACTTAGCGTACCCCGTACACTAATCAAACTTAAATAAAACGGACATAGATTTCTGCCATGAAAGCCATTGCAGTACTTTTTATTGGGGGACTTTTATGCGGAATTAGTCCGCTGCGAAGCCAAAACCAAAGCGGTAGCCCAAAACCGCAGACCAAGACCCACGTTCCCAGAATCGAGCTCGAGCTGGGCTACCTCAGAACCTGGCACGCCGACGACGCCATTACCCGCAGCGACTGGATTCAGGTGCCCGGAACCTGGCGCGACCCGGCGAACTTCCCCGGGCAAAGCCAGTACGCTTTTACCTTTCGCGATACCTCGTGGACCTACCGATTCAACCACAACCACCCCATGCTCACGTCACGAATTCGCCTCGGAACCCGTCCCGACGCAGCCTGGCAGTTCTTCGTGGTTCAATCGGCGATGTGGAACTCCTGGCATCAACTCTCATTCATGCTCGGCGCGGAGGCCAGCTACCGCCCTAACGACCGGTGGCGATTCGCACTACAGGCCGGAGGCCTTTCGGGCTACCACCTCGTCCACACTCTTCAAAATTCTGCGCTGCTGTCTGTCGACGGACCCGACGGCGGAGTCTTTGCCGGCGCCAACCTCACTGCCGACTACCAAATCACCAAGCATTGGCGCGCCCGACTCGCGGGCAACCACTTGATCGCTGGCCTCGGACTGTACTATGCCTGGTCCCCTAAAGCGGATCCAGCACCACGTAGCGAACCCAGGTAACCGACGGCTGGACACTGCGGTCCGCCACGTCGTACCAGGCGCGAATGCGCAGTGAAGCCAATCCTTCCCACGCCAATCCTAAGCCCAGCAACTGAGGTTGCTCCCGGTACCACGTGCTTGGACCCTCAGGATTCCGGCTCTGAAAAATCCCTTGCCCCAGCGGAGCCCTAAAATTCTCAGCCTGCCAGTAGCTGGCCTCTACGCGGAGCTTTGGACTTGCAGTCACCGCCACCTCGGCAGAGGTTCCGAAGCCCTGGGCCTCAGGACCAAAGCGCTGTAGCGGATCCGCATAGCGCAGATGCGCCGCGCGCAATTCAACGGCACCCAATGAGGCCCGCCCCATCAGCCCGTAGTTCAAGCGATTGCCATCCGCCTCAGGCGACGAATCAATTTGCCCTCCCACGTGGTGGTACTGAAGCACCCCCTCGAGGCGCGCATGTTCGCCGACCCAACCAGCCGTCGCACCACTGTGAATTTGTTCTTTGAACGGACT
>DBBY01000005.1:2789-9917 GCA_002292855.1 Flavobacteriales bacterium UBA972 | reverse complement strand
CGAACAGGTCGAAGCACAGCGCGCAAAGCTGCATGCGGCATCGGCTGCAAACCCAACCAGCATGACAGAGCCATCAACGCCCCTTGCGCCCCTTGCTCCAGAAATCACCTTTGATCAGTTTGCGCCCCTAGACCTTAGGGTGGCCCTGGTGCTCGAGGCCGAACGCGTTCCCAAGGCCGACCGCCTCCTCAAGCTCACGCTCGACACGGGCATAGACCGCCGCACGGTGTTGAGCGGCATTGCGGAGCATTTTGCGCCCGAAGACGTGGTGGGCCGTCGAGTGATTCTGCTGGCCAACCTCGCGCCTCGCGAAATGCGCGGAATCGAGTCTCAGGGCATGATTCTTATGGCCGACAACCCCGAAACGGGCAAGCTTGCCTTTGTGCAGCCCGACGGAGACTTTCCGGTTGGGGCGACGGTGCGTTAAACGTTTGCCAGGCCTGTTCTAGAACAACTTGTACACCGGGTACCTCCGGTGCCGCAGCTCGTAGTACTCGGTTTGCTTGAACAGCCAGTTGAGCTGGGCATCCCCGTCGCCTGCAAAGTCAGCGTCCGAGGCTTTTTTGGCTTCCAGCGCCGCCCTAAGAGCGGGTCGCTCGCGGAGCAGTTTGGCGGCAGTGTCTTCAAAGGCGTAGCCACTGAATCCCTCTTTTTGCTGCAGCACCGCATTAAAAAATCCCCAGGCAAGTAGGCCGTCTGGGGCATCGGCTTCAAGGGCCTCGGCCAGGTATCGGCGATGCGATTGATTGGCCGGCACGAGGTAGTCGCCCGCCAAAAACTTCACCTCGAGGGTATCGCGTCGGGTCTTGATGTCCCTAAGGGTGAAATGGCCTTCGTACGGTTGCGGCGAGGCCTTATAGCCTTCGATGTAGGTCACCTCCACGCGCAGCGTCGTGTCGCGGGTGAGCTCGCGGTAGCTAATTCCGTGGGCCGTCAGGCGCGACCATGCCTCGGTCCATCCGCGCGGAATTATGTATGCCTCTGGAATGTCGGCCCACTGGTTCGCAACGGCCACGTCGCGGTAGGCAACATCCATGCTAAAGGGCTTGCTGCGGTCATAAAATAGCCGGGGCTGCCCGCTGACCTCTGAGGGTTTGGTTCCGCGCTGGTATCCCAAAAACGGAACCCGATTCACCTGCGTCGTATCAATGGTCCAGGCCACCGGCAAGCGGACTGCGGCGGCTTCTGCCTTGCGCTGGGCCTCGACCGCTTCGGCTGCTGCTTCGCGATGCTTTGCAAACGTTTCAATCAGAGCCACGTTGAGCGCGTAGGTCGCCCTCACTCGGTCGGCAAAGGGCTTGAGCATGTGGGTTTCGGGAACAAAACTGTAGATGTTGCGCACCGCGCCGTAGCCGCTGAGGTAGCGCGGACCCTCCAAGTAGGCGTCCCAGCCCTTCTCGGGCGTGGTGCCCCAGTGGTTGACGTAGGGAACCATCGGGAATCCCGCATCCTTCATGCGGCGGTAGGCTTCAGGCTCGAGCTCTTCGCGCAGCAGACGACCCATTGCACCACCGAGCTTTTCAGACTGGGTGCTGAGCAGAGTCATAACGTGCTGGTAGTCCGCACCGTTGCTCACGTGGTTGTCGATTAAAACCAGCGGATTCACCCATTCAATGGCGCGGATCAGGCTGCGGGTTTCGGCCGCGTCCGCCTTCATAAAGTCGCGGTTGAGGTCAAGGTTTTGGCTGTTGCCGCGGGCGCCAAACTCTCGCGGACCTTCCTGATCCACGCGGTGGTAGGGGCTGCGCTGCAGCATTCCGCCAATGTTAAAGCAGGGAATCACCACCAGCACGGTGTTGGCTGGCAGCTTTTGACGGCCCATTGCCGCATCGCGCACCAGCATCATGCTCGCGTCAATTCCGTCGGGTTCGCCGGGGTGAATTCCGTTGTTGATGAGCACGACAAGGCTGCCCTTGGCCTCCCATTGGTCCCGATCAAAATCGCCCTCCAGGCTGAGCATCAGGGCATGCAGCGGGTAGTTTGCGTCGCTTTCGCCCAGTTCCACCAGCTTCATGACGCCGGGGTAGGCCGCGCTCAGTGTGCGGTAGTAGTCCATCATCTCCAGGTAGGTCGGCGATTCCTGGCCAAGGCTCCGTTCAAAAACGGTTTCAAATGCCTGTGCGGACTTGTTTTTTTTAGGGCTAGACCGCTGCTGCGCCCAAGAGGTTTGTGCGGCAAAGGCGAGGATTAGGGCAAGGCTGAGGTTTCGCATGCTGCGAATTTAGGCTCTTAGGGCGAGGCATCGCTGCCGCTGCAGCTTCAAGGGTTAATTTTGCAGGCTTCGGCCCCGTAGTTCAACGGATAGAATAGAAGTTTCCTAAACTTTAGATAGCAGTTCGATTCTGCTCGGGGCTGCTAACTGATATTCAAGAGCTTAGATTTTAGCTACTTCTTCTTTTACTTGCTGGCGGATTTCTCGCAACGCGGTGCTTTCCCAGGAGCTTCCCTTTCGGGGTGGTCCGATTAGATGAAGCCTGTTGTTGGCCTTGGTGCCAAGTTCAATGCCCAGTTGAAGAGCATCAGACTTAAGAAGATCGTTGGCAATTCCAGATTGAATCCAGGGCTCGTTGAGCTTTTTGCCTAGTGACTGCGGGCCAGTGCAGTTCAAAATCCAGTTTACGTCTAGGGTTTGGGCTGATCGTGCCCCGCGCGGAACAAAGCGCACGCAGAAGCCCTTTTCGGTAGCGGCGACATTTTCTAGGCGGGCTGCGAAGCGCATGAGTTGCCCGCGTTGTTCAAGGTTGTTGAGGGCCGCAATGCTGTCGGCAGGAAGCCGATGGCGGTGCACCTCCCAATAGGGCCGCACGTGCCTCAGGAACTGCTGGCGCTGGGATAAGTCCCATTGTTGCCAAAGCATTGGTGTGTAGGTTCTTAGGTCGTTGACCACAGAGGTCCATGGAATGCCAAGCTCGGCAGCTCGCTGCACCTCGGAACGCACCAGCTGCAAAAGGCTCAAGGGATTAGTAGGGATGCCGGCGTAGTCCGCAAACCATGAATATGCTGGGCTCGACTGGTGGGGTTGCGGATAAAATCCGCGCCGAGAAAGAGCATAAATTGCCCCGTGGTGGCCTTGAGCCTGGAGTGAAAGCACTTGGTCGACCATAGTAAGCCCCGTACCCACGAGTAGAATGGAGGCTCCGTTGGGAATGAACCGCAGGCCAGCGCCACGCCAAGGGTCACCTAAGTAGTTGGGGTGCTGCACGACTTCAGTGTCAGACACGAGGTCGGCAGGACTAAAGTTCCCGGTGGCAATCCAAACATGCTGGGCGGTAAAATCGTGCTTGGCAGAACGAAGCGCGTATCCATTGTGTCCGTCGGGTTGAATGGCTTCGAGGCGTTCCATGAAAAACTGAACACGATGCTGGGGATGGGTTCCAAGGGCCTCATGGACGGTTTCGGCGAGGTAGCTTCCGTAGAGTTGGCGTGGAATGAAGTCGCTGGCCCCATAGTTTAGCCCGCGCGCCTCCAGCCATTGGACGAGGTGCAAGGGTTGATCCCAGTAGGCGCTCATGTGGTCAGCCGGAACGTTCAGTACCTGGACGGAAACGTCGGCCGAATAGGCTTTGCCTTTAAACAAGCGGTGCGGACTTTCTTCGAGTACGGCAATCGAAATTGGCGCAGTGTATTTGCGAAGCAATTCAATGAGGGCGAGGCTGCCACTTAGGCCACCCCCGACAATAACGTGGGTAAAAGAGAGGGGAATCACGTTCCAAAGGTACAAAACTCCTATAAAAAAAGTAGGAGTTTAAAAGGGTTTGAAATTAGCGATTGTTAAACTTCAGGTAGCAGTTCGATTCTGCTCGTAGATGCAAAAAAAAACCGCCTCGTCAGAGGCGGTTTTAAGTAAATCGACTAAATCGAATTTAGAGCTTAACAACTTTCGCCACCCCGAAGTCGCCATGAATGAAGTAAACACCACTCGGCAAATTACTTAGGTCACATGACTGGACATTTTGATTGCGGTACACAATGGTTCCAGTTAAATCGGTTACGAACAGATCGCGCTGCAGCTTGAACTCGATAAGACCATTGGTTGGGTTAGGATAAACGGCAAATGATTGGAACGACTGCTCCTCGGGTAGACCGATGTTGGCTCGTTGAATTTCAAAGACTGAAATAGTACCACTTATCTCGTTGGCCACCAAGATATAAGGCATCCCGTCAGGGCTGTTTTGGGGCTTTACAAATGCAAGGGTTTCTGGCCCGAGATCGCCTCCAAGAACACTGTCATTGCGGGTATTTATATAGTCGATAAATTCTGGATTGACCGGATTGTCCAAGCCAAACACAAATACTCCGCCGATTCGTTCCGCCGCAACAAATGCATAGGTGTGCGAACCAAATTCTGCGATGCATACTCCCTCTGGTTCAGGGCCCTTGCTTCGGCTTCGTGCCTTGAATTTGTTTTCTTCGGAATCGCTATTGAATATTTTTGACCATGTCGGGTGGTTGGCAATGTATCGCTCCATCAAATCTCCAGAATCGTAAACGAGTGCACCCGTTGAAGCATTCCAAATAGAGAATGACCGCGAGCCCACTCCGTGAATTTGATCAATATCACCGTCTCCATCGGTATCACCATTTTTGTTAGTGGCACGAAAGCGGCCCAAAGCGTGAGACTCCTTAAGCATGGCCGCATTGGGGTATGCGCCAGCATCTAATGTTAATGAACTCACTGAGGAGCGCTCGTTCAAGGCGCTGTATTCCCGTTCGTCTCCTTCATTAGCAGTAATTAAATAGGCCTGGTTGTTTCGGCTAAACTGAGCGAGCGCGTCAGGAATAAAAAACTGTTTAGTAGGCCAATTTGCGTGGATAATCGAAGTTCCTTGGTCGCTAGCATCCATACTCCGTGATGAACTCATCATGTCTGCAGTTCCGAGAGGGAAAATATGAGTAACTACTGCGCTGTCAACACTTACTCGTGCTATTGCATTGTTTTCTTGAAGGGTAACCCAAGCAATTTGGCTGTTGTCAGATACGGTAATATATTCTGGTTCAGCATCTTGTGAGAGTGTACTGTTTGAAGTTGTATTCCGATAGCCTTGAGCTTTAAGTGTTACTAGCTGATTATCAAATGAAGTGAACGAAATCGTAGTAACGTCAGCCGCAGTGAAGATGGTATCCGTTACATCAATAATACTGATCGATCCTTGGGGGTCTATTGAATAATCGTCGTTAGGCTGGCCTTCGTTCGCAACGAGTAATTTTTGACCGTTGGGGGTGAAGGTTATCATGTCGGGTAATGCGCCAACTTGAACAGTGCCCAGTAGGGTGCCATTGATATTGAAAAAAACGACCTTACCAAGGTTAGTCTCCACCGTATCAGGGCTGGCAACGGCAATTAGTCCGTTTTTAACCGCAACGCTGGTGGTTCCGCCATAAGGAGTCATATCAATAGATTGAATAAGGACAATGCTATCGGGATTTGAAAAATCCGAAATGTCAACTCGGTTCTGAACAGCACTGTTGGTTATGATTCGTTGGCTTGCTGGGTCGTGAGCAACTACCTCGCAAGTGCTTCCAGAGGTGTCGGGTTTAAATGAGCTCCGATGGGCTAACTCAATCCGCTTAGTGGTATTTGGAACAATCTTGTCGTTATCCTTGATGTAGGTCGTGAAAAAGTTTGGACCTACCGCAGTAACTCCAGACAATTTGACGACGAAGTACTCATCGTTTTCAGGCAAAACATCGTTCGTGGCACTTATGCTGAATGAGACTGAAGTTGTCGTTGGAGTAATTGGGATACTGAATTGACTTATTGAAACATCGTTTGAAGAAGCAGTGCTCCAGGGAAGGCCTTGAATCAATAAGTCCAAGGTCGTATTGGACGGATTGGTAATCGTCAAGGTAACAGTTTGAGCTGGACCTCCTTCTTCAATCACCTTACTCCGGCCGCTAAATTGGGCAGCGGTTTGGTACGAAAAAGTATAGTTGAAAGGAGTAAAAATTCCAACGCCTTGTGCATCCGTCACATTACTGACTAAAAGCGAGTAGGATGAGCCATTGCTGAATCCGTTAGGTATGCTTAAGGTTACGGTATCAGAAAGACTGCCATTTTGGGTCATGGTGGCAGAGCTTAGTCCAGGCAAACCAATGTAGTTAGTCAAATTCGTAGCACTGACACTGTTCATATCCCTAGAAAAAACAACATTGATCTCGGTTGCACTTTTAATGTACGCTGAGGTCACCGCGGGTGGGCCAGGAAAGTTCCATGCAGGCCAGGTTTGAGGCGCCGTGCCTGAAGCCGCAGCCAGCCACTTTAGCGGATTCGTAATAGAATCCTTGATGCTAGCCCAAGTTCCACTTTGACTCCCAGTGAAGTATGCATTGGCTGAATTGGAACTCACGCTTCCGGGCGCAGTGGCCAAACTTATGGAAGTAGACGAAGACAGAGTGGAAGGCAGAATGCTATTTGAACCCGAACAGGTAGTCAAGACACCTGTTGTCCAAGCTTTAGAACTTAAGGCTGTAATGTAGGTAGGGCTGGTTACCGGGCCGAGATAAACAATGCACTGGTCACCGCTTGAGCTCAATCCAAAAGTTGAACCGACTGCGGTACCAGGATTTGCAACTCCTAAATCGGTCTGAATGCTGATAATGGAGCCTGCGGGCAAGCCAGAGGCAGGCGCCGTCCAGGTTAATCCGCCAGCGCATTGGGCTTGAGCATTAGTGGTGAATTTCGCATCAGTGAATTGTAGTACGGTACCTCCTGCCAAATTATTGGTACAGACAAACAGAACTTCGTCGGTAGCACCGGTTGCGTTCATGCGGTATGCGATAGGCAGTAGGTCTCCACTAATTTGGGCCGTTGCAGCAAAGGCAGTGAGAAGAGAAAGGAGAAATAAGTTAAGTTTCATCAGGAATATTGTTTAAGATGTAAAAATCCGAAGCAATAGTATCTCCCTGATGTTATCAAAAATTCGTCAAAAACCCATTGAATATTTTCAAAAGGTTAATTTATAAACCTTTTGAAGAGGCTTGTTAATACTAAGAACAACCTCACTTAACACCACAGAGCAGTTGCCGTCATGGGCTGCTACTTAAGTAAAGGGAATTGGCTCTGTATCAGTTAGAGCTGGGCCAAACCACCTCCACGGCCACCTCGTTTCTGCGGTTCACCACGTCCCA
>DBBY01000005.1:0-2713 GCA_002292855.1 Flavobacteriales bacterium UBA972 | reverse complement strand
TGCAGGACTCGGCCTAGTTTATCGCATTCGGACTTTATTTTTTGGTCCGACGAAAAACCTCCGTAGCGGATCACGGCAAGGACCTTAGGGCCTTCTTCGATTATGGCCACCTTGCCCGAAGTTGGCGTGGGGAGGTCCTCCTTGCGGAACTCGCTGGGCATCACAAAAAACATGGTGGCACTGTCGCTCAAATCCATGACCACGGGCGAGGTCATTGCGATCTTTTGGCCTCGGTCGTTCCCGCCAAAAATATAGTTGGCGATGACCCTGAATCCGTTGCTCCCGGAATTCTCAAAGGAATTGTCGCCGACCGAGGTTTTGGCCACAATCATGTTGGAGTACTGACGCAGTTCCACGTCGCCGTACTTTTTGAGCACGAGGTAGTTGGGGGTCTCAATCCCTCCGGACCTAAAGGAGGCAATGGCAATTCCGATAACTACCACTGCGCAAAGTACTATTAGGGTCCACATCCGCTTTTTAGTCATTGAATTAGAATTGATGGTTTGGGCTGCGGAGTAAAAAACCCGGTAGGGATTCTTTTCGTCAAAAACGCAGCGCGTAGCTGGCCAAGGGAAGAGCGAAGCTTCCGCCTTCAAAAATAAAGGCTGCAAAGCCATAGTCCCAGGCGTTTCGGGCATTGAGCCTGCGCAAAAACCCTGAAGCGATGCCGAGCTGGCTGCCGTCTGCAGAGATGAGGTAGTTTTCAGAAACAATCATGTAGCGCTCCGAAATCCTCCGCGAGAAACCCATGGTGACGGTGGGTGTTTGGGCCCATTCAAAGCCCTGCATGGTTCCGAGCCGACTGCCCGCAAGTCCCATTCCCAAGGTGATGTTGTTTTCGGTTCCGCCCAAGGTTGCATTGACAAAGGGCAGCGCAAAGGCAAAACCTTCTTCTACCCAGGCATTGTAGCCAAAAATCATGGTGCCACCCGTTGCGACGTGCAGGTTGGGTGCCACCTCTAGCCCAACCTTGAGGCTGGGGTTGACATTGAGAATACCAAATAGGTCGAGAAGCCAGACGGTTCCAACCGAAGTGGTGACGTACTTGCTTGGGGCATAAGACAGGTTGGCCAGGGCAAAATTGGTGTAGAAGTAGCGGTCGCCTTTTTGGTTTAGAATGGCCGTTGGCCCATAAAAATAGCGGCCGGCGTCGGGGTTTGGGTAAAAGCCTGCCGCGGTAATCTTAATCTCTTTGGCTGCCCTGACTGCGGCTAAGAGGACCCTTCGTGGACCATAAATGTTGTCGCTAATATGGATGTAGCTCAGGTCAGCAGAGTCCAAGACAGCCGTAATGTCGTCTCCGTTTCTCAGCGTGAAAACATAGCTGCGGCCTCCAACAAGGTTTCGGGCGTCAAAGGTTTGGTCTTTGGATTGGGCATGGCCCTGGTAATTCCCTGCTAAAAATAAGCATAGGGCTAATGCAAAGAGTGCGTGTAAATTCTTCATGAAGGAAAGGTAGGTAAAATTCCGCGTCTTAAAATCTGCACCAGGAGGATTTGCTACTTGGCCCTCGCTACAATGTTGACGTCGCTCACCGAGCTGAGTGCAGCAATGCTGATTTTTTTGAGGCGCCCCCTTTGCTCAATGAGGTAGAGCTCGTAGCCCAAATTTTCTAAAAAACTACCCAGCTCCTCGGGGCTTGAACCCGCGGAGTTTAGGGCCCACCGATTCACCTCAACCAGCAGGATCGGCCGGTCGCGTTGAAGTATTTTGGTCATGCCGGCAAGGGCGCGCATTTCGCATCCTTCAATGTCGAGCTTGATAAAGTCGATCGGGCGTTTAGTGGCGGATTCAAAGGCCTTACCCGACTCCTTGAGCGGAATGGTGGCCAGCACTTGGTCGTCTTCAGAGGTGCGAAATACCGTGGCAGCCCCCTCGTTGGCAGACTGGCTGCCGGCCTTGGGCAAGTACAAAATCACGTCTTCGTCGGCATTGCTCATGCCAAAAGGATGCACGGTGGTATTGGCTGATTGTTGCGGGTTGAGGCTCAACACTTCGCGAAGCTGCTCAATCATTTTGGGCGAGGGTTCAAAGGAGTGAACCTCGCCACTGGGCCCAGCGAGCTTGCTCATCCATAGGGTGTATTCGCCCTGGTTGGCGCCTAAGTCCGCGCAGACAAAGCCCGGACGAATCATGGATTGAAGCACAAAAATTGGGGGCCAGGAGTGTGCTCCGCGCCAGAACATCTTGGCGCCAAGGTTGGTCTGAAGTTCTACTCTAAAGGTCATGCCGCAAAAGCGGTAGGTGGTGAAACCTTGCTGCTCCTGAAGGCCCGACTGCGCCAGGGCCTTGAGCATTTTTGCGGCAAAAAAACCTCCGGGGATTCGGTAGCATCCTCGCGAAAGGGCGGCGGCGGCGTGGGCAAACTTCATGCTTTGGCGGTCAGGGTATGGCTATTTAATCGCGCCAAAAGGAGCCTGGCGTCTAGCTGCCGAAGGTACAGCCCTGGAATCGCTCCTGCGCCTACATTCTGCCGTAAATTTCGCCCAGTACAATCATGAAACGACGTTTAATCCTCCTGCTCCTCGCTGCCCTTGTTTGGACGATTCCTGTGATCGCTATGCTTGTCACCGGCGAGGTGCACTGGAGTCTTTTTGATTTTGCTGCAGCGGCTATGCTGCTGGGCATTGCGGCCCTTTCGGCGGACGCTATCTTGGGGCGTTTTGCCACGCGCAGAGCGCGCATTACAGCCCTTGCATGCCTGGTTCTTGCC
>DBBY01000021.1 GCA_002292855.1 Flavobacteriales bacterium UBA972 | reverse complement strand
CGGCCCAAAAAGAGCGCGTTGCTGCAGCCAACCATGGTCTTGGCAATCTCTCGAATTTGGCCGTCCAGCTGGAGCATGCTGTGAATCTTGGCCGGAATCAGCTCCAGTTCACGAGCCAATTCCGCAGAACGCGCTGCGCTCAGTTGGCCCTTTTGCTGCCCGAGCCACATGGCAATCATGGTGAGCACCGCAACCTGGGCAGTGAAGGCCTTGGTCGAGGCAACGCCGATTTCGGGGCCGGCGTGGGTGTAGGCTCCGGCATGGGTTTCGCGCGCAATCGAAGAACCGACCACATTGCAGATTCCAAAAACCGTGGCACCCCTGGCCTTGGCCATCTTGATGGCAGCGAGGGTGTCGGCGGTTTCGCCCGACTGAGAAACCGAAATAACCACGTCGAGGGGTCCCACTACGGGGTTGCGGTAGCGAAACTCGCTGGCGTACTCCACCTCCACCGGAATTCGGGCCAAGTCCTCAATGAGGTACTCTCCCACCAGGCCTGCATGCCAAGAGGTTCCGCAGCCAATAATAAGAATGCGCTGCGCGCCGAGGAGCTTGTCGCTGATGGCGTCGAGTCCGGCCATTTTGACTTCGCCCGTCTTGAAATTCAATCGTCCGCGCACGGTATCGAGAATGGACTTGGGCTGTTCAAAGATTTCTTTGATCATGAAGTGATCAAATCCGCCCTTCTCAATGGCCGCTAGGTCGAGCTGAAGCTTGTGGATGACGTTGTCAACCGGCAGGTCGCTGGCAATTTTGCGCACGACGACTCCGCTGCGCTGAATCACGGCCATTTCGCCGTCTTCGAGGTAGATGACCTTCTTAGTAGAATCGATAAAGGGGGTAGCGTCGCTGCCCACAAAGAACTCGTTGTCTCCCAGACCGAGCAGCAGAGGAGAACCCAGGCGTCCAACCACCATCTGGTCGGGCTCGTCGGTGCTCATTACCACAATGGCGTAGGCACCAACCACTTCGTTGAGGGCGAGGCGCACGGCCTGCTGAAGGTTGACCTTCTCTTGGTCTTGAATGTACTCGATGAAGTTCACAAGAACCTCGGTGTCGGTATCGCTCGAGAAGGTGTAGCCTTTCCCCACAAGGAGCTCCTTGAGCTGGGCGTAGTTCTCGATGATTCCGTTGTGCACAATAACCAGTCGGCCGGAATTCGACGAATGCGGGTGTGCGTTGCGGTCGCTTGGCTCGCCGTGGGTCGCCCAGCGAGTGTGCCCAATTCCGAGGGTCGCCTGAGGGCGCTCCGAATCAGCTACGGCCTCAAGGGCCGAAACCTTGCCCATTTTTTTAAAAATATCCAAGCGTCCGTTGGAGAGAGCAACTCCGGCGGAATCGTAACCGCGGTACTCTAAACGTTTAAGACCTTGAATTAGGATTGGGTAGGCCTCGCGGGGCCCGATGTAGCCGACAATGCCGCACATAAGCTATCTAGTTTGGTTTGGTGTACCACAAATTTAAGGACATTGGCTCCACTGCGTCGGCACTTCCATGCAACACGGCTCGAGCGGCCGAAGACGCCATGCGCTCCGGGACCAGCATCATCTTAAAACTCGCAGTATCGCCGTTTCGCAGCAAATCCTGAACATGCCTTGTGACCACAAAGCGGTAGGCCCCCTTGCGCAGCACTCCGGTCGCCGTGAAGTTCCCCCCGATGTTACCTCGGGCGTAGTCGCGAATCAGGGTTTTGGAGTAGCCATCGACCTGCAAAATATTCAGGGAGGCCGGGGCCGCATAGCGCAGATTTGAACCCTCCCTGACGGGAACGACCAGCTCGGCATAGTTCACCACATAGCCGCTGTCTGCAATAGCCTTTAGTCCGTCCAGGCGAATCATGGTGACCGCGCCGCCTAGGCCCTGCACGTAGGTCGTCGTCTCTCCGAGGATTGAATCCTGGTCGGCAAGGTCAAACTCGGCCGAAGTTCGATCGAATTCAATGCGATTAAAACTCTGAACTCCCGACGAGAAGGCAAGCTCATAAAGCCCAAAATCCTTGCCTGCGGCTGAGGTATCGCTGCGAATGCTGTCGTTGGTATAAAACAGGCGGATTTTAGCCGACGGGTCGCCCGGATTAAACTGGTACACGGCCTGGTTGCCGGGGCCACCCGAAACCACGAGTCCGCGGAAGTATTCTATGAATAACTGGTTGGTCGAGAAGTTAATGGGCCTAGCCTGCGCCTCATCAATAATCCACTGTTCCAGGCGTGCCGGGTCAAGGCGTAGGGCAAGGGCTGCCTTGCCAACGCGCGCTCCCGACTTCAGCGTCTTTAGCACGGCATCGGGGCTAAACGTGGTATCGCACAAGAGAAAACCAGGGCTCAATGTGCTGAATCCGTAGTAAATAGAGTCAGTTAAGGGCGCGGCACTGCGGTTGACCCGCACGGTGAAGGCGGCGCTGGTGTCTCCGTACCAGCCCGAGTAGGGCAGGATCATTATGGCCGAATCCAGTGTGGCATTTTGGCCAAACTTTGGGGCCACGGAGCGCAGTATAACCTGAGCGCCAAAAGAGACGCTTGGCCTGCCAAAGACGGGGTCGTCGTAGCTGCCCACCATCAAGGCGTTGGGCATTAGGGTGATTAGGGAATCAAAATCCTCGGTCCAAGATGCTATAGAAACTTCCTTGAGGCTCCCAAAAGAAAGCTGGGAATCGTCGGCAAAATCAATGCCTATGGTTCCGCTGGACTTCTCGCAGGAGGTCAGGCCGACCAAGGCAGCAGCAAGAGCAAAAACCCCAAAGAAGGACTTAGGCAAAAAGCGACTCATAAAAAGCGTCGAGCAGGGCGGGCTGCTCCATAAATGGCCTCCCGTCGTGCACCGGCACGCCGGCATCTTTGGCGGCAGCAATGGCTGCGGCCGGGGCCAAATCAGACATTTCAAGAACTGCATCTACGCTGCGCAAAGCCTGGCAATACAGCGAATCCGCCGTAGGCTGGTTGAACAATTCTGGATTCTTGACCCCGTCGAAGGCCATGCCTTGCTCGAGTCCGTCGTCGAGGCTGCCCTTGAATCCGTTATCAAAAAGACTGTACACCAACTTAGTGCCGGCAAAATGAGGATCCTCAGCGTGGAACTGACGCAGGTAAACGGGCAGAGGCGCCGACATCCATCCCATGATGTGGATTACGTCAGGCTGCCACCCAAGCTTTTTGATGGTCTCAATAATCGACTTGCTAAAAAACAGGGAGCGCGCTCCGTTGTCGGCATAAAAAGCGCCTTTGTCGTCTTCCCAACTGCCCTTGCGCTTGAAATACTCCTCGTTGTCAATAAAATAAACTTGAATGCGGGCTCCGGGCACCGAAGCCACCTTAATGACTAAGGGCTGGTCGTAGTCGTTGATGACCACATTGATTCCGCTCAGTCGAATTACCTCGTGAAGCTGGTGGCGTCGCTCGTTGATCAAGCCGAAACGGGGCATAAAGGCCCTTATTTCGTGGCCAAGCTCGTTCATTTTTTTGGGGAAGGCCAAGGCCATTGAAGCCATCTCTCCCTCTGGAAAATAGGGCTTTATCTCGTGAGAAACATATAAAATCCGCCTCTTTGTCATAATCTAATCTCGTACTGCCCCTAAAATGGCCTACAAAGGTACGGAATTCTATTCAGGCACTTTAGTTTTGGGCCATCGTGCCGCAATCATTAAAGGTTTTAAAAACCACCGCCGAGCTCCAATCCTGGCGCGCGGACCAAAATCGCCTTGCCTT
>DBBY01000054.1:2041-5102 GCA_002292855.1 Flavobacteriales bacterium UBA972 | reverse complement strand
CAAGACCCCATTCAGTCGATGTTTTTTGTGGGTTTGACTTCGCATACGACGGCAACCTTCCCAAAAATTGGAGGAATTTTCATGACCCGTGAGGTGCATGACTTTAGTAAGACCCCCGAATGGTGGCAGATCGCGCATCTTGGCAACGGAGTTACGCCCCAATACATGAAGATTTCGAACGATGGCAATCATTTGTTTGTGTCCACCACCAGCGGACGTCTTTACCGTATTTCAAACCTGCTAGCGGCTCGCAAAGCGAGTCAAGCCTCCCTAACGGATACGGCCAACTACTTGATTACTGTTGCCCTAATTGGCAACTGGTCGGGTCGTTCGGTTACCGGAATTGATGTGCATCCTAGCGATGCAAACCGCGTTGCAGTGAGCCTAGGCAACTATGGCAATACCTCCTACGTTCAAGTCTCGACTAATGCTTTGGCCGCTGCTCCGACCTTCCAGAACAAGCAGGGCGATCTGCCGACCATGCCTTGCTATTCGGTTTCGTTTGACAAGGGCAACCCCAACCGCCTGATGGTTGGTTCTGAGTGGGGAGTATTCATGACCGATAATATTACCTCGGCCACTCCGTCCTACAGCGAAGAGAACAACGGCATGGCTCGTGTACCGGTCTTTGAGATTGAGCAGTACCGCACGGACTTCTTGTACGACCCCAACAACCCGATTTCGTCGCCGACCGAGGGAGATTTCTTTATCGCCACGCACGGACGCGGTTGGTTCCAAACCACTACAACCAGCGTTAATCGTCCCCTTGGCTCGTCGAATGACGCAGTAATTGCCGATAAAGAGTCCTTGGGAATTTACCCAAACCCTGCCTCTGACATGGTCCGTGTGCCCATTTTAGAGGGTGCTGTTACGCTAACTCTTCGCACTATGGACGGTCGTCTGGTGCGTCGGGTAGACCTAAACAATACCGCAGGCATCAAGGCTGTTCCCATGCAGTTGGATGGCTTGGCCAAGGGTCAGTACATCCTAACCCGCAGCCAGGGAGGTAATGCCAAGAGCGAAATCTTGATTAAGCGATAGGACTTCCTTCGAAGTTTTAAGAGCCGCCCCGCAAGGGCGGCTTTTTTTATGCGAAGTGGTTGGGGCAGACACAAAAAAACTACCTCCCCGAGAGGCAGCCATTTTTACGCACCGGGCCTTGGTAGGCACAAAAAAAAGCCGCCTCGGTGGAGACAGCCTCTTATCGAACATGCAGGTATTGAACCGCTCGCTCTATATGATCTTGCTTAGCGAATTGCGCTCTTAATAAAGACCTGAAGAATGGGGTGGTCTGGGTTGGCCTCGCTCATGGCATCAGCCGTAGTGCGAAAAAGGGCAGAGTCCCTCATCGGATCAAACAAATAAAAGCTGCCGGCAGATTGATAGAGCGCAAAAATATTGGCCAGGGATGCGGGCTTCTCTTCAATCATGGTTTTGAGGTCGTCCCGGTGCTTGGTGATACGCGCCTCATACACCGTGAACAGTTCGGCATTTTTTTCTGCCGCGTTCTCTAGGCCCTGGTAGGTGGCTGCTTGCTTATCAAGACTGTCCATGAGCATGGCGGTCTGGCGAAGTGGCTTGTAGTGCGCCAAAAGTCGCTCAGAGAGGTCTGAACCCGTGAGTTCATAGTCCGTAATGCCATTGGTAAGCGAAACGCTACCCTTGATTTTGTCTCCGCGCTCAATGCCGAGCCTTAAGCTGGCGCCGTGGTCAAAACTCAAAGCATAGAAGGTGCTTCCGGAGCTGTCCAAAGGAAGTTCCGTTTTAAGAACCCCGTCTGTAATTTGAATGGTGTCCCAAGGAACAAGTTGGTTGGCATCAATCCTAAAAATGATGGCTTCTTTGGAATTGGGAACTTCAAGAGATAGGGGGATGATGTCGCTGCCCGTGCAGGCAGTCAAAGCGAGCGCCGTGGCGCCAATCCAAAATTTAGTCATTGAGTGAATTATTATTAATCTAACTGACGGCGAAGGAGTTCCGTCGCAATTTTGGGATCAGCAGAACCGCGACTGCGCTTCATTACCTCACCCATAAACAAACCAATCAGGCCCTTCTTTCCGGACTGGTATTCGGCAACTTTATCGGGCCAATCGGCCAAAACTTCATCAACTATGCCCTGCAGGGCATGCGCATCGCTTTGCTGCAGGAGTCCGAGTTCTTCAGCAAGCTGCAGCGGGTTCGCCTCAGGCTCTGAAGCCATGCGCAGAAAAATTTGCTGGGCAGCGCTGTGGCTTACCGTACTCGACTCAATCAGTGCAATGAGCGCGGCAAGGCGCGAAGCAGGCAGGGGTAAGGCTTCGATGGTTAGAGCACGTTCGTTCAGCCAACCCGCTACGGGGCCGTTGATCCAGTTGGCGGCTGTTTTGGCCCCAGCTCCTGCGGCCAAAAGCGCATCAAAATACGCCGCGACTCCAAGGCCGTCGGTCAAAAGCTCTGCGTCGTAGTCCGAAAGCCCGAGCTCGCTGCGGTAGCGAGCCTTGCGCGCCCTAGGAAGCTCCGGGAGGCTGGCTCGGTTGCCTTCAATCCACGAGGGGCTTAGGCGAACCGGGGCTAAATCAGGCTCGGTAAAATAACGGTAGTCGTTGGCGTCTTCTTTGATGCGAAGAACCGTAGTTATGCCCTTGCTGGAGTCAAAGGTGCGCGTCTCTTGCAGAATGGTTTCTCCGGCTTCAACCGCAGCCACCTGGCGCTTAAACTCAAAGTCAATGGCCTTCTGCACGTGCCTAAAGGAATTGAGGTTCTTAACCTCAACCTTGGTCCCAAACTTCGCTCGCCCGATGGGCCTGACTGAAATGTTAACGTCGCATCGAAGCGAGCCCTCTTCCATATTGCCGTCTGAAATATCGAGGTAGCGCACCAACTGCCGAATTTCGTTGAGAAAGGCATAGGCCTCTTCTCCGTTGCGAAGGTCTGGCTCGGTAACCACTTCGAGCAGCGGAACCCCCGCTCGGTTGAAGTCCAGAAGGGTGTTGAACGGATCCAAATCGTGAATGGACTTGCCGGTATCTTCTTCCATGTGAATACGGGTCAAGCCTAGTGTTTTAGGGCCCTGAACCGTATC
>DBBY01000054.1:0-1890 GCA_002292855.1 Flavobacteriales bacterium UBA972 | reverse complement strand
TCGGGTAGCCGCTCGAACCACGCCCCAGTTTGCTTGGGGAAGGGCGCCGGGCAAACCCAGCGAAACCGGACTAATTTGGGTATTGGCTGCCTCTCCATAGCCATAGGCTTCGGAGCCATAGGCCTTACTCAGGGTGCTCAACTGCACGTGCACCTCTAAACCAATAACTGCTTCGTAGCCCTGCTGCGTCATAGCTGCAAAGGTACACGGAACCCATGGGCCTTCCATTCCTGCTGAAGCCACTTTAGCAGGCGCGGACCGTCCTGGTCCAGCACAATTTCGTGCGGAAGCACATAAACGCGGAATTCAGACCATGCCTTGGGCTTGGAACCCATGCGAGCTCGGTCTTTTTTGGTGGTTACAATGGTAGAAATTCCGCGTTCGCGGCATTTTTGAGCAATAGATTGCACCACCGACTTGCTGAAGGGCTCGTGGTCGGCGAGCACGAAGGCATCAGCCATGGGTACCAAACGCCGAACGCCTGCAAGAAATACCTGAGGCTGTCCGATACCGCAAAGGGCAATGGCCTTGTCGGGTTTTACTGATTCCCAGGGCTCCGCGCCCCATTGCGGCTGGGGTTCGCCGTACCGCTCCCAGCTGCAAAACAAATCTTGATCGGGACTCAGCTGCAGGGTTTTGCGAATGTCGAGCCGCGTGAGCGGATCCACCGGTCCTGGGCAGCGCGTTACCACCACGGCATGAGCGCGCAGAGCGGCCGAGGGATGCTCCCGAAGTCGCCCCGCCGGAACCACGTGATCCTGCGTGTACCACTGCCCAAAGGGACAGACCAAGATTTGCAGTGCGGCATTGACTCCGCGATGCTGAAAGGCGTCGTCAAGAATGACCGCGCCCACCTTGCCCATGGTTTTAAGGGCCTCGGCGCGCTGCTTGGCAACAAATACTCGAATGCCACTACTGTGGCCAAAGTGCTGGCGTACCATAAGCGCTTCGTCTCCCACGTCCAGGGGTTCATCTTCGAGGGTCACCTCGCGAAGCTCCCGTGTTTTGCGTCCGTAGCCGCGACTGAGGTAGTAGACCGGCTCAAAGCGCTGGTGCAGCTGCTCCATAATCCACAGACTCAGCGGCGTTTTGCCGGTTCCGCCAAGGTGTAAATTGCCAATGGAAACGCTTGCAATCTCGGGTTGGTAGGTGCTTCGGATGCGCCATCGGTAGGCGGCCGCATGCAGCCAGGCCCCCAGGGCATAAATCCACGATAAAGGGAGAAGAATCCTACGCGCTAGCATTATTGCGAAGGTAGTTCCAGGCCCCTTCTGCGGGAATGCGCAGAGCCCCCTCAATTTTAGCCAACCAAGTGCGCTGTCTTTTGGAGTACTGCCGCGTGCGAAGGGCAATCTGCGCGGTCATTGCCAGGTCGTCCAAAGAGCTGGACTTGGGCTCAAAAAACTCCCGATAGCCCACCGTTTGAAGCGGCGTTAAGGAGGCAAAGGCCTCTAGGCCAAGGGCTTCTTGGCGGAGGCCTTCGGCCATCATTTGCCTGCTTCGCTCCATAATTCTTGGGTCAAGCCATTGGGAATCCGACTCGAGAACGACCTCGCGCACTGCTGCTGGCCAAGCGCGATCGACCTCGCCCCGGCGCTGGGCAGAATAGGCCCGGCCACTGGACTCCATAACTTCGAGTGCCCGCAGCACCCGCCTTGGGTTTTGCAGGTCGGCCACAGCGGCGTATTCCGGGTCTAGATTGCGCAGTCTTGCCCGCAATTCCTCGGGATTTTTGAGCCAAATAGCCTCGAGCTCGCTCCGGAATTCGGGCAGGGCTGGGGGCATGGGGTCAAGTCCCTCGAGCAGTGCCTTGGCATAGAGCCCCGAGCCTCCGACCACCACTGCTGACCCGTACTGGGCCAGGATTCCGCGCAGAATAGGCTCTGCCCA
>DBBY01000065.1:80187-81243 GCA_002292855.1 Flavobacteriales bacterium UBA972 | reverse complement strand
GCCGCTTACTTCACGTCGAGTGCAGTCGTCTTGAAGATCAGGTCCATTCCGGGCTGTAGCGGAACCTTCATTTCGTGCGGAAACTTCACTCCGCCCACCTCGCGGTAGTCGCTGTAGTCCACGTTGACCACCGCCTTGCCCTGGGGACCCTCTTGGGTGCGGGCTTCGCGGATGCGCAATCCCGTTGCGATGCTGTACAGCTTCACCACGGGGTCGCTTCCGGCTTTGGGAATCTCGATGGCATAGCAAGCCTCGCCGTTGACGTCGACCTTCGTCTCTTGCAGCTTGAGGTCGTTACGCGTGAGGAGTCCGAGTTCGTCAATCAAAAAGCGGTCGGCCATGAGCTCCGCCTTTTCATCAGCAGAAAGCTCCTTGGCAGCGCCATTCTGCATCACCGTCACGTTGTCGCCCTCGTAGCGGGTTTCACTTGCACCCATCGGTGAAGTTTGCTTTTGGATCAACGTGCTGGGGGCCGTGAAGGCAACCTCAGCGTTGATGGTAATGCCCATGATGCTCGCTTCCTGCTTCCAGTTCACTGACTGAAGGGCGTTGATGCGCTCGATTCCGCCCATAGCCTGAAGTGCGGATTCGATCACTTTTGCTGCGGTTAAACCAGCCGGAACGGCGTCAAACTTCGGTGCTTCAGTGGGCTGGCCTTCAAATGACACGTAGCTCACGGGGTAGCCCAGGCGCTCAAGTGGCTTGGCGATGTCGGCGGCCTTGCCCACGACACTAATGAGGAGCTTGTCGGACTTCCAGTACTTCTGGGCGACGCGCTGCACGTCTTGGGCCGTCACGGCCTCGAGGCGAGTCAGGTAGCCGTTGTAGTAGTCGGCGGGCAGATTGTACAGCAACGTGTTGCCGGCCATGCTTGCCACGGTCTCGGGACGCTCGAGTGAGCGGCCAAATCCGCCGGCGAGGTTGTTTTTGGCGGACCGAAGCTCTTCGTCGGTTACCGCTTCGGTGCGGATTCGGTTAATTTCATAAATAAACTGCTCTACCGCGCTGTCGGTGACGGCATTGCGGACCTCGGCGGATGCCTCCATCACGGTGGTG
>DBBY01000065.1:62185-80048 GCA_002292855.1 Flavobacteriales bacterium UBA972 | reverse complement strand
TGCCCGATCGGAAGCTCAATGGTGTTGCCAATCTGAATGTTGGACTGCACGCTCGAGGGGCGGTTGGCCACTTGAACTTGGATTCCGTTCAGGTCTGAGGGTGCGGCGAAGGTTGCCTTCTTGGTGAACGAACCCTTCCAGCCCCCGTAGTGCGCCTCGGCAAGTGCCTTTGCGCGGTCGAGGTCGATGTCGCCGACTATGGTCAGCACGCCAACATTGGGCTTCCAGTAGAGCATGTAGGCCTTTTTGCAGTCCTTGAGCGTCACGTTGGCCACGGTGGACTCGGTGGTAAGCTCCCCGCTTGGGTGGTTTTTACCAAAAGTTTTGGCGTTAAAAATTCCGCCTTGAATGGCTGCAGCATCGTCTTTTTGGCTCTTAAGTCCCGAGATTGTGCGCTCCTTGATCTTATCAAACCCGGCTTGCGGGAGGGCTGGGCGTTGGGCTACTTCTGCGCTGAGGGCAAAAAGGTCCTCGGCGTACTTGCTCAAACCGCCTGTACTTACTCCGGTTCCGGACGTACCCAAACGAGCGCCGATAAAGTCCACCTTTTCGTCAAGGGCCTCTTTGCTGTAGGTCTTGGTGCCTTCGTTGAGCAGCTCACCGAGCAGGCTGACGGTTCCCGATTTTTCACCCTCGAGCACCTGGCCCACGTCCATGGTGAGGCTCAGGCTCAAGCGCGGTAGTTTGTGGTCTTCGACCAAGAGCACCGTGAGGCCATTTTGGAGCTGAAACTTCTGGTATTGGGCAATAGTCGGCGTGCGCGCCGGGGCTGCAGTAGGGCGAATGCTGCGGTCCAACTGGGCATGCGCGGCGGAAGATGCAACCAAAGAAAGGGCAAGTAAAATCTTATTCATGGCTTATTGGGCGGATTTAGGCAAATAGTGAAGAACTACGCGGTTCTCGGGCTTGAGGTAGGTTTGCGCAACGCGCTGAATGTCGGCAGGCTTAACCTTGCGGTAGCGCTCAATCTCTGAGTTCACCAGGTTGGCATCGCCATAGTACACATGGTAGTTGGCCAAATTCTCTGCTATTCCGGCCACGCTGGAATTGCGCGAAACAAATTCCGTTTCAACCTTATTGAGCAGCTTGGTGAACTCCTTGTCGCTCAAGGGCTCGTTTTGCATTTTGGCTATTTCTTCTTCCATCGTAGCCATCAGGGTACCCGTAGACGTGGCGCCATTGGCAAGGGCCAGGGCGATAAATACTCCGTGATGCTCCATGGCAAAGGGGAAGGCTGCGACCTGGAGGGCACTCTGGTCTTGGTCTACCATGCGCTTGGAGAAGCGTGAACTCGGTCCGTCGCTAAGGGCGGTGTTGAGCATTTGAAGGGCGTAGGCGTCTGGGTGGGTCTCGCTTACCATGCGGTATCCGGCAAAAACCGCAGGAATTTGAATGTTATCGTAGATCGTGTCGACGATCTCGCCACCAAGAGGGGGTTCGAAGGCACTGGGACGCTGCACAGTGGCTCCGGCGGGAATGTCACGAAAGTACTTATTGATGTACCGCTTGGTGTCTTCCATATCTATGTCACCCGCAATGGAGAGCGTGGCGTTGTTGGGCACGTAGAACTTCTTGTAGAAGGCCATGAACTCCTCGAGGGTGGCTGCATTGAGGTCGTCCATGGAGCCGATGGGAACCCAACGGTAGTTGTGCTGGGTGAAGGCGCGCTTGAACATCTCGGTTAAAAAACTGGCGTAGGGTTGGTTGTCTACGCGCTGGCGCTTTTCTTCCTTAACCACCTCGCGCTGCGTGTCGACGCCCACTTGGTCAATTTTTGCATGCAGCATGCGCTCAGACTCCATCCACAGGCCGAGCTCAAGCTGGTTCGAAGGTAGAATTTCGTAGTAAAAAGTTCGGTCGTTGCTGGTGTTGGCGTTCAAGGCTCCGCCATTGGACTGAATCAGCTGCATGTATTCTCCCCGACCAATGTTCTCGGAGCCCTCAAAAAGAAGGTGCTCAAAAAAGTGAGCAAAGCCCGTGCGGGTGGGTATTTCATTCTTGGAACCCACGTGGTAAAGCACCGATACGGCGACCAGGGGGTTGCTATTGTCTTGGTGCAGGATTACGTGGAGTCCGTTCGGAAGGTCAAAGGACTCAAACTTGACCTGTGCGCTCAAGGGTAGGGCTACAGCTGCCACAAGGAGGCTAACTCCGAGAAAAGGGTTCTTCATATTTGGGAATTTTGGAGAGGCCTAAAGGTATAAAAACTTGAGGCATCTGACCCTTACGAGGGAGGCGCGATGCGCCGGCTGGGATTTTATGAATGCCTATCGCGTTTCTCATGGATATTAATCCTATATTTGCAACCCCTAAGAAAATTCGTTATGTACGCAATAGTAGAAATAGCAGGGCTGCAGTACAAAGTGCAAAAAGAGCAGCGCGTGTACGTCAACCGTTTACCTGGCCTAGAAGGCGAGTCGATTTCATTCGACCGTGTTCTCTTGGCTGAAGACAATGGTTCCGTGAGCGTTGGCGCCCCCGTTATCGAAGGAGCTGCCGTGTCGGCAACTCTATTAAGGCACCTTCAAGGTGATAAAGTGATTGTTTTCAAGAAGAAGCGCCGCAAGGGCTACGAGAAGAAAAACGGTCACCGCCAAGCCCTTAGTCAGATTTTAATCACTGACATTAGCTTGTCTGCGCCCGTTAAGAAGGCCGCAGCTAAAAAAGTTGAAGCCAGCGACGACGCAGCCGTTGAGCCCAAGAAGAAAACCACGAAGGCAGCCAAAACGGAGGCCGCTTCATAATTACCCCTAATTAACCATGGCACACAAGAAAGGCGTAGGTAGTTCCAAAAACGGTCGCGAATCCGCATCCAAGCGATTGGGCGTGAAAATCTTTGGCGGTCAGCCTGCTTTGGCTGGCTCCATCATCGTTCGCCAGCGCGGCACCCACCACAACCCCGGCAACAATGTTGGCGTGGGCAAGGACCACACGTTGTTTGCGCTGAGCGAAGGCATCGTAGAATTCCGCAAAAAAGCCGAAGGCAAGAGCTTTGTTTCGGTGGTACCCTTTGCTCAGGGCGAGGCGTAATTTAATTTTTACAATTTTAAGGACCCCCTGAAGCTTCGGCGCCAGGGGGTTTGTAGTTTTACAACCTCAGAATGCTCACTCTTTCGACCATACGAACCAATCCCGAGGGGGTGATTGCGGCTTTAGCCAAGCGCAACCTCGACGTGCGCCCTGCTATGGAGTTGCTGCTTGCGCTCAATGAGCAGCGCAGGCGAATCCAAACCGAGTCAGAGGCGCTTCAGGCCGAGGCCAACCGCCTCGCCAAAGAAATTGGCGGACTCATGCGCGAGGGCCACAAGGACCAAGCCGAAGCAATGAAGTCGCAAACGGCAGAAATCAAAGCAAAAATTCAGGGTTTTGCCGGCGAGTTGGAGTCTTTAGAAGGCCAAGAACGCGAGCAGCTGCTGCGGTTGCCCAACATGCCCCATGAATCGGTACCCCGCGGAAAGTCCGCAGAAGACAACGAGGTCGTAGCGGAGTGGAGCCCCGATTGGACCCTGGCCGAGAATGCGGTTCCGCATTGGGACCTTGCCGAGCGCTTTAAACTCATTGATTTTGAACGAGGTGTGAAGGTGAGCGGCGCTGGATTCCCCTTCTACACCGGTCAGGGGGCGCGTCTTCAGCGCGGACTCATTCAGTTCTTCTTGGACCGCAATACTGCGGCTGGTTACCTCGAAATTCAGCCGCCGCACCTGGTCAATGCCGCCTCAGGCTATGGCACGGGCCAATTGCCCGATAAGGACGGCCAGATGTACTACATGGGCGAGGACCAGCTTTATGCCATTCCCACGGCCGAGGTGCCCGTCACCAACATGCTGCGCGACGAAATTCTGCCCGAGGCCGACCTGCCCGTGAGGCTCACTGCCTACAGCCCTTGCTTTCGCCGTGAAGCGGGATCCTATGGCAAGGACGTGCGCGGACTCAACCGCCTGCACCAGTTTGATAAGGTAGAAATCGTGTGCGTGGAGCGCCCCGACCGATCCTATGAGCGCCTTGACGAAATGGTAGAGCACGTCGCGGCTTTGCTTCGAGACCTTGAGTTGCCATACCGCGTGCTGCGCTTGTGCGGCGGAGACATGGGATTCACTGCTGCTCTGACCTATGATTTTGAAGTGTGGTCCGCAGCCCAAGAACGCTGGCTCGAGGTAAGCTCGGTGAGCAATTTTGAGACCTTTCAATGCAACCGTCTAATGCTCCGCTACCGCAGTGAAGAGGACGGAAAGCCGCACCTGGCCCACAGCCTCAACGGCTCATCGCTGGCGCTCCCGCGTGTGGTGGCGGCTTTGCTCGAGAACAATCAATCGCATGAGGGCATTCGGATTCCCAAGGCCCTGGTGCCCTACACTGGATTTGAATGGATACGCTAAAATTTTGGATTCCTGCGATTGGACTGAGCGCTTTGGCCCTCACGGGTTGCGGCCGCACGGGGCCCTTGGGCACGGAGGTCGATGACCTCGCCACTACCGTAGACTCCACCTACGAAGTTCTTCAAGACCTCGACAGCGCAGAATTCATGGATGCCTACGCTATCATGGAGCGCCACATCGAGATTGCCAAAACCAAGGAATACGACGCAAGCCTTGAGGCTATTTTCTTCAACGATTTTGAGTGGTTGCGCGGCAGCCATCGCGCCCTTTTTAAGTTTGAGTCCATTCGCCGAGAGGAGCAGTGGGACGGGCAGTTGCTGCTTGCTCAAAAACAGCTCAAGGCCCTGCACCACGACTGGTCCAATCGACTAATCCCTGATGATTCCGTCCGCATCGCGCTCGAAGAAGAAAAAAATGCGGTTTTACCCCTGATCGCAACCCTGCACACCCGACTGGATGAAGTTCGCTACGTGCTCAAGCAAAACGATAGCCTTGACCTGCATTTTCAAAGGCTTTGGGACGGCTGGGGACTTAAAAAGTAATGTATACCTACAACGTAACGGTCAATGTCGACGACAGCATCCACGCGGAATGGCTGCACTGGATGCGCAACACTCACATGCCCGAGGTGCTGGCCACCGGCATGTTTCTGGACGCCGTTTTGCATGAAGTGATGATTGACGAAGACGGCGGTCGAACCTATGCCGCGCAGTACCGCTTTGCCTCGCCCGAGGATTTACAACTCTACCAGCAGGTGCACGCCCCTGGGCTCCAAGAAAAGTCCGCGGCCAAGTTTGGATCTAAGGCTCTGGCCTTTCGGACTATTCTTAGAAGGGTCGACCAATTGGACGGGCCGGTGATTCCGCCTTCTCTCTAGGATGGGAGCTCCGATTCGGCCCGAATTTGTCGTTGCCACGCTGCCCAACGGGCTTCGCTGGGTGCACCAACCTACGGCTTCGCCCACGGGCCACATTGGGCTGCACCTCAAGGCAGGTTCGCGCGACGAATCTCGCGACGACGAGGGCCTCGCCCACTTTACCGAGCACTTAATTTTCAAAGGCACTGCGCGACGCAAGGCCTTTCACGTGCTGAGCCGCTTGGAAGGCGTGGGAGGCGAGTTAAACGCCTACACGGGTAAGGAAGACACGCTGCTCTACGCCAGCTTCATGGTGGAGCACTACCGACGGGCCATGGACCTGCTCTTTGACATCGTCAAGCATGCGTCGATCCCGGAGCGCGAGGTTCCCAAAGAGCGCGAAGTGATTCTCGACGAAATGGACGGCTACAAAGACAATCCGTCCGAGGCCCTTTTTGACGAGTTTGACGCCCTTCTCTACCCCGACCACCCCCTGGGCATGAACATTTTGGGGCGCCGCGAAACCGTTTCTCGCTTTGAGCGCGCCGACGTGCTGCGCTTCATTGGGGCGCTGTACCGGCCCGAGCAGGCCGTACTGAGTTCGGTGGGCGGAATTTCAGTTGCCCGATTTGCGCGGCTCGCCGAGGAGTTTGGCGGAACATGGACCACCGAAGGTTCCGCGCCCCAGCGCGTGGACGCGCCCAAGCCGGCTCGCTTTGACGTCAGCATCAAAAAAGAAATAAACCAAAGCCATTTGGTGCTGGGTGGAGAGGCTCCGTCGGTGCACGAGGAGGACTACACCGCGGCCGTGCTGCTCAACAACGTGCTGGGCGGCCCGGCGATGAACAGCCGGCTCAGCATGAACATTCGCGAGCGCCACGGCATCGCCTACCAGATCGAGAGCTTCATCAACGCCTACGCGGACGGCGGCCACTGGGGCGTCTATGCCGGCACCGACCTCGGAACCGTGGACCGCGCCGAACGCCTGATTCGCAAGGAGCTGGATGCGCTGCGCCAAGGCCTTAGTCCGCGCGCCCTCGAGCAAGGCAAGCTTCAGCTGCTGGGCCAAATGGCCCTTGCCCAAGAAAGCGGTCAAGGATTGATGACGGGGCTGGGCAAATCGCTCCTCGTGTACGACCGCATCGATCGCTTTGACGAGCTGGTCGTGAAGGTTAACGCCCTGACTGTGGCTCAGTTGCGGGACGTCGCAGAGCGAATGTTTGCACCCTCGCACATTAGTCGTTTGCGCTATCTTGGGACGCTCACCGAGTAATTCTCGAGCTTCATGGAATTTTTACCTCCCGAAATCGACGACTACGCCGGCAAGTTTACGGCGGCGCCCTCTGCCCTGCTCGAGCGCATTGAGCGCGAAACCTGGCAGCAAGTACTAATGCCGCGCATGTGCAGCGGGCACCAGCAGGGTCGGTTCTTGAGCCTGATCAGCAAGCTGGTTGGTCCGCGCCGCATTCTTGAGGTCGGAACCTACACCGGCTATTCCGCCCTGTGTATGGCCGAAGGCCTGACCGCAGACGGCCGACTGATAACCATGGACGTCAACGCCGAGCTCGAAACGCGGGTGCGCGGGTACTTTGCGGACTCGCCGTTTGCCGCACAACTCGACTTTAGGGTGGGCGACGCGCGCAAACTGATTCCGCAACTCGACGAAACCTGGGACCTCGTCTTTTTGGACGCCGACAAGGAGAACTACCTCACCTACTACGAAATGGTGGTGGATCGCGTGCGCCCTGGCGGACTCATTCTCGCCGACAACGTGCTGTGGAGCGGAAAAGTGGCCGACCCCAGCGTCAGCGACCACGAGACTGATGCCCTGAGGGCCTACGTGCAGCATGTGGCCGCCGACCCGCGGGTGGAGCACCAACTTTTGCCTTTTAGGGATGGGGTGATGGTTGCTCGGAAACTAGGTAGCTAGTTACTAGCTGCCAGCAACGACCTAACGTACTCCAAATCCTCAGGACTGTCTACCCCGATGCCTGCGGTTGCGACCTCGGCGCTATAAATCGGGAATCCGGATTCATGCCAGCGCAGCTGCTCGAGCCGCTCGCGGACTTCACCGGGCGTGGGCAGCAATGCGACCAACTGGGGCAGAACCTCAGCGCGGAATCCATACATACCCACATGGCGCCAAGCCTGGATGCTGCAGCACTCGGGGCTTCGGCTGAAGCTCATGCAGAGCCCGTCGGGCAGGCGCTGCACAAAGCAGTTGTTGGGCGACGTGAGGTCGGCGGCGCGGGCGGGCGTCACGAGGGTTCCGATGCGAACCTCGGGGCGGCGCATGAGGCGCACGAGGGTTTCGAGGTCGTGGGCCTGCACGAGGGGTTCGTCGCCCTGCACGTTGAGCACGATTTCGGGGCGCGGACCCTCCCAGTTTGCAAGAACCTCAGCGACTCTTGCGGTTCCGTTCGGGCAGTCGACGGCGGTCATGCGAACCCGACCACCAAAAGAATAAACTACCTCAGCAATGCGGGCGTCGTCGGTGGCCACCACCGCGGGCAGGACGGCCGAGACGCGTTCCCAGACTTGCTGGATCATGGGCTTGCCGGCAATTAAGGCCAAGGGCTTGCCGGGCAGGCGCGTACTGGCGTAGCGCGCGGGAATGACGGCCAGGACCTCGGTGCCTTCAAGCATGCCTTAGGCGCCGTATTGGGCGCTGTAGTAGTCCATGTAGGCTCCGCTGGTGACGTTGCGCAGCCAGGTTTCGTTGCTGAGGTACCAGTCAATGGTCTCGCTCAGGCCCTGCTCAAAGGTCACGGAAGGCTTCCAGCCCAGTTCGCGGTGAATCTTAGAGGCGTCGATGGCATAGCGCTTGTCGTGGCCTGGGCGGTCCTTGACATAGGTGATGAGCTTGGCGCTGTCGCCTTCAGGGCGGCCGAGCTTGGCGTCCATGGTGCGGCACAAGAGGTGAACGAGGTCGATGTTTTGCCACTCGTTCCATCCGCCGATGCAGTAGGTTTCGCCGTTGCGCCCCTGGTGGTATACCTCGTCGATGGCCGATGCGTGGTCCTTGACGTAGAGCCAATCGCGCGTGTACTTGCCGTCGCCATAAACCGGTAAAGGCTTGCCCTCAATGATGTTGTGAATCATCAGCGGAATCAGCTTCTCAGGGAAGTGGTTTGGCCCATAGTTATTGGAGCAGTTCGACAGCACTACCGGGAGCCCGTAGGTCTCGTGGTAGGCGCGCACGAAGTGGTCGCTGCTGGCCTTAGACGCGCTGTAGGGACTGTTGGGGCTGTAGGGGGTTTCTTCGTTAAAAAGACCCTCGGCGCCGAGAGCACCAAAAACCTCGTCCGTAGAAATATGGTAGAAGCGCTTGCCCTCCATGGCTCCGGCCCAGGTGCTGCGCGCCGCGTTGAGCAGGTTGACGGTGCCGATTACGTTGGTTTCTACAAAGGCCATTGGGTCGGCAATAGAGCGATCCACATGGCTTTCTGCGGCTAAATGCACCACGCCGTCGGGCTGGTAGCGGTCAAAGAGGTCCTGCACGGCCACGGCGTCGCGAATGTCTACGCGCTCAAAAAAATAGTTTGCGGAATCCGCCAGGTCGGCGAGGTTCTCAAGGTTGCCCGCGTAGGTAAGCGAATCCGCATTGACCACTCGGTAGTGGGGGTAGCGCTGCACGAAGCGGCGCAGAACGTGCGAGCCGATGAATCCGGCTCCGCCGGTAATGATTACAGTGTGCATTAAGGGGCAATTATAAGGGTTTCGCGGTGCAAAATTAAGGACTCCGCTTGGTCTGCCCGCTCGTCCCAAAAGCCAATTCGCACGGCATAGGTGCCGCTAGGCAGGTGACCGAGCCAAGCATAAATTTCGTTTCGTCCGGCGCGGACTTGGGCCTGGGCCACTTCAACGCGGGCCCCGCTGGCATCAAAGACCTCAAAATCAACATGTCCCTTGCCAGGCACGTCAATAAGCGCAAAAACTTCGCTGGAACTAGGGTTGGGGAAGAGCAGCGGAGCCTCCGCATTGGTCATGGGAAGCACCTGCATGGCATCGTAGCTGCATCCGCGCACGTCGGTCACGCGAACGTAGAGGGTATCGCCCCCGCAGCCCTCAAAACTGCGCGCGGTGGTGCTGCCGTCGGACCAACTAAACTGAAAGGGCCCACTGCCCTGAACGGCTGCCTCTGCATACCTCGAGCAACCCTGCCCGCCCGAACTAAGGGCAACCGAGAGCTGCGTAGAATCCGGCGACTGAAGAAGGTGCATGAAGGTTCCGTTGCCGCCGTTGCCCAAGGCATAGAAGCCGGCGAGCCAGGCGAATCCCGGGCGGGCGTAGTCCTGCTGAATGCCAAAGTAGTCGCCCCAGCGCTCGGCTCCGCCCAGCTTGCTTATGTTGCCCAGACCCGACTTGAGGTGACGCACTGGACTGTAGCTGCCGTCGTTGCCGTAGTATACCGCCGAAAAGCCGGCAAAGTCCTGGGGAGAACAGTGGTTGAAGCCAATGAGCACCTCGGCGTCGCAGCCTTCGTTGCCCACCCAGGTGAGATTGGGGTAGCCATAAAAGCGCTGAACGTCACCGATAACGTGACCCAGAAGGGTATCGGGTTGCTCGGCAGAGGGAATGATTCCGTGGTAGATGGCCGATCGCTGGGTACTAAAGTCCCGCGTAGTGCTAACTAAATGCACGCTGCCGTCGGGCATCTCTTGGGCTCCAAGCCAGCGCCCGTCGTTGGTTTGAAGGCCCTTACTGGGGTCTGCAGCCGGAGTGGAGGGCTGGCGGCCGTTGGGAGGCAGACCATAGGGCTGGCTGGCGCGTAGGCGATGAATTTCGTAAGAATGCGTTCCGCCCACTGCGCTGTCGGTGCGGGTCAAAAAGAAGACGGTATCGTTCTGGGCGTCGAAGTTGCGGTTGCTGGCCCACATGGGCTTGGACGTGTAGCCGTCCCAGCCGGTGACCGCGACCAGGTTGCGGATCCAGCGACCGTCGGTGGCGAATCCGTGGTGCAGCTCGGCGGGCAGGGTTGCAGCGCCGGCGTATCCGGCGGCCTTGTCCATCTCCCAAATGACGGTTCCATCGAAACCAACCTGCCAACTCACATTGGGAATAATGAGGTTAATGGACATTACCAGCTTGTCGTCGGTGAAGGCCATCGAGGGAAAATCACTCCATCGGTTGTTGTTGAGCGGATTCCCCGGCAGGGTATAGCTGTGCCATCCTGCATTGGGGTCTTTGCTTTGGCTAAAGCAGACCACGATTTGGCTCGCAGCGGGACTGCTTCCCACAAAAAACAGCAGAACCCAGCGCTCGGCAACGGGGTCATACAGCAGGCGTGGGTCGCTGGCTCCGGCCGAAGTTTGTACCCCCGAAGCGGCGACCAGCGGAATAAACTGCTGCGGGAAGAGAAAGGTGTCTTTGCGCAGATCCCAGGCCCAGAGCACGCTGTTCACCGCGGTCATAACTACGGAATCCCCGAAGGCGACGGTATTGTCGTTGGGGGTTCCGCCAGGAATGGGAACCTGCACTCCATTGACGGTGAAAACCCGCTTCATGCTCAGCTGGTCGCGCACCAAGGGCTCTGCAGCCATGGTTTTTTGAAGCATTCCTCCCCGATCTGAGTCTTTTGCAATGCCAAAGCGTTGGGCGTGAACGGACTTCAATTCATTGAGCTGATGCGCCTTAGAAAACTCGTCAGGCGCCTCAAGATGCGTTGCCCGTAGGTCCATGGTCGGTGCAACCTCATCCATGCGAAACGACTTGGTGCGCGGAATTTCAAATAAGATCGGCTGCGCCAAGGACGGCAGGGCCGCGAGGAGCAAAAGAACGAGAAGGTGTCGCATACCTCCAAGGTACAAACGAGCAGCTAGTTGCTAGCTACTTGCGAGGGCCTGCTGCCACCTCCAGGCGTCCGCCATGGACTCGTCGAGGGATTTTTGGGCGGTCCAGCCCAGGACTTCGGTGGCGCGGCGGGTATCGGCGTAGGCGGCCACGACATCGCCGTCGCGCCGGGGCGCAAAGCTCCAGCTCAAAGGCATTCCGGTCGCCCGCTCAAAAGACTGAATGACCTCAAGGACGGTGGATCCCTCGCCGGTTCCCAGGTTAAATACTTCAAACGCTTCAAGCATGGAAGCGTTTAAAATGCGCTCCAGGGCCACGGCATGGGCAGCAGCAAGGTCGACGACGTGAATGTAGTCGCGTATTGCGGTTCCGTCCCGGGTGGGGTAGTCCTTGCCGTAGACCTGCAGGGCCCCGCGAAGGCCCGCCGCACTCTGGGTGAGGAAGGGCACTAGGTTCTGGGGCACTCCGAGCGGCAGTTCGCCAAGGCGCGCCGATTCATGGGCTCCGATGGGATTGAAGTAGCGCAGGGCTATGACCTTGAGGCCGAAGGCACGCACCGCGTCGCGCAGAATTTCTTCGCCCACCTGCTTGGTGTTGCCGTAGGGCGACTCGGCGGGCTTAATGGGCGCGGACTCGGGAATAGGCAGCGCATCCGCTTGACCGTAGACGGTGCAAGAGGAGCTAAAAATGAGTCCGCACGAAGGCTTGGCGCGCTGGTAGTCCAGTAGGTTGAGCAGCGAGTTGAGGTTGTTGCGGTAGTAGACAACGGGTTCGGCCACGCTCTCACCCACCGCCTTGTGGGCGGCGAAATGAATGATTCCGTCAAAGTCACGACCCCGCAAAAAAGCCTCGGTGGCAGCCTGGTCGGCAAGGTCGACCCGGACCCACTCGGGGCGAACACCAGAAATGGCCTCGATGCCGTCGAGTACCTCAGCTCGGGTATTGTTGAGGTTGTCGGCTAGAACTACTCGGTAGCCGCGGGCGATGAGGTCCACGGCGGTGTGCGAGCCGATGTAGCCAAGGCCTCCGGTAACGAGAATGGATTTCACTTGCTAAAGGCTTTAAAGTCGCGGTGCTCCTGCTTGTAGAGCAGGTCGTCGGGCAGGTTGCGAAAGGCGTCGTAGGTAATCTTAAGACCCTCGGCGCGGCTGACCTTGGGCTCCCAGCCTAGGATTGCACGGGCCTTGGTGATGTCGGGCTGGCGCTGGGTGGGGTCGTCTTTGGGCAGGGGCTTAAAGACAATTTTTTGATTGGTTCCCGTGAGCTTGATGATCTCTTCGGCAAACTGCAAAATGGTGATTTCGTCGGGATTGCCAATGTTCACCGGATGCGGGTAGTCGCTCAGTAGCAGGCGGTAAATACCTTCCACCAAGTCGTCGACGTAGCAGAAACTCCGCGTTTGGCTTCCGTCGCCAAAGACCGTGAGGTCCTCGCCGCGCAGGGCTTGACCGATGAAGGCGGGCAAAACGCGGCCGTCGTTGAGGCGCATTCTGGGTCCGTAGGTGTTGAAAATGCGGATGATGCGCGTCTCCAGGCCGTGGTAGGTATGGTAGGCCATCGTCATTGCCTCCTGAAAGCGCTTGGCTTCGTCGTACACGCCCCGCGGACCGATCGGGTTCACATTGCCCCAGTAGTCCTCGGTCTGCGGGTGCACCAGCGGGTCGCCGTAAACCTCTGAAGTGGAGGCCACCAGGATGCGGGCATTTTTGGCCAAGGCGAGGCCAAGGCAGTTATGGGTTCCGAGCGAGCCCACTTTAAGCGTTTGAATCGGAATCTTCAGGTAGTCAATCGGCGAGGCAGGCGAGGCAAAGTGCAAAATATAGTCAAGCGGACCACTTAGCTCGATGCGACGGCTCACGTCGTGGTGCACCAAAGAAAACTGGGGCAGGCTTTGAAGGTGCTCCAGGTTGCGCAGGTCGCCAGTGATGAGGTTGTCCATGGCCACCACCTCATAGCCTTCGCGAATGAAGCGGTCGCAGAGGTGCGATCCGAGGAATCCGGCCGCGCCGGTAATTAGAATTCGTGGCATAGTTTCGGAATTATCGCACTCCGATTCCGCAGTAGGTAAAGCCCATTGCGCGGAGCTCGGGTCCGCTGTAAATGTTTCGTCCGTCAAAGACCGTATGCTCGCGCAGGGCATCCTTGACCCGGTCCCAGTTGGGCATGCGGAACTCGCTCCACTCGGTAATCAGCAGCAGGGCGTCAGCACCCGTGAGGGCTTGGTAGGCGTCGCTGGCGTAGGTAATTCGGTCCTGCAGCTGGTGCTTGGCCTCTTCGGTAGCGACGGGGTCGTAGGCGGTCACGGTGGCTCCGAGCGCCATCAAGGCTTCGGCAATGACCACCGAGGGAGCTTCGCGCATGTCGTCGGTTTGCGGCTTGAAGCTCAGTCCCCACATGGCAAAGTGCTTGCCGCGCAGGTCCTTGCCAAAATGAGCCTTGATCTTGGTGACCATGACGCTCTTTTGGGATTCGTTGACGGACTCTACGGCTTCGAGAATGCGCATGGTATAACCTTGCTCACGGGCCGTGCTGGCAAGCGCCTTGACGTCCTTGGGGAAGCAGCTGCCTCCGTAGCCAATGCCGGCATAGATGAATTTGGTTCCGATGCGCGGATCGCTGCCGATTCCCTTGCGCACCTGGTTCACGTCGGCGCCCATGATTTCGCAGAGGTTGGCGATGTCGTTCATGAACGAAATCTTGGTCGCCAGCATGGCGTTGGCGGCGTACTTGGTCATTTCGGCCGAAGGAATGTCCATAAACAGCACCGGGTGGCCGTTGAGGGTAAAGGGCTTGTAGAGGCGGCTGAGCACCTCTTGCGCTCGCTCCGATTCCACGCCGCAAACAATGCGGTCGGGCTTCATGAAGTCGTCGATGGCTGCGCCTTCTTTGAGGAACTCGGGGTTGGAGGCCACGTCGAAGGCCAGGCTCGATCCGCGGGAGTCAAGGGCCGCCTTGAGGGCTCCTCGCACCTTTTCGGCGGTACCCACGGGTACCGTACTCTTGGTAATGACTACGAGGTAGTCGTTGATGCTGCTGCCGATGCCTTCGGCTACCGCCAAGACGTACTGCAGGTCGGCACTGCCGTCTTCTCCCGGAGGAGTTCCCACGGCAATGAATGCGGCCTCGGAGCCCTGGATGGATGCCTTTAAGTCCGTAGAGAAGTGCAAGCGGCCCGCAGCGACGTTGCGCGCCACTATGGCGTCGAGGCCTGGCTCATAAATAGGCAGAATTCCCCGGTTGAGGTTGTCGATCTTGGCTTTGTTGACGTCTACGCATACCACGTCCATTCCGACGTCGCTCATGCAGGCGCCGGTGACAAGGCCAACGTAGCCGGTTCCGATTACGGTTATTTTCATGAGGCAAAAAAGGTTTGGATGGATTGGATAATGAGGTCTTGCGTCGCCGCAGTTAGTTCGGTGTGCATCGGCAGCGAGAGGACTTCGGCGCAGAGCTGGTCCGCAACGGGAAAGCTCTGGTCGCTGTATCGCTTGCTCTGGTAGGCCAGCTGGCGGTGCAGGGGCAGCGGGTAGTAGATCATGGTCGGAATTCCGTCGGCCTTGAGGTGCTCGGCCAAGGCGTCGCGGAGCCCTCCGGCAACCCTCAGGGTGTACTGGTGGTAGACGTGGGTGGATTCCGGGCGGCGGGTCGGGGTTTGTATGCCCGCGAGGCCGGCGAGGCCGGCGTCGTAGCGGGCGGCGGCGCGCTGGCGCGCCGCAGCATACTCGTCGAGCTGGCGGAGCTTGACCCTCAGGATCGCGGCTTGCAGCGTATCAAGACGGCTGTTGCAGCCCACCACATCGTGGCGGTATTTGACCTTTTGACCATGGTTGGCAATCATTCGAATCTTCTCGGCAAGCGTAGCATCGCGGGTAAACAAGGCCCCACCGTCGCCCATGCAGCCCAAATTCTTCGACGGAAAGAAGCTCGTGCAGCCGATGGTTCCCAGCGTGCCAAGGGCCATGCTGCGGCCGTCGCTCAGAGTGTAGCGGGCGCCAAGGGCTTGGGCGGTATCCTCAACCACGTGGATTCCGCGCTCGGCGGCGATGGCCAGCAGCGACTCCATAGCCACACCCTGGCCGTAGAGGTGCACCGGCACGATGGCCTTGGTGCGCGGACTCAGGGCATCGCGAACCTGGTCCAGGTTCAGTGCAAAGGTGTCGGGGTCGACGTCCACGAGGACTGGGGTAAGGCCTAGCAGGGCGATGACTTCCGCCGTCGCCACATAGGTAAAGGTGGCCGTAATGACTTCGTCTCCGGGCTGGAGGCCCAGGGCCATCAGGGCGATTTGAAGGGCGTCGGTGCCGTTGGCGCAGGGAATGGTGTGCACGCCCTCGCCGAGGTAGGCGCTGAGTTCGCCGGCGAATGCCGCCACGTCGGGGCCCTGAATGTAGGCGGCCTGGTGGCTCGCGCGGAGCAGGGCTTGGTCCAATTCGGATTGGATGCGCGCGTGCTGACCGACAAGGTCGACCATGGGTATCGGCGGATTGAACGGCAGGTGCTGGGCCATAGTCCGCAAAGGTAACCCACTCCAGGGGCATGGCACAGGCCAAGAGGCTGTGCTACCTTAGCAGCATGCGCAATTTATCTGCTGTTTGGTTCCTGAGCCTCCTGCTGCCGACTGCAACGCTTCTCGGCCAAGAAGTTCCAAGGGTTCAGGTTCACCTGGCGCCAAGCGTCGAAACCGCCTTGGGCGCGTGGCGGGCAGACTACGCCAACTTCGGCCTGGCCAAAGTCCGCGTTGACGTCAGCATTTTGGAGCGGTCCTACCTCTTTACTGAGTACGGGGCGCGATTTGGTGGCGGAGTGCGCAATACCAGCCAGATTCTTGGCTTTTTACTCAATGAAGACGGATTCATTATCGGCAACACCGGCAGCCCGGCCACGGTGCGACTCGAAGGCCGCGGAACCAATTTTGCCCTGGGCTACGGCAACCGCTTTTGGATGAACAAGGGGCATTCCTTTGCCTGGGAGTTGGCTCCGGCCATGATCAGCCACAAAATTTGGTTCAACAATTCGGGCGGAGTACCCATGCTTTCCAAGCCATTGGTCTACGGACTCGACCGCTTAAGGCGCGGACTCGGGCTCCAGTCGGGCCTGCGCTACAGCTACTTTGACCCCTACGGCACCATCAATTTTAGCCTTGCCCTGCGGGGCGGACTCATACAAACCCACTACGTTCGCGAGCGCTACTATGGGGGGAATCCGCCCTCTGCCAAGGCCCAATGGGACGGATTTATTGGCCTCGAGGCCAGCTGGTACCTGCCCCTTGGCGGCAAAATGAGCACCAGCGCAAAAAGCCCAACGGACCAACCCAAGGTGCGCTACTACCAATGAGCCTAGCCGGAATTGCCTTTGGTACGGCAAGCCATATCGCGGCTTTACTGGGCCACCGCAAGGCAAAGCGATGGTGGTATGGGCGGCTCCAACTTCCGCCCAAAGGCCCCTTTGACTTGCTCGTTCACTGCGCCTCCTGGGGCGAATTTTGGATGGTCGAACCCTTGCTGCGGCGCTGGAGCGCAGAGGGTCGCCGCGTGCTCGTTTCTTTTTTTTCACCCAGCGGAATGGAGGGTTGGTCCCGCTATCAGGCCCCCGAAGGAATTTTTGCCTGCCTCGCCCCACTCGACTTCAATCCCTACCTAGGGCGGTTCATGAAGGAGTGCGAGCCCAAGGCCCTGCTCATTCTTCAAACGGACCTCTGGCCTGGCCTCGCGGCCCAGGCAATCCGGCAAAAAGTACCCTTTGGACTGGCCTTTGCCCACGTTCCGCGCGGCCACCGCTGGTGGACTCCGCTGGGATTACTCGATAGAGCGCTTCTGCGCAAGGCAGCCTTTGTAGGCCTGCAGGAGGCCTCGGGAATGAAATTGGCGCTGGCCGCTGGCCTGCCCGCTCTGCTGCTGGGCGACGGGCGCTTTGACTCGGCCGCCTCGCGCATTGCACGGGGAGATGGTCCCCTGCCCCACTGGAATGCCTTTGCAGACCACCAGCCCCTGCTGGTTTGCGGCTCGACCTGGACCCAAGACGAAGACCTTTTGCTCCCGCTTTTGATGCGGCGCAGCCATTGGCGCTTTGTTTTTGCGCCCCACGATCCCGATCGCGCCGAGGAAGTCCTGCGCCGCCTACCCCTGCAAGCGCTGCGCAGCAGCCAATGGCAGAACTACAGCATCGAGCAGATCCAAAACCACCGAATACTCGTAGTGGACCAAATCGGGCTGCTCTTCGGCCTCTATGGCGGAGCCCAAGCGGCCTACGTTGGCGGAGCCTTTGGCCAAGGGCTTCACAGCATCATTGAACCCCTGTCCTGGGGTCTTCCGGTCGCATTCGGTCCTGGAACTGGCCGCCACTGGGAGGCCGACGAAGCCATCGAAAAGGGCCTAGCCCAAAAGGTTTCCAATTTTGAAGAGGCACTTGACTGGCTTGACCGCGCCGAAGGCATGAGCCGCGACTCCACCTGGGCTCAAAGCCAGCAGGGTGCCTTGGCTCGCCTGAGCAACCTCGTCGAGAAGGAACTTTTTAAGGCCTAGGCCTTGAGTCCGAGCAAAAAAGCATACTCCATCGCCGTCTCGCGGTAGGATTCATAGCGCCCACTGGCTCCGCCATGGCCAGTGTCCATATTGCAGTACAGGTACAGCGGAGCTGCATTGCTGCGGCGATCGCGCAAGCGAGCCACCCACTTTGCCGGCTCAAAATACTGCACCTGGCTGTCGTGAAGCCCGGTGGTTACCAGCATTGGCGGGTAGTCCTGTGCACGCACGTTGTCGTAGGGAGAGTAGGCCTTCATGCAGAAGTAGGCCTCCGCCTCATTGGGATTCCCCCACTCGTCGTACTCGCCGGTGGTGAG
>DBBY01000065.1:61778-62026 GCA_002292855.1 Flavobacteriales bacterium UBA972 | reverse complement strand
GCCCAAGCCTCCGACTTCAAAAAGTCGCCGCAGGCGATAAAGTCGCTGAACGTGTTTTGCTTGTCGGCCATTCGCCCCTGCTCGTACCACATCCTGCCGAGGTATTCCCCTCCGCGGACGTGGGCAATGGCATAGGCCATACCGCGCTCGAGCAAACTCAATCGGGCCACGCTGAACGACGGGTCCACCGTCATGCCATAGGAACCGTAGCCATAAAGCAGGGTCGGAACGGGACCCTTTCGGTCTGC
>DBBY01000065.1:46890-61598 GCA_002292855.1 Flavobacteriales bacterium UBA972 | reverse complement strand
CGAAGTGTAGGCATAGCGCAGCGTTCTCGTCGACGTAGACGGATTAGAAGACGTGAACAGGGTGTAGGTCTCCTCGGGCATTGAAATTTGGTACTCGGGGCCGCGCAAGGCCTCGTCCCATGGCTTAATTACGATGCGCAGCAATCCCAGTTCTCGTTCTTCTCGAACCAAAAAATCGTCAAAAAGATCAATTCCTTCGAGCAGCACCTGCTCGCGGTGGGCAATGACCTCCGTCCATGCAGAGGGATCCAGCAGGGGCGCACTAAAAAGGGCGAAATTCCTACGACCCTCCAGATTGCTTCGTATCCACCACGATTCCTGGTGGTGGCTCGCAGAGTACTCCAAACCGTTTTGACGCGGGCGCAGGCAGGTGAATGCTCCCAGAGGCTCCGACGCTTTAAGGTACCAAACCTCGTCAGAATTGGTCGCCGAGGTCGAAATCATCAGGTAGTTCTTGGACTTCCCACGGTAGACCGTGCAGCCAAAGGCCTCGTCGGCTTCGTGGAACACCAGAACCGGCGGCTCCGGCGAACCGAGCGTCTGCCTCCAAACCCTATCGACCCTCAGGGTCTTGGCATCCTTGGTGGCATAAAAAAAGGTCTCTCCGTCGTCGGCCCAAGCGAAGGCGCCTGAAGTATCATGGATTTCCATCGCATGATCAAGACCAGTGGCTACATCGCGAAAGCGCAGGGTGTACTGCCGGCGGCTGACAAAGTCCACAGCATAGGCCATACGGCGGTGGTCGCGGGTCATCACCATGGAGGCGACCTGGCAGTAGGACCTGCCTTCGGCAAGAACATTGACGTCGAGCAGGAGCTCCTCGGGACCGTCCTCGGCGCCCTGAAATCTGACGTGAATGGGGTACTCCTTGCCTTCGCAGTACCGCGATTGGTACCAATATCCGTCCATTTCAATGGGCAGCGAGGACTCGTTGGGGTCAAGTCGTCCCGTCATTTCGGCAAACAGCTCCTCGGTCAGGCCCTTCAAGGGCGCCATCTCATGCTCCCTGTAGGAATTTTCTGCCGCCAAATACTCCAAAACCTCGGCGTTTTCGCGATCCTTGAGCCAGTAGTATTCGTCTATCCGCAGGTCGCCATGCAGCTCCAAACGCTGGTCACGCTTTGCAGCCAGAGGTTGCTTCATGCTCAATTTTTAAAGGATGCCAATGCGGAACGCACGCGGCCCAGACCCTCCTTAGAGGGAGCGTGAGAGGGATTGTATTCCAAGGCCTTCAGGTAGTCAGCCTCCGCGGCCTGAATGTCGCCCAAGCGTTCCACCACAAAAGCCCGAGCATAGTGCGCTCGGTAGTTCACGGCACGCGCCTCAATACTCTTTGTGAAAAACTGCCGAGCCTCGCGGTACATCTGAAGCTCCAAATGAATAAAGCCCAAGTTGTACCAACTCTCGGCATCCTTGGGATTCAACTGCGTAGACTGGGTAAAGGCCTCAATGGCCGAATTCCAGTTGCGGGTATTCAAATGGAACATTCCAACTTTGTAGTACACATTGAAGTCATTGGGGCGAAGTTCCGCAAGCCGCTGAAAATAGCTAATCGCCAATGCGCTTCCCATTGCAGAGTGCATAACACCCGCCATATCCAAGGCCTCTTCGTAGTTCGGATCCAAGTCAATAGCCTTCTGAATGTAGGACAGGGCCATGTTGGTATCCAATTTATCGTCGCGTATGCTGATGCCCTTGAGGTAGTAGGCGGTAGAATTATTGGGGTCCAGAGCAATGACCTCGTCGGCACGCTCAATGCTCTTGGAGTATTCCATGACCACCTGGTAAAGCTCTGCCAGCTTAAGACGGCACTCGACCTCCTTGGGGTAGAGTTTGGCACAACGCGTCCAGGCGTCGCGGGATATGCGCGTCTCGTTGCTCACGTAGTGCGCGTCACCCAAAACCCTCAAGGCATCGTGGTCGCTGCTGTCAATGGTGAATGCCGACTGGGCATCCATCTTGGCATAGGGAAAGTTCTTAACCGACATGTAGTAGTCCGCCCGCGCCACGAGGGTCTTGACGTTCTCAGGATCTTCGCGCAGAAGGGCCGTTAGGGAATCAAGGCTCCGGGTTTCCTTATCGAGGCCTGTCGGATCTTCGCTCGTCGGACTGCTGCAGGAGCAGGCGAGCAAAAGCGCCAGACTACTAAAGGGCAGGAAGCTTCGCAACAATCGCGTTTTCAATCTCTTCACAAAGTTCAGGGTTATCCTTTAGAATGGCTTTAACTCCGTCGCGTCCCTGCCCGAGCTTGGTATCGCCGTAGCTAAACCAACTGCCGCTCTTGGCAATTACGTTGGTCGAAACGCCCAAGTCTACAATCTCACCCACCTTGCTAATTCCCTCTCCGTAGAGAATGTCAAATTCCGCCGTACGGAAGGGGGGCGCAACCTTGTTCTTGACCACCTTGACCTTCACCCGGTTGCCAATGGCAACGTCGCCGTCCTTAATTTGGGTCGAGCGGCGAATGTCTAGGCGTACCGAGGCATAAAACTTAAGAGCGTTACCGCCTGTGGTGGTCTCGGGACTGCCAAACATAACCCCAATTTTCTCCCGCAGCTGGTTGATGAACATGCAGGTTACGTTGGTCTTAGAAATCGTTGCAGTGAGCTTGCGCAGGGCCTGCGACATGAGGCGAGCGTGAAGACCCACCTTAGACTCGCCCATCTCGCCCTCAATTTCTGCACGCGGAGTCAAGGCGGCCACAGAATCCACAATAATTAAATCAATCGCGCCGGAGCGAATCAAGTTATCGGTAATTTCGAGGGCCTGCTCTCCGTTGTCGGGCTGAGAAATAATCAAATCCTCCGTCTTTACCCCGAGCTTCTCGGCATAAAACCGATCAAACGCGTGCTCGGCATCAATGAAGGCGGCAATTCCCCCTCTGCGCTGTACTTCTGCAATCGCATGAAGCGTGAGGGTCGTCTTGCCTGAGGATTCAGGGCCGTAGATTTCGATCACTCGACCGCGCGGATAGCCTCCAATACCAAGGGCGATGTCAAGACCAAGGGAGCCTGAGGGTATAACCTCTACCTCCTCAACGGCCTTATCGCCCATGAGCATCACGGCACCCTTGCCGTAGGTCTTGTCTAATTTCTCCATGGTGAGGCGAAGTGCCTTCAATTTGGCTTCACGTTCTTGACTCATTGTGCTTTTATTATTAATGGTTTAGGCCAAAATTAGGGCGATCCAACAGCATCAGTCGTCCGCTAAACGAAAGTAAGCGCTTACCGCGGCTGCCGCAACGGACGTTGAAAACTATTGCGGACTTTTTAGGCCCCGGCAAGAATCTGCTTGCTGGCTTCCTTGGTGTCGACCTTGTCGATAACCCGCTCCACGTGGCCGCCTTCGCTGATCACGAAGGTCTCGCGGTTAACCCCATCGTACGACCTACCCATAAACTTTTTGGGGCCCCAGACTCCATAGGCCTGGCAGATGGTCTTCTCGGTGTCGGCGAGCAGCGAGAAATTCAACGAAAACTTGTCGGCGAATTTGGCGTGCGACTTCACGCTGTCGGGCGAAACTCCGAGCACCACATAGCCCGCATTCTGAAGGTCCGATTGGCCGTCGCGGAAGGAGCAAGCCTCTGCCGTACAGCCGGGGGTATCGTCTTTGGGGTAGAAGTAGAGAACTACTTTTTTTCCTGCGAATTGAGCGAGTGACACGGTGGTTCCGTGCTGGTCTTGGGCTTCAAATTGGGGGGCGAGGTCGCCAGGCTTGAGGTGCGTCATCAGTTTGCTTGTTAAGTCTGTTAAAGATAACGCTGGGGTTTCGACCTTTGTTCCGTGACCAAGAAGCAAAAAGCGGCCTACCTCATCGAGCACCTCGAGAACCTTTATCCGGAGGTTCCGATTCCGCTTGACCACTACAGCCCGTTCACCCTGTTGTGCGCCGTAGTCCTGTCTGCGCAGTGCACGGACGCCCGCGTCAACACCATCACCCCGACCCTCTTTGCCAAGGCAGATACTCCTGAAGCCATGGCCGCCCTAAGCATCGAAGAAATTGCCGAGATCATTCGACCCTGCGGACTCGTTCCCATGAAATCAAAGGGACTCAAGGGGCTTTCTGAGATGATCGTTGGGCTGCACGGAGGCCAGGTTCCGCAGTCGTTTGAAGCCCTGGAGGCCATGCCCAGCGTGGGGCATAAAACTGCCTCGGTGGTAATGAGTCAGGCCTTTGGCGTGCCGGCCTTCCCTGTCGACACCCACATTCACCGCCTGATGACCCGTTGGAGGCTTACCTCAGGCAAAAGCGTGGAACAAACTGAGCGGGACGCCAAAAAACTATTCCCGAAGGAGCTCTGGAACAAGCTCCACCTTCAAATCATCTTCTACGGACGCGAGTACAGCCCCGCTCGCGGCTGGTCTCTAGACAAAGACTTCCTGACCAAGACCCTTCTTCAAGGATCCAAGGCCTAAGCAAAAAATAGTGACCAAAAAAAGCGGCCCGGGTTTCCCCAGGCCGCATTGAAGCTTTATGCAATTAATGGCTTAGAGCACAGAAACCTTGAAGGTCTTCACGTCGCCACCCTTGGCAATACGCACCAGGTACAGTCCGCGCTGAAGGTCACCAACAAAAATCGGAACATTCGCATCGGCCATAACCTTGGTGGAACGAACCACCTTGCCGCTGAGGTCAAGAACCTCAACTGCATGCTCACCGTAAAGCAAACCGAAGTTCACGTTAACAAAGTCAGACGCTGGGTTTGGTGCAAGCACTACCTCGTTCAAAGGATTCTCTCCTACGCTCGTGGTCATGCAGTTTGCCGCGTTAGTAGCAGGGCAATTGATGCTGTGAATCCAAAGATTGTTGAAGGTCTTGGAGTTACTGTAGCCCGAGTACCAAGCGCTCAACGCAGCCAAGTACATGTACTTCGTTCCTGGGCGTGCACCAAAGGTTTGGTCGTTGCGAATCAAGAGGGTATTGGCCCCTTGGTTGTTGTACATCGTCAGGTTGAAGTAGTAGCCAATATTGCTGTAGTTCAATACCACACCACGACCGGTTACAGTATCTGCAAAATTGTACTGGACATAGCCATTGGTTACATCGCTTGCCGTGAGCACTCGCTGCCCATAGGCCACAAGCTTGGTGGCATCAAAACCGCCGGTACCGAATGCAGAAGAGTCATACACCGCGAGCTCCAAAATGGCTCCAGCTTGGCTGGAGCTGCTCAAGTACACCCGAGCACCAAAGAGCATCTCGTCGTTCACTAATTCTTGCATGTTGGTCATCTGAGATCCATCACCCCACTGCGTGGTGTTCGAGGATGCACCGATGGAATTATCCCAGTTGCCGTTGTCCAGAGACATTACGGAGTCGGTCACGAACACCGATCCAAGCGTGTCGGAGGCAATGCTCACCGAGTCAGAAACCAAGTTGTAGGTAAAGTCGTACCTACCCACTGCAGAGGGAGTCCAAGAGGTAGTGTAGGTGTTTAACTGGTTCCAAGTAGCCGTATCTCCTGAAGCAAGAGAGGCGATGGTAGGCGAGTTGATGGTCTGAACCATAGCTCCGGTAGTTGCATTGAAAATCTTCATTTGCAGCTTGACGTTGGTTTGGGCGTTCTGGCCGCTGTTGAAGCAGTTGGCGTCAAAGGCAATCGGACGAACCTGCTTCAAGGTCATGCGACCCATGCGAGCGGACTCCTGATTGGCTCCGTAGACAATGTCTTGGGCTGGCGAACCGTCGGAACCTGCCGTGAAGGTCAAGCGGTTCTTGGGAGTAGAAATAATTTTTAAATCGTCCAACTGCCAGAAGTAGTAGTCTCCGTCAAAGCGAAAGCGAATCTTGACGCTGTCTTGGTTGCCCACGTACTGGCCAATGCTCACGGCAATAGCCGAGTTGCGCGCAGTAGCAGAGTTTACTGCAATGCCCGCGTTGAGCGTTACGTTACCGGTCCAGGTAACTCCACCGTCGGTAGAGAAATCAAGGTAGGTAGCAGGAACCGTTTGGACACCCCCTGCGCCGGCAAAGCGACGGTAGTACTGGGTAAACAGAAGATCGACCGTAGGATGACCCACAAGGTTGATTACTCCCGTCTCCAAATTGGCCACGTGCGGAGCACAAGCGATAGAACCAGTACCGCAAAAGTTACCGGCGATGCCTGCGTTGTCTAAGAAGTCGGAGTCAAAAACCACAAATCCGTTGGCAGCCGTGGTGCTTTGAATGGGCAACTGTCCCGTTGAAGCTGGGCCAGCGTAAGCACCTCGTGAACCTGTTGCATTAGAGGGCGTAGTCGTGGTTCCGCGGTATTCCCACTTAGCGTCTGGATCGGCCGCAGGAGGCAACGGGCCCGAACCATCAGGATCAGCAGTACCGTAGTTCATCCAGGTAGTCGGAATTCCGCTTGCGAAGTCTTCGGACCAAATAACGGTCTCCCCTTGATAGTGATTTGCGACCTCAGCTTGGCTCATGGAGCGCGCAGGAGAGGCGTCAACACAGCGCTCGTTGGGAGCGGCTCGCTGAACTTTTTGGGCAAATACAACCCCCGATGCAAGAAGGGCGGTCGTTAGTAGTAGGGCTTTTTTCATTCAAATTGTTAGTTAGGATTCAATACCGCCAAACTTACAAAAGAAAAGGCAATAAGAACCGAATGTCCAAATAGACATCCAGTCGATAAAACAAGGTTCTTTCTGCTAGTCCTGATAGGCCTCCATCGGGGCGCAGGTACAAATCAGGTTGCGGTCGCCGTAGGCATCGTCTACGCGGCGGACTGCCGGCCAGACTTTGTTTTCTAGCGAATCCGCCATGGGGAATCCCGCCTGCTGGCGGCTGTAGGGCAGGGTCCAATGGTCGGCTACAAGCATGGCCTGGGTATGCGGCGCATTTTTAAGCGGATTATTGTGAGCGTCAGAACTGCCGTCGGCAATGGCCATTGCCTCTGCGTGAATGGCCAGCATGGCATCGCAGAAGCGATCAAGTTCGACCCTCGACTCGGACTCTGTGGGTTCGACCATCATCGTGCCACCAACGGGGAACGAAACCGTCGGCGCGTGGTATCCGAAATCCATTAATCGCTTGGCTATGTCCGTTACCTCGATGCCCGTGTCGCGCTTGAGCGGTCGGCAATCCAAAATCATCTCGTGCGCGGCGCGACCGTTCTCGCCGGTGTACAAAATTGGGTAGGCAGCCTCGAGGCGTGACTTCATGTAGTTGGCATTCAAAATAGCCACCCGAGTGCTTTGGGTTAGTCCCTCGCCGCCCAGCATTTTAATATACCCGTAGGAAATCAGCGTCACCAGGGCACTGCCATAGGGCGCCGCAGAAACGGGACCAATAGCGTGCGTTCCGCCGCATTCCACGATGGGATGACCCATCAAAAAGGGAGCTAGGTGGCTGGCCACGCAGATGGGGCCTACGCCGGGCCCTCCGCCTCCGTGGGGAATGGCAAAGGTCTTGTGCAGGTTCAAGTGGCAGACGTCTGCACCAATCATTCCCGGAGAGGTCAGGCCAACCTGAGCGTTCATGTTGGCTCCGTCCATGTAGACTTGGCCGCCAAACTCGTGGATGATGGAGGTGGCTTCCTTGATTCCGGACTCAAACACTCCGTGGGTCGACGGGTAGGTCACCATCATCGCAGCCAACGTCTCTTTGTGCTGCTCCGCCTTGTTGCGTAGATCGACAAGATCAACATTGCCATGCTCGTCGCAACCGACTACCACCACGTCCATGCCAGCCATAACGGCGGAGGCGGGGTTGGTTCCGTGCGCAGACGATGGAATCAGCGCGGTAACGCGGTGGTGGTCGCCACGGCTGCGGTGGTAGGCGCGAATCACCAAGAGGCCGGCGTACTCACCCTGGGCGCCCGAATTGGGCTGCAGCGAAGTTGCGGCAAAGCCGGTCACCTCGGCCAAATCACGCTCCAAACTGCGAAGCACATCGTGGTAGCCCGCGGCCTGCTCAACCGGAACAAAGGGGTGCATGTTCGCAAACGCAGGCCAGCTCAAAGGCAGCATCTCGGCAGCAGCATTGAGCTTCATGGTACAGCTCCCTAGGGATATCATGCTGTGATTCAATGAAATATCACGGCGCTCCAGCTTCTTGATGTAGCGCATCATTTCGGTCTCGCTGCGGTAGCTGTGAAAGACCGGGTGGGTCAAAATAGCCTCGCTGCGCAAATGCTTCAAACGCTTCGCCCCCTCATTGAAAACTGGCGCAGAAGCTCCCAATCCCGCGGCAATGGCCTCCACCAGGGCGACGGCATCGTCGTGGTTCATGAGTTCGTGCGTGCTGATGTGAACGCCCTGGTCGGTGTAGCCGAGGTTGATCTGTCGGGCCTCCGTCGCTTTTTTAAGGGCGGAACGCTGCTCGTTGGAAGCCTCAATAGTCAGGGTATCAAAAAATTCCTCGTGCTTGACCTTAAGGCCCATGGCCGTGAGAGCGTCGGCAATTCCGCTTGCCTTGGCATGAATTCGGTGGGCAATGTCTTGAAGACCCTCGGGTCCGTGGTATACACCATACATGCCTGCCATCACGGCCAAAAGAACCTGTGCAGTGCAAATGTTTGACGTTGCCTTGTCGCGCTTAATATGCTGCTCGCGGGTTTGCAGGGCCATGCGAAGGGCGGGCTTGCCGTCTACGTCAATAGTCCGACCAATAATGCGGCCCGGCATAAAACGCTTGTAGGCGTCTTTACTGGCAAAGAATGCCGCGTGCGGACCCCCATAGCCCATGGGAATGCCCAGGCGCTGGCTAGACCCAAACACCACGTCGGCACCCCAGGATCCGGGAGAAGGAAGAAGAGTCAAGGCCAAAATGTCGGCAGCTACGGCCAAGCGAACTTCGTGGCGAGCGCATGCAGCACTGAACTCCACATAGTCGCGCACCGAACCACTGGCCGTGGGGTACTGCACCAATGCTCCAAAAAATTCCTCGTTCGGCTCAAAAGTCATGGCGTCGCCAAAAACGAGCTCCACGCCTATTGGCTCGGCTCGGGTTTGCAGCAAGGCCTTGGTTTGCACGTAGACGTCTTGATCGACAAAGAACTTTAGGGTGTCGCGCTTTTGCTGCTCTCGGCTGCGGGCAGCCAGCAAAAGGGTCATGGCCTCTGCGGCGGCAGTAGACTCGTCAAGCAGGGAGGCGTTAGAAATCTCCATGCCCGTAAGGTCAATAACCAGGGTCTGGAAGTTCAAAATGGCCTCCAACCTTCCTTGGGCGATTTCAGCCTGGTAGGGCGTGTAGGCCGTGTACCATCCTGGGTTTTCTAAAATATTTCGCTGAATAACAGCCGGCAGTGCACTGGGGTGGTAGCCCTGACCGATGTAGCTCGCAAAAACCTGATTTTTTTGCGAAACCCCATAAATGTGGCGCAAGTAGGCACTCTCACTGATGGCTGGAGCAATATCCAGGGGTCGCGGATTGCGAATGCCCGAGGGAACCGTCTCGTTAATAAGTTGGTCCAAGTCAGCGGCTCCAATGGCTTGAAGCATGGAACCTTGTTCTTTGGACTGGGGGCCGATGTGGCGGCTTTCGAAACTTCCCTGCATGGCGGGCGGAATTTGGGTTTTAATCGAGCAAAATTACTAGAGGTATAACCTACCTTGCGCATGCTTGTTCAGCCATTATGAACCGATTTATTAGCATTGACGAAGCGGCCCTCAGAGACGCTGCTGATCCACTTGGCCATCTTAGGGCTGAGTTCCACCTGCCAACCCTTGAAGGACAAGAAGTTATATACCTTACCGGGAACTCTCTAGGCCTTCAACCAGTGGGTACGGCCGCGGCCATTGCGACCGAACTCGATAGCTGGAAAACCTTCGGCGTCGAAGGACACTTCAAGGGTCCCAACCCTTGGATGCCCTACCACGAGCGGCTCACGGATTCCCTAGCGCGCTTGGCCGGAGCAAAACCCAGCGAAGTAGTGGCCATGGGCTCGCTCACGGGCAACCTGCACGCCCTTTTAGCCTCCTTTTACCGTCCTTCGGCCGACCGTCCCTTGCTGGTCTGCGAGGCTAAGGCCTTCCCCTCGGACCAGTATGCACTGGCTAGTCAGGTTCAAATGCACCAAGGCGCTGCGCTGCTAGAAATTAGCGGTACGGACCCCGACGGTGCGCCAACTCCCGAAGAGGTGTTGGCCGCAATAGAGGAACACGGTCACCGCGGAGCCACCTTATTGATGGGCGGGGTGCACTACTTCACCGGCAGGGCCTACCCGATGGCTCAAATCACGGCAGCAGCCCAGGCCAAAGGCATGATTGTGGGCTGGGACCTCGCGCACGCCATGGGCAACGTACCCCTAAAGCTCCACGACTGGGGAGTAGATTTTGCGGTCTGGTGCTCCTATAAATACCTCAATTCGAGTCCGGGCGGAGTCGCGGGAATTTATGTGCACGAGCGCCACCACGGCCCCGAGGTCTTTCGACTTGCCGGATGGTGGGGCCACGACAAGTCCACCCGCTTTAGCATGCCCTCGGAATTTGTTCCAGAGCGCAGCGCCGAAGCCTGGCAGTGGTCCAATGCTCCCGTGCTGGCAATGGCCGCACACCGCGCCGCGCTCGACGTCTTTGACCGAGCCGACCTCAAGGCATACCGAGAAAAGTCCGTAGCAATGACCGAGGTGCTTTTAGGCCTTCTCGATTGCGTGGCCGAGCAGACCGGCCAAAAAATTAGGGTTTTAACCCCGCGCGACCCGCAGCACCGCGGATGCCAAATCTCGGTTCAGTTTGAAGGCCGAGGCCGCAGCTTCTTTGACGCACTGGTCGCCAAGGGGATCTATGCCGACTGGCGCGAGCCAGGCACCGTGCGCATGGCACTGGCTCCGCTTTATTCCTCGTTCAAGGATTTAGCCCGCCTCGAAGTCCTGCTTTTTGAAACCCTTGCCCAACCCTAAAAACGCAGAAGCGCGATGAACCAACCCAAACACGCAGCCGTGGTAGGCTCCGGACTTGTCGGGAGCCTATGGACCACCTTTTTAGCCCAGCGAGGCTACCGCGTGGACGTCTATGAACGCCGAGGCGATTCCCGCCGCGCAGGCTACCAAGGCGGGCGATCCATCAACCTTGCCCTAAGCGACCGCGGATGGCGGGCCTTGGAGGCCGTGGGCGTGGCAGAAGCCGTGCGCCGCGAAGCGATTCCCATGTACCGCCGCGTCATGCACGCCATCGACGGCACCATTACGACCCAGCCCTATGGCGAGCAGGGACAGGCAATTTGGTCGGTTTCGCGGGGCGGAATCAACATGGCCCTGATGACCGAGGCCGAAAAGCACCCCAACGTCAGCATTCACTTTGAACACAACACCGACCTGGTGGACGCCGACCAGGGCCGAATTCAGTGGACCGCGCCCGACTCCAGCGGTCAGGGGCAATTTGACGCTGTTTTTTCAACGGACGGTGCCAACTCGGGAATCCGCCAGGCCCTGCAGCACCAGGGCGCTATGGATTGGAGCGAGCAGGTAATCGATCACGGGTACAAGGAACTGGTCATACCCGCCGGGCCGAATGGCAGCTCCTTGATTGAGCGCGAGGCCCTTCACATTTGGCCCCGAGCGAGCTACATGCTCATTGGCCTCCCCAACCCCGACGGCAGCTTCACGATGACCCTGTTCTTCCCGAACGAGGGCCCGGTCAGCTTCGCCTCCCTGGCCGATCCTGCGGCGGCGGCGGTATTTTTTGCGGAGCATTTCGCGGACGCCTACGCCATGATGCCCGACTTTGAAGCGCAGTGGGCCCACTACCCCTCCAGCAAACTCTCTATTGTGCGCAGCTGGCCCTGGTCCAAGGGCAAGGTGGTGCTCTTTGGAGACGCGACGCACGCCATCGTTCCCTTCTACGGCCAAGGAATGAATTCCGGATTCGAGGACTGCTTCGAGCTGAACCGCATGATGGACGCCCTGGGCGAAGATCCCGCGACCCTCTTCCCCGCCTTTGAGGCCGAGCGCAAGCCCAACGCCGACGCAATAGCCGAGCTCGCCCTGCTGAACTTCATCGAAATGCGCGACCTGACCGGCCAGCCCGAGTTTTTGCTGCGCAAAAAAATTGAATCGGTCCTGCACCGCGAGCAGCCCGAGCGGTGGATTCCGCTCTATACTCAGGTGACCTTTAGCCAAATACCCTACTCCGTAGCCCTGGAGCGCGGACGCCAAATGGACCGCGTCTTTGCCGAGGTAATGCAGTGGCCCGGAATCGCCCAAAACTGGGACCAACCCGAGACCTTGGCAAAAATTTGGGAAGTTGCCGACAAGTACCTAGTACCTAGCAACTAGTTACAAGCCAAGGGTTACGTGAGCGCTGCGCGGACCCGTTTAAACAACGCACTTACAAAGACGTAGTCCACGACTTCTTGGTTGGTCGCCTTGAGAATCTCGGGGCCGGAACCCTCCCAAACCTTGTAGCCGTGGCGCAGGAGCACCACATGGTCGCCGATTTCAAGAACTGAATTCATGTCGTGGGTATTCACCACCGTGGTCATGCCGAATTCCCGAGTGAGTTCCTGAATAAGTTGGTCAATTACCACTGAGGTTTCGGGGTCAAGCCCAGAATTGGGCTCGTCGCAAAACAAGTACTTCGGATTCAGCGCAATGGCACGTGCGATGGCCACGCGCTTTTGCATGCCTCCCGACAGCTCTGCCACGTTCTTTCGCAGCGCCGACTGCGGAATTCGGACTCGGTCAAGGCAAAAAGCAATGCGGGCATTTTTTTCAGTGAGCGGCAGGGACGAGAAGAAATCCAGCGGAAAACGCACGTTTTCTTCGACCGTAAGGCTGGTGAACAGGGCCGAAGCCTGAAAAACCATTCCCATCTCCTGGCGAAGAACCTTGCGCTCGCGCTCGGGCATTCCGGTCCAGTCGCGTCCGTCGAGAAGCACCTGACCGGAATCGGGCTTGACCAGGCCGACGATGGATTTGAGCAAGACCGTTTTGCCGGATCCGCTCGAACCAATGATCAGGTTGCACTGCCCGCGCTGAAGCTGCATGTCAATACCCTTGAGTACCTCTTGGTCCCCGAAGGACTTCTTTATTCCCCTGACTTCGATCACCGCCTACTGAAGCATTACGTTAGTGAGGATGTAGTTGAATAAGATGATGGTGAACGACATGGCAACCACCGCCTTGGTACTGGCCTTGCCGACTTCGACCGCTCCGCCCTTGACGTGGAATCCGTACCAGGCCGAGATGGAGCTAATGATGAAGGCAAAAAATACGGTCTTGGTTAGGGCATAGACCACAAAGTAGGGGTTGAACTCGTCAAAATAGCCCATTAAGAAATGGTCGGGATTGACCATTCGCAGCCAGTCCCCCGCAAGATAGCCACCCAAAAGGCCCATGAAAATGCTAAAAACGATTAAAACAGGGAAAAACAGCAGGCAGGCAACAATTTTGGGAAGCACCAAATAGCCCGCCGGGTTGATGCCCATGACCTGAAGCGCATCCATTTGTTCGGTAACCCTCATGGCCCCCAAAGAGGACGATATGTTCGACCCCACCTTTCCTGCTAAAATCAGTGATACGATGGTGGGCGAGAATTCCAGCACAATGCCTTCGCGGACCGCCACGCCAATGTATAGGTCAGGTATGAAGGGGTCGTCGAGGTTGATGGCGGTTTGAATGGTCAATACGGCGCCCATAAACAAGGAAATAAACACCACCAAGGGGATGCTGCTCAAGCCCAAGAGCTCGATTTCGCGCATCAAGGACTTGCCGAATTCCCGCCATGATTCGGGACGGCGAAGCACCGATCCGAGAAAGAGGAAGTACGACCCGAGGCCGAGAAAAAATCCTTTGAGCATTGCAGCCAAAGGTAAGCTACCTTCGGGGCATGAAGCGACGACTTTGGATTGTACTGCTTGCGCTATGCTGCGCTACCACCATGGTTTCTTGCGGAGCCGGGCGCGACTGCGACTGCCCGAGCTTTCGCAACTAATCGAGGGTAAGCCCCCACGCTGCCATGGCATAGCTGCCCAATAACAGCAGCGGAATCGCCAACTGGCCTGCTGCCACTGCCATGAGTCGGCCTGCACGAGGCCACTTTCGTTCGGATCGCTCAGCAATTAGCACAGAAACGCTCGTCTGAGCCAACACCATCATAATGAGTGGTGTGAGGCTGCGGAGTTCATAGTCGGTGAGCCAATCGGTTCCATGTTCGTTAAGGGTAACCCAAATAAATGTCAGTACCGCGTGAATGGGTAGATGGAGAAGTCCGCGTCGGGCCCAAGCTTGATTGAGAAGGTGTGTCATCGTTTTTTGGAGATTAGGTGCAAATTAGTTCACGTAGTTTTACAGCCGTGGATACCCTAGACCGAAACTGGCGACGGCTCGCCGGGCGGATTCCTGAAGCGGCAGAGGCCGAGGCTTCGCGCATCGTACGCGCATTCAAGGGAGAGGTGGCGCTGACGCCTCCGCGCTCGAGCAAATGGGGGTCCTACCGATGGAGGCCCGACCTGGGAGCCAAAATTTTTTTAAACCGCGACCTGGAGCCCGAGGCCATGCTCATCACCCTGCTGCACGAACTCGCCCATGCCCAGGTGCGCTCTTGGGACGGAACCGGCTGCCTGCCCCATGGCAGCGAATGGCAAGGCCGGTACCGCGACCTGCTCGGGCCGTTTCTGGATCTTCCCGGAGTCTTTAGTCCGGCCGTAGTTCGTGCCCTCAAGAACCAGCTCCAAAAGCCCAAGGCTTCCTGCGGGGCCGCGCCCGACCTGATGCGTGCCCTTCGCGCGGAATCGGACGCGCTCCGCGTGGAACAGCTGCCCGAGGGAAGCTGGTTTCGACTTGC
>DBBY01000065.1:41698-46816 GCA_002292855.1 Flavobacteriales bacterium UBA972 | reverse complement strand
GAGAAAAAAACCGGCCGTACCTTTACCGTGCACGCTCTCGCTGAAGCGACGCGCTCCCAAGAATGAGTTCTCCCCTGGCCAACCCCAACTTTGAAATTGCCCTTCTCGGTGGCGGACAACTGGGCAAAATGCTTCTGGCCGAAGCATTGAGAATGGACGTTTCGGTGCGTGCGCTCGATCCCGACCCCAAGGCGCCCTGCCGCCTGGGCTTGCCACGCTTTGAAGAAGGCGACTTCAGGGATTTTGATACCGTAGTTCGCTTTGCCCGCGGAGCCCAGTCGGCCGTGATTGAAATTGAAACCGTGAATGCCGACGCTCTGGAGCTCTTGGAGTCTGAGGGGGTACGGTGCTTTCCTCCTTCTGCGGCCCTGCGAATCATACAAAACAAGGCTGCCCAAAAGAATTTTTGGTTGGAGAACGGCCTGCCGAGCTCCAAATTTGAGCGTTTTAGCGGCGGCTCAAGCCTTAGGACGGCAGTGGCCGAAGGGCGCTGGACCCTCCCCCTGGTTTGGAAGCTTGCCGAGGGAGGCTACGACGGCTTTGGAGTTGCCCTACTGCGCCGCCCTGAAGATTTAGACAACCTGCCGGAGCAGGCCTGCATTGCCGAGAGCCTGGTGGATATTGCCGAAGAAATCGGGGTAATCGTCGCACGGCATCCCGACGGAAGCATGGCGACTTTTCCGCCAGTGGCCATGGAGTTTCACCCGAGTGCCAACCAGGTTGAGTTTGTGGTTTGTCCCGCTCCCCTGCCTGCCGAGGCCTTGGCCGAGGCCGAAGAACTTGCCCGCAGGGCGGCTAGCGCATTGGGAATTTTGGGCCTTCTGGCCGTTGAGCTGTTCTACACCCGCGACGGGCAATGGCTCATCAACGAAGTGGCTCCGCGCCCCCATAATTCCGGACACTTAACTATTGAAGGCTGCGAAACCTCGCAGTTTGAGCAGCTCCTGCGCTGCGCCACCGGACTCCCCTTGGGTTCAACGGCCCTGCGCCAACCCACCGTAATGGCTAACGTGGTCGGTGCCGAAGGACATCACGGCCCGGTCGCCTACGAGGGCTTGGAACGCGCCCTTGCGGTACCCGGAACCCGGCTTCACCTCTACGGAAAATCAGAAACACGCCCCTTTCGCAAACTGGGGCACTGGACCGCCGTAGGCAAGAACCTCGACGAGGCACGCAGCCGAGCTGCAGCCGCCCGCAACGCACTAACCGCCATTAGCCACTCTCCATCATGAAGACCAAAGAATCCGCCCGAGTGGGCATCGTCATGGGAAGCCAAAGCGACCTGCCCGTCATGCAAGGCGCCGCCGACAGCCTCAAAGAATTTGGTGTACCCTACGAAATCACCGTGGTCTCGGCCCATCGAAGCCCCCTGCGCATGATGGAGTACGCCCAGCAGGCCGCCGGCCGGGGAATTCAAGTCATCATCGCAGGAGCCGGCGGAGCGGCACACCTCCCAGGCATGATAGCGAGTGCGACGCCCCTACCCGTGATTGGGGTTCCGGTCAAAAGCAGCAATTCCATGGACGGATGGGATTCCGTCTTAAGTATTTTGCAAATGCCCAAGGGCGTGCCCGTAGCCACGGTGGCCTTAAACGGAGGCGCCAATGCCGGAATCCTTGCGACACAAATTTTGGGTGCCACCGATGCGAAACTCAGGCAAGCCATCGCCGACTACAAAGAAACCATGCGCCTCTCGGTAGAAGACATGGCCAAGTCGGTGGAAAATTCGTAAATTCAAATCATGGATCAATCAAAAACTGACACTTGGGACTGGGACGCGATTGAAGAAGCGGCTCAGATTGGCCGTGAGAGTCCGTTGAGTTCCACTCCAAACGTGAAGCAGATGCTTCACCAAATTCTTGAGGCCGCGAAGCATTAAATTTCGCACCAAAGCCAATCAAGACCTCTTAGAAATTTTTCAGTATTCGCTTGAAGCGTTTGGGGAAGCTCAAGCTGAGCATTACCTATCGGATGTGCTCAAACGAGTAAACAACCTCAGCCTATTCCCAATGATTGGTGTCCAATCGAAGAAATCCTCCCTTCGAATTTTACCCGTACAAAGTCATGTTATTGTATACGAAGTATACCCGAAGCATCTTGCCATCCTTCGTGTTCTTTACGCAAAGGCAATAAAAACAAAACTATAGTGCTTTCAACCTCGCCATCACCACTTCTTTTTTGCGGTTGGCAACCGGCACGTTGGAGTCGTCCTCGAGAATGAGGTAGCCTCCGTCGCTCGAGACGTAGCGCTTGATAATGTCCATGTTGACCAGGTGCGACTTGTGAACACGCTCAAAATCGTAGGGGGCAAGAATGGTCTCAAAGTCTTTGAGGGTGCGCGATGCCAGGAGCTTTTTGCCGCCTCGCATGAAGAACTGGGTGTAGTTTGAGGTGGACTCGCAGCGCAAAATTTCGGTAATCCGCACAATGTGCATGCCCTCGGTACTTGAAATCACCAATTTTTTGTCGCTTCGTTCGCGCAGGTTGTCGACCAAGGCACCGAGCTGGGCGGAGGGTATGGCAGCGCTGGCCTTTTTGACGGCACGAGCAAGTTCTTCGGGGTCGATTGGCTTGAGCAGGTAGTCGACCGCACTTGCCCTAAAAGCGCGCACGGCATAGCTCTCGTGGGCCGTGACCACGATTACTGCACCCGCCCACTCGGGCTCGTCGACCGAAAGGCGCTCGAGCAGGTCAAAGCCCAATTCGCCGCTAAGGTGAACGTCAAGAAAGAGCAGGTCGGGCTTGCGACCCAATAGCAGTTCCCAGGCCTCATCGACCGTAGAGGCCTCGTAGACCTCGCGCACCTGAGGGCAAAATAAATCCAGTTTGCCGCGCAGGGCCTTGCGGCTTGGGGCTTCGTCGTCGAGCAGTAGGGCCTTCATAGACTGCTAACTTACCCTAAACCCCCCATACTTCGACCTTCGGGAGCGCGAGGACGACCCTCGTTCCCTCATTGAGATCTTCGACTGCAAGACGGTAGGGCTCGCCACTGGCCTCCGCCAAGGCCTTGAGGCGGCTCTCGAGAATCCTCGTGGCCATGGAACGCTTCTGACCCTCATCGCCGGTTTGCTGCGCCCCTGCCGCCGCGCGACCGATTCCGTTGTCTTCGATTTCAATGCGAATCCTGCCAGGTTCAACCGCCTGAAGCAGGCGCAGGGTAAGGCGTCCACGACGGCCTTGCAGGGGGCGGAGTCCGTGCAGAATGGCATTCTCGACCAGGGGCTGCAAAAGCATGGGCGGAATCGCCAAGTCGGCAGGGTCCAGAGCCTCATCGACCTCGATAATGTGGTCAAAACTTTGATCAAAGCGCATTTGTTCCAAGGCAATGTAGTGCGACAGCGCGTCGAGCTCGTCGCGCAGCTCCACCCGCTCCTGGTCGGCCTTCTCTAGGGTGTAGCGCATGAGCTTGGCAAAGCGGTTCAGGTACTGCACGGCCTCGCGGGGCTTTTGCTCCATGACAAACGAAGAAATGGATTCCAAGGCGTTGAAGGTGAAGTGCGGATTCATTTGCAGGCGCAGAGCCATGCGCTCGAGTTCGGCCTTCTCGGCTGCCCATTTTTTGGATTCCCTACGGCGGCGAAGGGCGAGCCACAGCAAGCTACCCGCGGCAGCGAACAAAGCCAGAGCAAGCGGAACCCAGAATCGGGGCTGTGCCCACCAGGGCCTCGGTAGCCAGAGGCTAAACCGCTGAATCGGATCAGAATCGAGCTCCAGGAGGTGCCTTCCAGGGGAGAGGCCGGCCAAAACGAGGGTGCGGCCTGCGCCGAGGTCTACCCAGTCTGCACCGTCACGCCGGTAGCGAAGAGTGCGGGCGTCGGCCTGGGGATCGCCCAACCGCGCCAAACGCAGCACAAAATTGGCAGCACCCTTGCCCTCTTGAATCTGCCAGCTGCGCAAAACCCAGCGAGGGCTTCCGAACGGACTTAGTCCGCGCTGCGGCGAATTGACGTAGAGCCCGAGGTCGCCCCAATGCCAGCGGTAGCCAAGCTCCGGCCAGCTGCGCAGGGCCGCAAGAACCTTAGCCGGAGCCGCGCAGGACTCAAAGCGACCCTTAGACCACTTTTGGTAGCCTGCCGTGGTGTGAACATAAACGGAATCCTCGACGGTTCCGGCCTCAAGAACCCACTCGCTCAACCGCGACTTCCAGGCGCCGGATACCCATTCGAGCGCTCCAAACTCGCCATAAAGCAGCCAGCGACCCTCAGGAAGCTCCACCAGTCCGCTGGGAACGCCCCTTTTGGGCAGGGGGATGGTGACCTGACCCTCGGAGCTGAGGAGCTGGAGGCCCTTGCTGCCGAGAACGGCAAACTGGTCGGGCCCGCGGCGAGCCACCGACTTGATTCGGCCCGTGGTGTAGGACGCACTGCGCAGGTCGTACCAATGCTCCGGACGCGGAATGCGGATTATGCCTTCTCGCAGTGCCAAAAGAAGCCCTCCGTTCCCGTCGCTGGCCAAGGCGAGTGCTCCGTCGAGGGGATTCCCACTCAAGGCAACCATGGAGCGGACCTTCCCGTCGACCCAGTAGAGGCCGTCGCGCCCTACCGCCCACCATGCCCCGTGGTCTTTTGCAGGAATCCACTGGGCCTCCCGAGGTCCATCGGGGTGAGCCTCCCAACCCACGTCGGTCAGGCGTTCTAGGCCCTGATCGGTCTCGGCCCATACTCCCAAGTGATCGACGGCAGCGGACCGAACCGGCTGGTCGCGTATTTGGGTCCAAAGTCCCGCGCCGCCGCGAATCCAAAGTCCGCGGTCGGAAGCCACCCACCAAGAAGCCCCTCGGCGGCCAAACTGCGTGGCGCCGCCCAAACCATCCAAGGACTGGGGTTGAAAGTTCCCGGTACCTATTCGCAACCAAAGCTGGTCAGGGCCCAAAACCCATAGGCTGTCGCCCTTGGCCTCAACATCCACGATAGGGCCCGGCAAGCTTTTTATTAGTTCCGCGGAACCCTCGAGGGGAATCCAGTAAAGTCCGCCCGAAGTCGCGGCATAGGTACCCTTCTGAATGGGCGCAACACCCAGTACAATGGGCGGTTGGCCCGTCCACTGAATTTGCACTACCGATAGCCCGTCGTAGCGAAGAACGCCCTCGTCTTGGGTAGCCATCCACCACAGTCCGTC
>DBBY01000065.1:3232-41594 GCA_002292855.1 Flavobacteriales bacterium UBA972 | reverse complement strand
TTAAGCCCAGGGTTATAATGGTCAATATCAGAAAGGTCAGACGCCGCACGCGGCGAAGGTATGCTGCAGCCAAGAACTTCCATTTAGGGTCGGCTCTGCCCGGGCCTAAAAACCCTTCTTTGCTGCATGAATCTGCCTGCCCTCAGCCTGCTGCTGCTCCCGCTAAGCGCCCTGGGTCAAATGCCCATGGATCCTTGGCTTGAAGCCCTTCGGCACCAGCGAATGTCGGCTTGGATCGAGCAATCCGGGCCAAGGCCAGGCTTGACCAGGGCAGCGGTCATGGCCCATAGCCCCAAACTTGAACTTGGAGCAGCAGCCAGCATTATGGGGCTGCAGGCCTGGTCCCTAGCCACGGTGAATGCCGGCCCAATTTTAAGCAAAACAACAAAAGACCCGGCTGCAAACTCCCTGCGCCTCTCCGCCGGCCTGGGCTGGAACCTCAACCGTATTGAGGTTCTGGGGCGGGCAACCTGGGGCACCTGGACCCTCGCAACCGAAGCCTTGTCGGGACGCACTGCCCTCTCCTGGCGGCAGCTCCAGACCTCCGGCTGGACCCTAGCCGCTCAGATGCAGCAAAGCCTGGCGTCCAAGCATACCGAGTGGATTATTAGCCTAGAACGACCAAACCTTGCCCTCTACGCAAGCAGCGCAGGCCGATGGAGGGCCGTATTTCAGCGCGGACCCCTGCGAATCACCGTCGGGGGAGGAAGCACGCAGCATTCGTCAATGGCCTACTGTTCTGAATGAAGCGCACCTTCTTCTGCAACTGGCACCTAGTCCTCTGCACCCTACTTTGGGCCCAAAGCCTGGTCGGCCAAACGACGAGCCAGTACGAGGGCGCGAAGCCGGGCGAGGGCAAGAAGCCGGGTGATGATGCGAGGCCCGGCGAGGCTGCGAAGCCGGGCGAGGGTGAGAAGCCGGGCGATGGTGCGAGGCCCGGCGAAAGCGCGAGGAGCTATGAGCAAGAATCGTTGGAGTTAATGCGCGTCCTAACCGTGATTAATTGGCCCGATTGGAACGATGCACAGCTCGATTCGGCGGCCGAAGTATGGCTTCAGTGGTGGGTGGGTGGGGCGCCGCGCGAAGCGGCGGCGCTCGTGATTCTCTCCCCCGAGCAGCAATTCGCCCTTGAAATCTACCAGTCCCAATTCGGGTGGCCTCGAGACAGCAGCGAATGGAGGGCGCTTACCCTAAGCACGGACCAACGCGAACTACTTCAGCGACTCTATCACCAACCCAGAAATAAACCATTTGCCAATCAGTCCCCATGGAGACTGAGCATTCTTGATCCGAAACTATCGTTAGGTTGGAGTTGCTCGGGTTGTGGAACGTCACAAAGCCTGCAGAAAAGACTGGCGGACGGAGGCACCCTGGCCCTGCAGTCCAGCGCGGCATCATGGCATTTGCATCCATGGCAAATTCGAAGCCCAAGCGATTTTCCCCTGCGCTTTTGGGGCAGTCCCCGATCGGTCGCCCTTGCCCTGCAGCCGCGATTCAATGTTCTCTGGCCGGACTGGACGCGGAAGAGTTTGGACCGAATCCTCCTTGGCCGAGATTCCTCAGGAATGGTCATTGTCGATGTCGGACTTCGCAAGGCAGGCTGGGCCGCGTCGATGGCCTGGGGATCTCGGGGCTGGTTGGAGCTTGCCGCAGTTTGGTACGGGCCCGGCGGTTTGCTTTTGTCGGTTCAAAGGGATTTAAGCGGAATTTTAGGGACTGAGTTTGTGGAGAGGCCGCCGGCGGTCGCCACCCCGTGGCGCCCGCTGCGCGGTAACCGCGCCACAGCGGCCTTGCCGCTGTGGGCCGGCCGCCTAACCATCAACGCAACCAACCAAAACCGGTCCGCCTCGTGGGCCGACCGAACACGCTCCATAAGTTGGTACCCCGGGCAAATACACCTTGGAATCCGCCATGAACTCCTCAGCCACCATTCCGCCAACTCTAAGCCCAAAAAAATGCCGCAAACCCCAAGCAGCAACCCAAGCCTGCGCGGCATGATCTACCTCGGGAATGCCCAAGGTGCCTCAATCCAATTTCGATGGCCCCTAAGAACCCATATCCTTGAATTCGGACTAGCTGGAATAACCTCTTCCGCCGAGATCCTAGCCCGTGCCACCGGACCTATGACCCTTTGGAGGCCGGGCATAACGCAAGAAGCCGCCTGGCAATGGACGAATGGACATCAAAGAATTTCTGCCCGCATCCGCCAATCTCCGAGCGGCTGGAGCGCGAGCCTACGGATGCAGCTCGAATTGACTGACCACCTCTTTAGGCAAACCCGAAATCAAGTCCCGAAGAACTCCACGTTCTTACCGCGCTAAACCAACTGAATGTCTGGTCCAAAGACCGAGAACTCCTTCCAGAAATCCGGGAACGATTTAGAAACCGCGGCGGACTGCCGCAGACGAACCGGCCGTCGAAGCGCAATGAGTCCGGCACAAAAGGCCATTCTGTGGTCGTCTAGGCAATCGAGTTCCAGGCGTTGACGCTCCCTTCCATTGGCATCGGCCGCTCCGCGGCGAGAAGCATCACTTAAACCTTCGCCCGCTCCGCGGCGAGAAGCATCACTTAAACCTTCGCCCGCTTCGCGGCCCAAACCACTCCCCTCGCCCGCTTCTCGGCGAGAAGCAGTTAACGGATCCGCCTGGCTGCCTGCTCCATCGGGTGCAGTCCATCGGAGCCAATCGGGGCCCTGTTCGGCATTGCATCCAAGCGCTCTCAGCATGTGGACCGTCGCATCCAGACGCGGAGACTCCTTTAAATTCAGCGTTAAAAGACCCGAAGCCATGCCCGACCTGCCCTGCAGGGCTGCCGCAACAATGGCGGGCATCGCCAAATCGGGGAGGCCTTTAAAATCAACAACCCACTCCGGCAAAGCGGGCAAAGGCTCCGAAGCGAGTACGGCGACGCCAGGGGTCGGCTCCACTCGAAGGCCGCCGTCAATCCCAGAAACGCAGAACTTAAGGTCAGGTCCCCACTCCATCGAAGCGGCATCTCCCTGAAGGCTGTCGAGGCTCAAACCCAAAAGATCAATCCCAATGCCCCGCAGTCCAACGGCCGCCAAAAAGACAAAGGCCGCCGACCAATCCCGCTCGGGAGGCCAGTCCAAATTGCGACCTTGCGCTAGCCTTTGGGTCATCGTCCAGTAGGGTGCACTAACCATTCCTGAGGACCATTGGATCTCCAAAGGATTTTCGGCTGTCTCGGCCACCAGAGTCAGTGCGGAGGCAAACTGGGAACTTAGGCGGGAATCGACCTCAAGAATTCCGCCCGGCAAGCGAAGCCCCTGAATGCGCCAACCCAATTCATCGGGCTCGATCAGGGCACCCTGGCTTCGAAGGGCGTCAACCAGGGCTTGGACGGGTCGCTCGCGCAATCGGTCGTCGGCACAGAGCACTACTTTAGATCCTGGCTGGGCAGCCCAAAAGGCCATGCCGAAACGGTAGGCCATTCCCGACGGGCCGGCATGGGCAAGCCTCCAACCGTCCTTGCCCAGGGGTGCATCCAGAACCCGACGCATGGCATGCATGTCGTCACTCCAACGCGCATCGGGTTCGGGCAATGCCATGCCACGCAGCGACCGCAGCACCATGACGCGGTTGGCAATGCTCTTGGAGTAAGGCAGCTCAGGCCGAAGCATAGTGGTTCCAGACCTTGAGAACATCCTCTTCGCCAAGATTCCAGGACTGCTCTTGGGATCCGGGGCCGGGGCACCAAACCAAGCGCAGCGTTCCAGCATGCTTCTTTTTGTCGGACTGCATGGCCGCCCAGAGTTCCGTTGGACTAAAGGTCCGCATCGAATCAAAGTCAAAATCAGCCTCAATTCGGGCGCGCAGAGCAGCACGTGAGGGGGCATCGGGGACGCTCCAAGAATCCAAAATAAGGGACTCCAGCACCATGCCAAAGGCGACGCAGTCTCCGTGACCCAAATCCAATCCTTGAGAAAGCACCATAGACTCTGCGGCGTGGCCCAAGGTATGGCCCATGTTGAGCAGGGCTCGTCGGGTTCCGCGCTCGTAGGGATCAGCCTGCACCACCGAGAGTTTGACCTCAGCCGCTTCGCGCAGCCAAAAGGCGGACTGCGACCAGTGGCCCTTTTGTACCTCGTCCCAAAGCGGACCGCCCGCGATCCAGGCCTGCTTGATCAGTTCTGCCCATCCCTGGCGCCATTCCCGATCAGGCAGGGTTTCTAGGGCGCGATCGTCAGCAAAAACCGCAGCCTCTGGCCTCCAGGTGCCGAGTAAATTTTTAGTACCCTCTGCGTCGACGCCGTTCTTGCCGCCCCAGGCCGCGTCGACCATGGCCAGCAGCGTTGTCGGAACCAGTACGAGCTCGATTCCGCGCATGTAAAGGGTCGCCAAAAGGCCCCCGAGGTCGCAAACGACCCCACCCCCAAGGGCAATCAATAGAGCGCCTCGGTCGGCGCCCTCATCGCGCAAGCCCAGGGCCAGCTGCTCCACCAGAATCAACTCCTTGGATGCCTCGCCGGGCTCGATTTCGAGAATGTGGCAGTCGGCCAGGCCCTCGACCTCGGCCAAAAAGCGCGGAAGCACCAGTTCGTGGGTGCTGCTGTCTACTAAAATATGCACCGAAGTAAAGCGATCAGCCTCTCGCAATAGCCAGTCGCTCAGATCGTTCCATGCGCGATCGCCGATGCTACGGTGCAGATGAAGCTCCATGCCGCAAAGGTCGGGCATATCCCCCATTATATTTGCAGCCGCCACGAAACCCAAACCCCTTGAAGCTCGATTTTTCGAACACCGCAATCGCCTACCAACACGCCAGCCATGCCGACCTGCGCCGAGCCAGCGCGCTCTTTGGCTTGCTTTCGTCTCCTGCCCTTGTTTCGGTGGGCGCAGCCCTGAGCCTGTGGTCCCTCAAGTGGAGGCTTCCGGTAAAAGGCCTGATTCGCGCGACCGTATTTCGCCAGTTTTGCGGAGGAGAGACGGTGGCAGAGACTCGACCTGCTATTCAGCGCCTTTGGCAGGGCAAGGTGGGCAGCATACTGGACTATTCCGTCGAGGGGCAATCCACAGATGCCGCCTTCGATCAGACCGTTGACATTTCGCTGCAAACTATTGCTCTGGCCGCCCAAGAGCCCGGGCTGAGCCTGGCCGTGTTTAAAATGACCGGCATTGCTCCCCACGACCTGCTTCACAAACTATCAGCCGGGAGCGAGCTTACCCCCGAGGATCAAGAGGCCTTGGAGAAGGTCCGCGCCAGAATACGGCGCATGGCGCATTTTGCCTCGCACAATGGCCGGTGCTTAATGATCGATGCCGAAGAAACCTGGATTCAGGGTGCCATCGACGGTTTTGCCCGCGAAGCCATGCAGGAATTCAACCGCGACAAGCCCGTGGTAATGACCACGATACAGTGCTACCGTGTGGGGCGGGTTGCCCAAGTCAAAGAAGATTTGGCGCATGCCCAGGCCAACGGCTACCACTACGGGGTGAAGCTCGTGCGCGGAGCCTATATGGAAAAGGAGCGCGATCGCGCCGCAGCAGAGGGCTACCCCTCGCCCATTCAGCCCGATAAAGTTGCCACTGATCAAGAATACGATGCCTGCCTTCGCCTTATGCTCGAAGCCCTTAAGGGTCCTGAGGACCCCGGGCGAGTTGCCCTCGTGGTCGGCAGCCACAACGAAGGCAGCAACCAACTTGGCGCCGAGCTCCTTGTGAAGCAGGGCTGGAACCCCTTGGAGGCTCCGGTCTGGTTTGCCCAGCTCTATGGTATGAGTGACTTCATTAGCTTCAGCTTGAGCCAAAATGGCTTTCGCGTAGCAAAGTACCTGCCCTTTGGGCCAATTCGCAATGTGATGCCCTACCTCCTGCGCCGTGCCCAGGAGAATACCTCGGTTGCCGGCCAAACCGGGCGTGAGTTAGCAATGCTTCGCAAAGAAATCAAGCGACGAAGCGCGACCAAGGCCTAGAGCTCGTCCTGCAGGGTCACAAGCCAGGCGCTGTCTTCGCGCACCTCCCAAAGCCCTCGCCAAGTGCGCTCGCGGAATTCAAGGTCAATCCAATAGGCCGGGACGTTTGCCTTGTGACGCGTTCGCGTTTTACTCGACGCAAAATCTACCTCGCCCAGGGTCAAAAAGGCCTTGAGCACGGTGGAGTCCGACCCAACCTGACTCCAGACCGCAGAATCCGCACCTCGTGTGGGCTTGCGGTGCAGTTCGGTCAGCACGCGGTCGTTGGGAAAGTAGCTGCATTCCATTTCTCTATCGCCAAAAATGGCATAGACGAGCAGTACGCCCAAGCCCAATCCGATTCCGTACCAAAGAAGCCGCCGCAGAACCTTCACAGCAGCAGGTCAAGCTCGGTAAAGGGCTGATCAAGGGTCTGCGCAAGGGCAGAACTGGTCAATTGGCCGTGGTAGAGGTATACGCCGCTGCGCCAGTGAGGCTTTAGCCGCAAGGCCTCCTCAACTCCACCCAGATCGGCGAGGTCGCGAAGCATGGGCGAAGTAAGGTTGTTCAATGCAAAGGATGCGGTGCGCGCTACCCTAGAGGCAATGTTGGGCACGGCAAAATGCGTCACGTCAAACTTGGTGTAGACTGGCGCGTCCCAAGAGGTGACCTCGCTGGTTTCGAGGCAGCCGCCGTGGTCGATGCTCAGGTCAACCACCACGCTGCGGGGCTTCATGCCGGCAACCATCTCCTGGGTAACCACCACGGGAGTTCGCCCGTTGACTGGGCGCAGGGCGCCGATTACTACGTCGCAGCGGCTCAAGGCCCTGGCTAAAATTTGGGGCTGCAGGGTGCAGGTGTAGAGGTCGCCAACCTGCTCGCGCAGCCGCTGCAACCGCGTGAGCGAAGAATCAAAAACCTTGACCGAGGCCCCTAGGGCAATGGCGAGGCGCGCTGCAGTGGTCCCGACGGTCCCGGCTCCCAAAATCACCACCTCGGTGGGAGGAACGCCCGTGACGGCTCCCATGGCATAGCCCTTGCCTCCCGACCAGGTCGACAGGTACTCCATGGCGATCGTAATCGCCTGGCTTCCTCCAATTTCGGCCATGGAACGCACAAAGGGGGCCCTGCCCTCTTCGTCGAGAATGCTTCCGTAGTTGAATGCGGTGATGCGCTTGGCCTTGAGCGCATCCAAAAAAGATTTAGAAAGGGTGCCGGGCTGAATGGTAGAGAATAAAACCTGACCCTGCACCATTAGGGGCCATTCTGATTCAGACGGAGCCTCGACCTTGGCTAAAACAGGGCATCCAAAAATGATGCGGCGGTCGGTTGTTACCTCCGCTCCTGCCTCAGAGTATTCTCGGTCGCTGTATCGGGCTGCTAACCCGGCGGTGGACTCCAAAACCACTTCGTGGCCTTGCGCGACAAGCAGGTGCACTCCCTCGGGAGTTAGCGAAACCCGATTCTCTGCCCAGGTGGACTCCAAGGGAATGCCGATGCGCAGTACCTGAGCCTTGGCGTCGACCATGAGGCGTTCTTCTTGGGTTTGAAACACGTTGGCGGCTTCCATAAACAGGGCTATTAGCGGGTTGCTCCTACGAAGGTAACCCTTCTAGAACCATCCTCAAGTACCTCAATACCGACCTCTGAGGCTTCGTGCGGAATCAGTTCTCCTGCTCGCTCGGGCCATTCGATCCAGCAGGGCTGGCCGCTGTAGAGGTATTCTTCGAATCCTATGGCCGCGACCTGCTCGGGCCGGTCCAGTCGGTAAAGGTCAAAGTGATAAATGGGGCCTAGCGGACTCTCGTACTCGTTGACCAGGCCAAAGGAGGGGCTTCGTGCCGCGTCATTAGACCCCAGGGCCTTGAGCCAAAGGGCTACCGCCGTGGTTTTTCCGGAGCCCATTGGGCCGCTTAGGGTGACGACACCCGCCAAGGCCTGGGAACGGTCAAGGGCCCACTGCGTCCAATCCTCGGGTTGCTGAAGTAGGGCTACATCCATACCCTAAAGATCAGGCACGGGGCCTTAGCACCGCAAAGGGAACCATTACTTCTTCCAACGAAATTCCCCCGTGCTGGTAGCTCCCATCAAACTTCTCAACATGGTGGTGGTAGTGATTTTGGTAGACCAAGTAGTCCTGATTGCCGGCAAACAAAACCTTATCGCCCAGATTGGTAGGCGGAATTCCAAGACGCTCTGGCTCCGCCAGCAGGGCGACCTCCTTATCCTTAAATTCCAATCCGCGCCCGACTTTATAGCGCAGGTTAGCCGTCATCTCACGGGGTCCGCGCACGGTGATGGGCTTGCGCACCATGATGGTTCCGTGGTCGGTGGTCACCACCAAGGTGCATCCGGCTTGGGCAAGGTCGTCGACCCAGGCCTTCAAGGGCGAATGCGTCCACCACGACACAGTCAGGCTTCGAAAGCCCCGGTCGTCGCGGGCCAAATCGCGCAGGATGGCCTCGTCTGTTTTGGCATGGCTCATGCGATCTATGAAGTTGACCACCACGGCAACAAGGTCCTTGCCACGCATTTCACGCCATTTTGATACGAATTTTTGCTCGCTTGCCCCGTGTGTCAGCTTGGCATAACCCGGCGTGGAGAAGCCCCTGCTCGCAGCCCAATGACTTAGGTAAAAGTCTTCGCTGCCGTTGCGTCCGCCCTCTGCGTCGAGCACGTCGCGCACCCAGCGGTCCGGATGGCGCTTGGCAAGCTCCGAAGGCATGGCCCCGCCCAGAAGGGCATTGCGGGCATACTGGGTGGCGGTTGGTAAAATGCTCGCATACAACTCGTCGGACTCCACCCGAAACCTGCTGGTCATCAAGGGCTGAATTTCTTGCCATTGATCCAAGCGGAGGTTGTCAAAAACGAGCAAGACGACCTTCTCCCCGCGCTCGAGCATGGGTTTGATTCTCGCATCCAAGAGCTGATGGCTAAAAAGGCAAGGTGAGTGCTCGTTGTGGAGCATGTCAGGGTATTCGGCGGCCCACCAGCGAGTGAACAAGCGGTTTGCTTCCTCTCTTTGGTGGTCGAGCATTGCACGCATGGATTCCGCCTCCCCACCGGCCAGTTCTCGATCCCAGCGAGTCAGTTCGCGGTAGACCTCGGTCCACGCCAACCAGGATTGGGCTGCAGCGAGGCGCTCCCCTAGTTCTCGAAACTCCTGCTGGTAGCGGCTTGCGCTGCGCGCGCCTTGAAGCTGCGATTGTTCCAAAATCCGCGTAAGGGTAGAAAGCACTTGCCGGGGCTGCACCGGCTTGAGCAGGTAGTCGGCAAGCTGCGACCCCAGCGCATCGTTCATTAGCCCGTCTTCTTCGCTTTTGGTCACCATAACTACCGGGAGGGATGGCTTTAAGGCCTTGATTTGCGGCAGCACGTCGAGTCCGCTTGGCCCCGGCATGTGCTCGTCAAGCAGCACGCAATCCAGGGATTCAGTATTGATCAAAACCAGGGCGTCGGTGGCGTTGGTGGCGGTAAGCACCGAGATTCCACGCCCCTCGAGGTAGAGAATGTGGGGCCTTAATGCCTCCACTTCGTCATCGACCCATAATATCCGCGAATTTTGCATGGTTTTGTGGTTAAGTTTGGGGATTCAAGATTGTTTTATGCCGTCCGTCTCCGAGACCAACAAGTTCAAGCTTTTTAACGATCCGATCTACGGTTTTATTTCAATTCCGTCGGAGCGGATTTTTGATTTGGTCGAGCACCCCTACTTTCAGCGTTTGCGCCGAATTAGCCAACTAGGGCTCAGCTCTTTGGTCTACCCTGGGGCCAACCATACCCGCTTTCACCATGCCCTCGGTGCCATGCATTTGATGCTAAAGGCCATTCAAGTTCTGCGCCGCAAGGGCATAGAAATCACTGCGTCTGAGGAAGAGTCCGCGCAAATTGCCATACTGCTGCACGACATTGGCCATGGACCCTTTAGCCATGCCTTAGAGCAGACCCTGCTCGACGACGTGCACCACGAGACCGTCTCGCGCATGATTATGGAGCGCCTCAACCTGCATTTTGACGGAGTCCTCGACGAGGCCATCGCCATTTTTGAAGGCAGGCACCCAAAAGGTTTTTTGCACGAGCTTATCTCGTCGCAGCTCGACATGGACCGCATGGACTACCTCAAGCGCGACGCCTTCTACACCGGAGTCATCGAGGGGGCGATTAACAGCGACCGACTGCTTGAAATGCTTCACGTGTCTGAGGGGCATTTGGTTTTGGAGCACAAGGCCATTGCCTCGATTGAAAAGTTTTTGATTAGCCGAAGCCTAATGTACTGGCAGGTCTACATGCACAAAACCGTGCTGAGTGCAGAGAGCATGCTCGTGGAGGTGCTCCGCAGGGCTTCGATGCTGGCCCGCCGCGGGGAGGACCTGTTTGCCGGGGCAGAACTGCAAATCCTGCTGCGCCGCCGCCCCAGCCAGAAGGATTTTAACCAAGAGCCCGAGTTGCTCGACCTTTTTACCCGCCTGGACGACAGCGACATTCTCAGCGCCATCAAGCAGTGGCAGCAGCACCCTGACCCCGTGCTGAGCGCCATGAGCCGCCGAATTGTTGACCGCAAGCTGTTTCGTATTAAGTTTCTCGATCGCCCCCTCTCCCGAGAGGACCGCGCAACTTTAGAGGCCTCCGTGGCCGCCTCAATGGGCCTTTCTGTCGAAGACTCCCGTCATTTTGTGCTCGACGGCGTTGCCTCCAACAAAACGTATACCGCTGACAAACAAGAAATTAAGTTGATCAAAAAAAATGGGAGCGTTCTTCCATTGACCGAAGTATCAGAAATCCTTCCTTTAAGCGTTTATAGTAAAGTAACTACGCGACCCTTTGTATGCTGGCCAAAAGAACTACCATGGATCCACTAAGGGCGAGCCCCTTGCCTCCCCTGCGGGCCTCAGAGTGGGCATTAAAACTGGGCGGACAACTCGAAGGTCCTGACCATGAACTGCACTTGGCCTGCACCCTAACCGGGGGCAGCGAAGGCGGAATCAGCTTCATCTCTAACCCCCGCTACCGAAGCGCCTGGGCCCTGAGTAACGCTAGTGTCGTGCTCTGCGACCCCAAAGACCAAGCGCCCAAAGAATTCACGGGAAGCGTCCTAAGGGTAGCGAATTCCTATGCCGCCTGGGCCGCAGTGCTTGCGAGCGGGCAAAAACAAGTGGCTTGGGCCACAGGGCGACCCTCGGGGGTCCACCCCTCGGCGCACATTGCTCCAGGAGTCGTCATGGCCGAAGACGTTCAAGTTGGGGCCGGTACCGTAATTAACCCAGGAGTGGTACTCTACCCAGGCACTGTGGTCGGCGAACACTGCCTGATTCACGCCAACGTCGTGCTCGGCGCAGACGGGTTTGGATTTGTACCCCCCTACCAAGACCTTGCCCATTGGACCAAAATTCCCCACCTAGGCTCGGTGCGGATTGGCAATAACGTAGAACTCGGTGCCGGTACCTGCGTCGACCGCGCGGTGGTCGGAATCACCCTCATTGACGACGGCTGCAAAATAGACAACCTCTGCCAAATCGGGCACAACGTGCGCATTGGCAAGTACTGCGTCCTAGCCGGGCAGGTTGGAGTGGCGGGATCAACCGTCCTTGAAGACTACGTGGTCGTGGGCGGCCAAGTCGGCATCGCCGGGCACCTTACCATAGGGCAAGGATCGAGAATTGGAGCGCAAAGCGGCGTCGGTAAATCTTTAGGTCCTCGCTCTGAGGTACTTGGAAGCCCTGCAATGGAATCCCGTGAATTCCGCCGTTTATTTGTGGCCCAAAAGGCCAAGCAAGGTTGATTCAATACGCACTCAGACAAGAATTTAGCATCAAAGGTCGCGGCATCCACAGCGGAATTGCCTGCGACGTATTGGTCAAACCAGGACTCTCAAACAAGGGCTATACCCTAGTGCGTCAGGATCTTAGGGACCAGCCGAGCATGAGCCTTCACCCCGGCTTGGTCAGCGAAACCGACCGCTGCACCACCCTTAGCGACGGAGACGCCACCGTGCACACGGCCGAGCACCTGCTCTCCGCACTCTTTGGCCTTGGAATCCTTGACGCTGAAATTCACTGTTCGGCCGCAGAGCTTCCGATACTCGACGGGTCAGCCTTGCCCTGGGTAGAGGCAATACTCCATGCAGGACTCGAAGAAGTTGGACCGATGCAGGGCTTCGCGCTTCAAAGCGCGATTCGCGTTGAAGACCCCAAAACAGGGGCCTGGGCCGAGGCCATCCCCGCAGCCATGCCGCACTACCAGGTGCACCTAAGCCATGACCCCGAAGCCGTCGGTCCCAATAGCATTCGCTACAGCCATGGCGAATCGTATGCCCAAAAGATTGCCCCAGCGCGAACCTTCACCCTTGCAAGCCACCTTCTGCCCCTAATTGACCGAGGGCTCCTTCAGGGCGCCGAAGAAGGCTCTGGCGTTGTAGTCCTCGATCGACAGCTCAGCGGGGACGAATGGCAGGCGCTTCAAGCATTTATAGAGCAACCCCTGGTTCCGGCTGAAGCGCTTGGGGCCCTGCCCATGACCCCCTTCAACATGCCCGCCGAGCCCGCGGCGCATAAAATGCTTGACCTCTTGGGCGATCTCGCACTAATTGGCCGCCCTGTTGCCGCCGAAATCCGTATTTTTAAGCCCGGACACCGAATCAATACCCTACTCGCCCAAAGCATTATGGACCAGATAAAATCTGCCAACCCCGTTCCCTTTTTTGATCCCAATGCAGATGCCTTGATGGACGCCCCCAAAATAATGTCGATTCTGCCGCACAGACCGCCCTTTTTGCTGGTTGACCGAATTCTGCACCTTTCGCAAACCGACGTCTGGGGCAGCAAGGCGGTAACCATGAACGAGCCTTTTTTTCTGGGTCACTTCCCGGGAGCTCCCATCATGCCCGGTGTGCTGCAGCTCGAAGCCATGGCCCAAGTGGGCGGAATTTTAGCCCTCAGTACCGTCGAAGACCCCGAGAACTACCTCACCTACTTTCTTAAAATGGACGAGGTTAAGTTCAAAGGCAAGGTTGGTCCTGGCGACACCCTCTACTTTCACCTCACCCTGGAGCAACCCATACGGCGCGGAATCGTCGTGATGCGGGGCCAAGCCTACGTGGGTCAAAAACTAGTGACCGAGGGCCTTCTCACGGCATTGATAACCAAAGACAAGTAGCCCATGGTATCTGCTCTTGCCTCGGTGCACCCCGACGCCAAGCTGGCCGGAAACGTCCGCATCGATGCCTTCGCAGTGGTCGAACAGGACTGCGTGCTGGGCGACGGAACCTGGATCATGAGCGGCGGCCATGTGCTTGCCGGCTCCAGACTGGGCAAAAACTGCCGCATCCACCAAAACGCCGTGGTAGGCGGCATGCCCCAGGACTTAAAATTCAGTGGAGAGTACAGCGAAGTTTTTCTAGGCGATGGCTGCATAGTCCGCGAAGGAGCCACCATTAACCGCGGCACCAAAGCATTCGGCAAAACCATCTTGGGCAAAGAATGCCTCATCATGGCCTATGCCCACGTTGCCCACGACTGCATCATTGGCGACCACGTAATTCTGGTCAACAACGTCGCGCTCGCTGGCCACGTAGAAATTGGCGATTGGTCTATTTTGGGCGGACTCTCCGCGGTACACCAGTTCGTCAAAATTGGCTCCCACGTAATGATCGGTGGCGGATCCCTGGTTCGCAAAGACGTTCCCCCCTTCATCATCGTTGCGCGCGAACCCCTGAGTTTCGAGGGCGTGAATGCCGTTGGCCTTCGCCGACGCGGATTCAGCAACACCCGCATCGAAGAGATTCACCACGCCTACCGCTTGCTCTACCAAAGCGGATTCAACACCAGCCAAGCGGTGAGCGAAATCGAACGCGAAGTAGCCTCCAGCCCTGAGCGCACCGAGCTCTTAAAGTTTGTCTTGGCATCCGACCGCGGAATCGTCCGCAAGCAATAAGCGCATGGTTGGCCTGCACTGGAACGGGGTCGGTAAGCAGATTTCGGGAACCGAAATAATCCGCCCATGGTCTGCCACATGGTCACCAGAAGCCCGCGTCGCGGTACTAGGAACCAACGGATCGGGCAAAAGCACCCTTATTCAGCTCTTGAGCGGCCAAATGCCCCCTTCGGTGGGTGAACTGAGCTCGCCCTACCTCAACCAGGATTCATGGGCCATGCAGGCGAGCTGGGCTGGGCCAGGCGTTCAGCCTCCCCTAGACCTCAGCGGATTGGAATGGGTCGCGATGCACGGCAAACTTCGAGCATGGCGCAACGACCCCTGGCATTACCTGGACCCCAGCGATACCATGTGGAGCAGAAGCCTTAAAAGCCTCTCGAGCGGGCAGCGGCAACGCCTGCTCTTGGCGGTCGCCGTGTGCACCGATGCGCCGCTCTTGCTCCTGGACGAACCCTGCAACCACCTTGACGAGTCCGCACAAAATTGGTTCGACGGCATGCTGCAGGCCGAGCTTGAGCCTGCCCATGGGGCTGCACGAATGCTTTTTGTAGCCAGCAACCACAACCCAAAAGAAGTGCGGCACTGCAGCAGCGCTATATCGCCGCAAGGCGATTCCGTACCTTTACCAAAATACTAGAATTATGGCCTCGACAGCAGACATTAAGAACGGCATGTGCATTCACTTTAACCACGCGCCCTGCCAAATCATCGAATTTTTGCACGTGAAACCCGGCAAAGGGGCGGCATTTGTGCGAACCAAACTGCGCAACCTCAACGACGGACGTGTTTTGGAGCACACCTTCCCGAGCGGAACCAAGCTCGAGGTCATCAATATTGAGTTTCGCACCTACCAGTACCTCTACAACGACCCCGACGGCTACCACTTTATGAATATGGAGTCTTATGAGCAAATTCCCATGCCCAAAGAGGTCATCAACGCTCCTCAGTTTTTGGTGGACGGCATGTCTTGCATGGTAATGTTCCATGCGGACGAAGACCGGCCATTGAGCGTAGAGCTTCCCACGACCGTAACCCTCGAGGTAACCTACACCGAACCCGGCATGCGCGGCAACACCGCCACCAATACCCTCAAGCCAGCCACGGTCGCGGGTGGAACCGAGATTCGCGTTCCCCTCTTCGTTGAAACGGGCGAGCGCATCGTCATTAACACCGTAGACGGAACCTACAAGGAACGCGCTAAGTAGCCCCCATTAGCATCACGCAAACCCGCCGTCCCAGCCGGCGGGTTTTTTATTGCGTTGAACTATTGGGGCCGCCAAATCACACTCCTGCTTGCATCCCATAAAAAAGCCCCGCCGTCACCGGCGGGGCTTAGCTTACTAAAGCCTAATAAATCAGTCCTTATCCCAGAAAATTGGAGCGGTGTCCTTGTCTCCCTGGTAGTTAGCACCTGCGGCAGTAACATTAGCGTTGTTCAAGGCATACTCGTCAACTCCGTAGCTCATGCGCAAAGGAGTAACGCGCTGTGCCTCGGCAGCAATGTTCATTGGCAAATCATACTGACGTTGCGCAGCCCAAGCTTCGTTTCCGCGCATAAAGAGCGATATCCACTTTTGTGTTCCTAGGCGAGACTGCCAGTTGGTAGCATCCCAAGCAACTGAAGGCTGGGCCAAATAGGCCGCAGCATCCGTGGCTGTTCCGCCCCAATTAACAATAGACGCTCCCACTGCAGCTTGATAAAGCCCTTCAGCCGTTGCTCCAGGAATGGTAACCCCGCGTGCTGCTGCATCTGCCAACAAGAAGTGTACTTCAACGTGGTCGATGAGCGTGTGTGCAAGAGTTGGATCCTCTAGAAGATCTCCAGGCTGTGAAAACAAAGGATAAGCAGAGGCCAAACCATAAGGAGCGCCTACCACACTGTCACCGTTGTTGTTGCGGAAGTAAATCCCACGACGTGGGTCGTTCAAAGAATTCATCACGTCACCAAGAGTGTTGGCGGCAATGAAGTCAGAACGGCCCGACTGCACCAATTGTTCCCACAGGGGGTTGGTATGCGGTGGCGCCGAAGCATACTGCAGCGAAGCATCATCAGCGGGAGTCAAAATCACACCCCCTGCCAAAGCTGCAGCACCCCAGCTTGAGGCACGAGCTAAGTCATGGTCTGCAACACGCACAGCTAACCTTAGAAGCACTGAAGAAGCAAACTTCTTCCAGCCATCGGAATTTCCACCATAAAGCAGGTCGTAAGAACCCAAACCATTATCACCTCCTAAGATGGCGATATCGGCAGTCAAACGAGCGGCAAGGTCGGTGTAGATGTCCTCGCCCTTATCGTAGGCAGGAACAACCGTCTCTGACGAAAGTGCCTCAGTGTAGGGAACGTCTCCAAAGATGTCTACCAAGATTTGGTAGGTATACACCTCTAAAACATCAATAACCGCCATCTGCTGCTCTTTTTGGGCCGCAGTAAGGTTAATATCCACAGCTACCGCCTTTTCTGCCTCGGCCAAGTCACGAAGGACGTCGGTATAAAGCACATCAAAGGTGTTGCCATTGACATCTCGGTTCGGATAGTCAAAATTGGCTTCGTCGGTGTAGGTTGTCTCAGTGATATGCTGAGCCCACATGCTGAAGTTGTTTAGGTTGACATTAAGAGTAGCCAAATAATCGGTAAGGGTTATTGTAGCATTGGCAACCAAAGCCCCTGCAGGCACCTGTTCGGGCGACTTGGGGTTTACATTTAGGCTGGTGATATCGCTCGTACACGAGGCCACCGCGCAGGCAATGCCTGCAGAAAGAAGAAACTTTTTCATGATTCGTTCGTAATTAGAATTTCAATTTTGCGTTCAGACCGATCTCGCGTACCGCTGGGTATGCACCAGACTGGTAGCCCTGAAGGTTACCTGCTGAGAGACCGTATTCTGGATCGGTGTACGGTGCGTTCTTCCAAAGGATGGCCAGATTGCGGCCAACGAGAGAAAGGTCAAATCCCTTGATTGATCCGGCTGGATCCATTGGGAAGCTGTAGTTAATGGAGACTTCGCGAAGCTTAATGAACGATGCATCCCAAACGTGAGATTCTTGAGCATTCCTTGCGTATCCAAACGAGTTACCGTAGTAGTTCATGTCGCCATAAACTGCCTCGGTGTTCGCCGCAGTAACAGGATTGCCGTCTTCGTCAAGCGTAGAACCATCCCAAACTGCTACATCGCCAAGGTTAACCCCTCCGTTGTTAGAAACTAGTTCGCGACGCTCTACACCACGGTCGTTAAGTCCGGCGCTACGATCGTAGATGCCGGTGGCAAAACCGTACCATGTGTCAAGGCTAAAGAAGCTTCCGCCCATTTGCATGTCAAGCAAAACGCTTGCAGTCAAATTCTTGTAGCGGAAAGCAGTGTTCAAACCACCGTACCAATCTGGATTGATATTGCCAATAGTTTCTGGTGCCGTAGTGCGCAAGTAGCGGTAGCCGCGAGATGCGCTAATCGGATACACAATGGGCAAGCCATTTTCGTCACGCTGGTGGGCAATTCCGAAGATGGTACCGTAAGCCTCGCCCGTCTTGGCAAGAAGCTGGAAGCCTCCCTGATTGGACGTGAGCTGCAAACTTTCGGCATCTCCAAACAGCGAAACAACCTTGTTGCGGTTGCGCGTGTAGTTCAGAGCAAAATCAAGTCCGACATCCTTAGTGCGAATCGCCGAAGCGTTAAGAACTAATTCCACGCCTTGGTTTTCAATTACGCCAGCGTTGACATACTTAAAAATGGTACCCGTCGCAGAAGACACACGAGCTGGCATGATCTGGTTCTCTGATACCGCACGGTAGGCCGTCAAATCAAATCCAAAACGATTGTCTGCAAACTGCATTTCAAGACCTGCCTCATAAGAAGTAGTAGTCTCTGGAAGAAGTCCTGCATTATTAGAGGTTGATGGAGCGGTCGCCAAAGGAGTACCATCGAAGGGAGTTCCCATAACGTAGATGTCACGCAGTGCACCAGCAGGAGCATCAGAACCTACGCTTGCGTAGTTTGCACGAAGCTTACCAAAACTAATTCCGTCCACATCCAAAAGTTCAGAGAAAATCAAACCAAGCGAGGCAGATGGGTAGAAGTAGCGGTTATTCGCTGATGGAAGAGTTGACGAAATATCGTAACGTCCAGTCAAGTCCAAAGACAAGTAGTCTTTGTACAAGAAGCTTGCACGTCCGAAGTAACCGTCGATTCCGATGGTGTAATTCTGCTCTGAGGGAGCTGCTGGAGCGCTCACGGAGTTACTCAAGGAATAAACCCCAGGAACAACTAAACCACCATTGGTTGAAGCACCAAAGAAGTCGTAGTAGGTGCGGCGAACGTTGGTTCCTAGATTACCATTGAAGTTGATGTCGCTGCCGATCATACGGTTGGCAGTTAAAATCAGGTCAAGGTTAGTCTCGGTGAAGTTGCGGTTGCGGCGCACGTAGGAAGGGACGTCAACCGAAGAAACCGCAATGCGCTCCTCTTGGAGGTCGCTGTAGGTATCCACGTTGGCGCGAGCAGTTACATCCAACCAATCGTTTAGGCGATAGTTAGCAGTCATGTTACCGATCAAACGATTGCGCTGGTCATTTTGATAAGACTCGTTAACCATGAAATATGGATTGTCAAAGTAATGCGGTTGATTGGGATTAGCGTACAGGGGACCGTAGGGATTCCAGCTGATGTTTCGCTTGGTCTCATCATAGTATTGCTTGAGTTTAGCCATATCCGCTCCGACGTTGAACCACTGGCGGAAGGATTGGTTGACGTTGCGAGAATCGTATCCGGTTCCAGAACGACCGCGTCCTTTTTGCTGGGTAAACGTAGCCACAGTACTAACAGTCAAACGATTGGAAGCCTTGAGGTTACCGCTGAAATTGAACGTGTTGCGCTGCAAGCTTGAATTGGGCTGAATACCCTTCATGTCAAACTTCGTGGCGCTCAAACGGAACGAACCGTTGTCGCTACCTCCGTCAATGGCTAGGTTGTTGTTGAAGGTTGCAGAATTTTCCCAAAACGTGGTAGGGTCGTTTGCACCAGCTACAAAGGGACGTGGCTGACCATCAACCATGGACTCCCAGGTGTAAACCATTAGGTTGGGGTCGAACCTCATACCAAACGATGCATCTTCTTCCATGGGAGTAAGCATATCTACGGTACCGTCGCCATTAAAGTCGTAGTCGTACATCCGGTAATCCGTGTAGGTTCCATTGATGGTATCGGTGTTTCCGTAGTAGGATCCATAACCTGGTCCATAGGATTTTTGGTACTTAACAAAGGTGTCTGGATTGATGCTTCCCACGGTCAGGCCGCTTGAAAGCGTTACTCCTAAGCCTTTGCGAGCGGAACCTTTTTTAGTTGAGATCAAAACAACTCCGTTCGCTGCGCGTGAACCGTATAGCGCGGTCGCAGCAGCACCCTTAAGGATGGTCACTTTATCAATGTCCTCAGGGTTGATGTCCATGGCAGCGTTGCCATAGTCATAGCCTCCTCGGCCCGTGCGCTGGCCGCCCGAATTGTAGATATCGTTAGAAATGGGAATACCGTCTACCACAAAAAGGGCTTGGTTGTTACCAGTGAGTGATTTGTAACCGCGAACGACCACATTGGACGATCCGCCCATGGTGCCCGACTGGCGAATGGTGACACCCGCAACCTTTCCAGAAAGCGATGCCATAAAGTTGGCGTCTTTCACTTTGGTTACTTCTGCTCCACTAACCTCTTGGATTGCATAGCCCACGGTTTTCTTATCTCGGGTAATTCCAAGAGCCGTCACGACCACTTCGTCGAGTTTGCTTGAGGATTCCGACAACTTGACGTTAACTACGGCTCCCGATGCCGCAACCTCTTGGGTGGCATAACCGAGGGCAGAGAAAATTAGTACTGCATTTTGACTTGCTGAGATGGAATACTTACCATCAAAGTTCGTCACTGCAGCCAGATTGGTACCCTTCACTCGGACTGCTACCGAGGGAATGGCTTCGCCATTTGATGCGTCGGTGACCGTTCCTGAGGTCGTGCGCTGCGCAAAGGCAGGCAGGGACAGGAGCGCCGCCGCAATAAAGGAAATAAAAAGTGTTTTGCGTTTCATAGGTGTTAATAGATTGTTAAGGTGAACGCAATGTATTAAAAAATTTAATTCACACGACCTTTTTTAAATATTGCCTGAAACCAAGCCTAAAATACAGGGGATTTGCTACGAGGCTATTAGCCCCTGATTCCCCCGCCACTGCGGCCTGCCCAAGCGATTAGGGCCGCAGACATCCACACCAGAACAGCGCCCTTATCGAGGTCTAAAAAGTTGTTGAGCAGCCCGTGAACCCAGTAGGTGACCTGGCCCAAGAGGGCGACAAGGACTAAACTTCGGTCGGTTCCGGGGGGCAATCGCCGGTATGCCCCGACGCCGGTTCTAAAAATCAATGCGATGAGCAAAACGACCCAAACAAGGCCGGGCCAGCCCAATTCAGCAAGGGGTCCGATGTACTCGGAATGGGCGTTGCCCATAACTCCGCCATTGGTCGATATAAAGGTGAGCTGGGAGGAATTTTGAAAGGGAGCGTACTGAAACTGATAGGTATTCAGACCCCAACCAACGTGGGGCCGATCCTGCCACATGCGCAGGGCCGAGGCCCAGCGGTTTAAGCGCTCTAAATTGGATGCGTCGGTAGAAATATTGGATGCACTTTGAATGTGCTCGCCGAAGTTGTCGCTTGAAACCGTATCGTTTTTGGTAAAAATCCGCATCCATTGGTCCTGAGTTAGCCACAAAGAGCTTGCCGCGACCAAGGCAATAAGCAGCAACTGACGCCCCGAGATTCGCCATGCAAAAATTAGGTAGACCGCGCCGGCGGCGACCAGGCTAAGCCAAGCAGCACGGGTGTAGGAGAAGACCAGGGCAACGGTGAGCAAAAGAAAAAGTCCGAGGTGAATAAAGCGCCAGACCAGGGACTGCTTGCGCCAAAGGGCCCAAATCGACCAGGGATAGACAAAGGCCAAGGCCATTCCATACATCGTGTGCTCCTTGTAGAAGGGGTACATGACCCAGGTCGAAGTCTCCTTAGAAAATCCGTATTGGGAATGCACCGAAAGGGTCCAAATGGCGGCAATACCCAAACTGAATGCATAAAACGGGAAAATCAGCTTGCGCACCCAGGGCTGTTCCATGGCGGTTCCGAGCATGAAGTACATGGGGACGATGAACCAGACTCGGCTCAGGACGGCCTTGAAGCTGACCAAAGGCATTTCGCTAAAGAGTATGGTGAAGGCCATCCAGGCGAGCTGCAGCAGGATTACCTGGGTAAGTGCTTGGTTTAAAATCGGCCAAGGGAGGCGGCCCTGGTGCAAAAACCGAAGGAAGGCAAACAGGGTTAGGCCCGCTAGCATGACCTCTGCCGGCAAACTCAGGCCAACGTTAAAGTCGGATTCCTTGAGAGCCACCGACAAGGGGGTGATCGCGACCACGGCGAGCAATAGGCTGTCGAGATGGTAGAGGGCCCAGAAAACTACGAGTGCGGCAAAGGGAATAAGGGCTAGAGCATGGAGCTCAAAACCCACAACCACTGCAGTGGCTCCGGCGAGAATCACTCCCGCCACAAGGCCTGCGCGCCCGCTTAAGAACGAAGACTCTGCTTGAGTTCCTTCCATGTGTTGGCGCCCAAAATAACCACCATGGTGCCGACCAGGGCCGACAGGGCAGAGACCGCTACCACTAGCCATCGAATCGGATACTTCTTTTTATCAGCCGGCACCGCGGCATTCACGCGAAAGGTCGCTGGCAGCACCTGCTCGGCGTCTACTCGAGCCTGGTCGAGCTTGGTCTTGATTTTTACCTCTTCTTCCTTCATCAGGTGGAGCTCGTCGCGCAGGGCCACATAGCGGCCGCCGTACTTAGCCAAGGTATCCAGCACGTTTTTAAGCTGCTTGACGGTCTTATCAGTTCTGCCTTCGGCAATCGCAGTGGCGTACTGCTCAGAAACCACCATGGACTGGCCCTCGTACTCGTGAACGCCCTTGCCGCGAAGGCCTCTGATTTCGTCTTCCATATCCCGCAATTCTTTGCGGACTTTTTGGTACTCGCGCTGCACCAAATTGAGTCCCACGTTGGCTCGCTCGCGCTGGATGCGGCTTTTGACGCGGTCGAGCAGGTCGACAATAGCGTTGGCCATGTCTGCCGCCATTTGCGGATCCTCGTCAAGGACGTTGATGCGTACGCTCATGAACTGCGTTCGCTCAAAAGAAATTTTGTCGCTGTACTCTTCGTGAAGGTCGGTCCTGAGGGTTTTGCTCGAGGGATCCAGCTTGTAGTGCTCCATCAATTGGAAGCGTGCGGTAATGGAATCAAAGATGGCGTCTGAGGACAGCACCTGAAGAAGCTGCTCGGCCTGCTCCTCGGAACCAAACTCCATAAAGTCTTCGTCTTGGTAGGTGTTTTGCGGCAAAAGGGCCTTGGACGGGGAATTCGTGGTGGACGGGAATACCACGACCGTGGATTCGTAAAGCGGAGTTATAAACCAGGGTCCCGAGAAAATCGCGGCCGCCAGGGCTGCAATTACTGGGGCCGCTAAGAGTGCCTTGCGGTTGCGAAACAAAAAAAGCAGCAGATTCTGCGAACTTGGGTCCATAGTTAAATGAGATTCAGGTCCACAAAGATAGGTTCCTGCCCATGAGCCCCTCGAGTCGGGCCACGTCGTCGGCAAAATAGGTCCAGGCCTTGGCCCGCTCGGCCTCGGTCAGGCGCAGTGGTTCCGGGGCTAGGCTGGCATCAATGGCCTTCTTTTTGAGGCTTCGAGGCATTTGACCTACAAGCCATCGACCCAGCCAATGGTGCTGGGCAAATGCCGTTAGTGCCGGCCACCGAACGTCGTGGGCCGCGTGCACACGTTCTGCGTGCGGAAGCGGTATCGCGCTTAAGCCAAGGTCGTGCTGTACCTCCGCCCAAAAGGCATGGGGATTTTGAAAGGCCTCTTCATATATATAGGTGTGCAGCGCCGCACCGGAGGCAGACCACCGTTGGTAGGAGTCCGCATAAAGGCTTAGGGCGGCAAAATTCTGGCGTTGGCCCCATGAGGCAGAGCCCGAAGCGTCGCGGTCCAGCTCCTCGATAAAACTGCCCGAAACCAGACCGTACTTGCGGGCCATGCGGTAGTGCGAGAAAGCCCGGTCCACCGGATTGCGCAGCAGCACTAGGGCCTTGACCCCGGGGTTGCTTGCGGCGAGGTCTCGTGCCGCGGAGGGGCTCCAGAAATAGCTTGTCGAAGCCTCCATGCGGAGCTGGTTCGGCCCTGCATCGGGCCACATTCGGGAGTACTGGCTTGGCTGGCGCACAAAAGCCTGGTGCCTTCGGGGCAGGGGGTCGGGCTGGGCCCAGTAGTCGGAGTCCGCGTCGGGAGAAATCCGCAAAAAAGCCGGACTGAATTGCAAGGGGTCCAGTTCGGAGGCATAAAAATTGGGTTCCTTGATGCGCGACATGGCCACGCCAGGGTGCTCCTGCAGCCAGTCCGCGAGGGTGGTGCTTCCTGATTTAGGAACTCCGATTAGGACCGCGTTGACCATCGTCAGTTAACGCCAAAAAATTAGGGTTCGTATGCCGGTTTTGCGGTAGACTGCGACCAGGGCCCAAGCGTTCCAAAACACCATGCTCCCCGTGGTGGCCCATGCAGACCCCTCAATGCCCAGCCAGGGTATGAGTACCAGGTTGCCCAGGGCATTGGCAAGGGCTGCAAGGGTCATGGTTCGCCGGGCGGACTGCTCGTGGCCCGTCATATTGAGCAGGTACATGACCGGGCCGCAGAGCGCGTTCACCATCTGACCCACTGCGAGAATCCTTAAGACGGGGGCATACTGGGCAAAGTCCGCGCTAAAAAAACTCAGAAGCCAGGGGGCCAGAACCATGATGAGCAAAAAGGCTGGAACCCCCAAGAGGGCATTGACTTGGGCCACCTGCCAGACCTCTTTTTGCAGTTCCGCTTTGCTGTTTTTGGCCCAGAGTTCCGAAATGCGCGGCCCCAGAGAGGCGTTGACGGCAAATTGAGCAAAGGTTATTAGACTGCCGATTTTAAAGGCCACCCGATAGGCACCAATGATTTCGGGCTCTAAAAAGTACCCGAGCATTAGGGTGTCGGTCCAGGTCATCACCATAAAGAGCGTGGCCGATAAAAACATGGCGGTGGCAGAGGACCGAAGGGGCCAAAGGCTTCGCAATTCGATGGGACTTAGGCTTCTCCATCCGCTCCAGAGCATGAGGGCCGAGGCGCTGGCCATGCCCAACAAAACCCTCTCTACGCTTGAAAACCAAGAGAATGAAGCCATGGCAAGTGCCACGAGTCCGAGCGAAATGCTGCCCTGTAAAAGGCCGAAGCGCATAAATCGGTGTCGGGCTCTTAGGTTTTCGGACCAAACCTGGACCAGGGTCCAAAAGGGCAGAACGAGGGCCGTGGTTTGCCAAAGTCCAAGGAATCCGCCATAGTACTGGGTAAGAAGCCCTGAACTGAACCACAAAACAGACCCGAGCGCCAGGGACCCCAGCAGCGAGGCCCAGAGCACTTGGCGGGTGAAGTACTGACCGGCCGCGGCGTCGCGCGCTGGAATTTCACGAAGAAGGAGGCCGTCAAGCCCCCATTTAGAGACCACCGTCAAAATACTTAATACCGTGAAGGCCAACTCTAAGTATCCGTAGCCAGGACCTCCTAAGCGTCGCAGGGCAACATAGGCAAAGGCGTAGCCGGCCAAGGCTCCGGCAACCTTTAGGGCCAGAACCACCGAGGAACTGCGCAGAAGGCGCTGCCAGGATTGGGGAAGGGCAGACCATGTAAGGGGCATGGCGCAAAGGTCATACTTTTGAGGGAATGGCCACCCCACCTCGCCCAGCTCGGCTCGCGGTCAACGCGCGATGGTTGCTGCCCGGCTCCCTTGAGGGCACGGGCTGGTACAGCCACCGCCTGCTCGAGCGGCTGGCGACGACGCCCGACTGGGAGCTTCACCTGTTTTTTGACCGACCCGTGAAGGATTTTAACTACCCCGGCTCCGTCAAGCATGTGGTGGGTCTGCCCGCGCGAAGCCCATTCCTCTGGACGCTTTGGAACGAAGTTTCGGTACCCTTGGCGCTCTGGCGCATTAAAGCCGACGCCTACTGGTCTCCCGACGGACTTTTGCCATCGCGCAGGGCCCTTGGGCGGTTTCGCCTTGGCAGCCTGCCCATGGCTGCGACCGTTCACGACCTGAATTTTGTGCACCAGCCCGAAGGCATACCCAAGGCAGTGGGCAGCTACTACCGCAGGGTCGTCGCGCGGAGTGCCGTGGAGGCCAATGCCCTACTGACGGTTTCGGAGACCACAAGGGCGGACCTCATTAAAACCTACCCACTCGGCGGCAAAAAGATTACCCTGGCAAGCAATGCGCCGCAGCAAAATTTTACACCCAAACCCGAGGTAGGCTATGCGGCTCGCCAGCGTTGGGCAGGCGGACTCCCCTACTTCTTGTTTGTGGGCGCCTTCACTCCGCGCAAGAATATAGCGACCCTACTTAGGGCCTTTGAGCAGCATCAGGCGAGAAACCCGGAACGGCGCGAAGCCTTGGTCCTCGTGGGAAATCCCCTGCACCGGGACTCGGAGCTGCTGGAGCTAGCCCGCAGGGCTGGTCCGCGCGTGCATTGGGTGGGGCGAATCGAAGGAAGCGAATTGAACGACCTGTATTCGGGTGCTTTGGCCTTTGCCTTCCCGTCGCGCTTTGAGGGCTTTGGAATTCCGCTGGTGGAGGCAATGGCCTCGGGCTGCCCCCTACTCAGCAGCAGCGCGAGCTGCATGCCCGAGATTGCGGGAGACGCCGCACGCTACGCCGACCCCGACGACGTCGAAGCCTGGACCGACTTGCTCTACCGCGCCGCGACCGAAGACCCCGGACCCTGGATTCAACGCGGACTTGAGCGCGCGGCTTTGTTTTCTTGGGACCGCAGCGCCGAGCAAGTGCACCAAACACTTCTTGAACTTTTAGCAACCCCAAGGCAATGAAGATCCTGCTCCAAGCAGGAGTGGACGAAGCGGGCCGCGGCTGCCTCGCCGGGCCGGTTGTAGCTGCTGCAGTGCTGTGGTCTGAGGAATACCGCGTCAAGGGACTGACCGACTCCAAGGTCCTTAGCCACGCTCAGCGCGAAAACCTTCGCAAACAGCTCGAAGTTCTTTTACCCGCAGGGCATTGGGCCGTCGGCAGTGCGAGTCCGGCCGAAATCGACGAGGTCAATATTTTGCAGGCCACCTACTTGGCCATGCATCGGGCCATTGCTCAGCTGCAGCCAGCTCCTAGCCTCTTGCTGGTGGATGGCAACCGGTTTAAGGCCTACCCTGGCATAGAGCACCGCTGCGAAGTCAAAGGAGATGCCCGATTTCAGGCCATTTCGGCCGCTTCTATTTTTGCCAAAACCGAGCGAGACCGCATCATGGCATCGCTGCATGCGGAGCATCCCAACTACGGATGGGACCGCAACAAAGGCTACCCCAGCCTGGGCCATCGGGAGGCTCTTGAACGGCATGGGGCCTGCGCCTGGCACCGCCGTAGTTTTGCGTGGAAACCAAGCCAACTCCGACTCGAATTATGAAGGCCTTTTGCACCCGAATCCTTGCCCTAGCATCCAGCGCACTACTTTTTTGGTCCTGCGCCACCGAACCAAGCAGCAAGCACCCCATGGGAGGAGCCATTGCGGGCCAGGCCCTGTGGATGGCCGACCTGCCCTCGATGCCCGAGGCAAGCCGTCAGGCCGGTCTGCTCGACAGCCTGGGGCCGGAATACCTAGACCTTAAGATCTTGCATTCGGCCCTAACTACCTGGCCCGAAGGCCGCGCGCTTCTGAGTATGCACCGAAGGGGTGAATTTGGTTCTGCCTGGATGCTGACTGCACCCCGTGGCTCTTGGGCGCCGTCGAGCCTGCGGCAACCCTATGAGGTTCGAAGCTACAACGGCACGAGCCTCTACGAAGGCGACGGCTGGGCAGCGGCCGCATCCGACGATGTTTTATGGGTGGCCACCAGCGACCTGCTGGTCGAAGAGGTCCTGCGGCGCAAGCAAAATCCCATTAGGCCCGACAGCGCGAGCCAAGCACTGCTCGAAATGCTCCCCGACGGCGGAATTGCAGTCGGGCCCGAAGCCGCAGCGAGGTACGGATCGCCCTCGGCCCTGACCTTTGAATGGGAGGGCAACCGCAGCCTGCGCAGCAGCGAAGTTCGCTACCCCGACAGCCTCGCCATGGATCTTAAGTCAGGTGGACCCGTGCTGCTCCCGAACGTGGATTCCAGTACGGTGGCGGTCTCTGGCAATTCCGTGGTCTTCGAGGACAAAGCACGCAAAATTGCTACCCAAGGGTCCGGGCAGGGCACCTGGAAGACCTTCGTTCGCCGACAGCCCCTGATTATGGCAACCTGGCAAACATGGTCCGACAGCAGCAATTTCTTGCCATTTTGGACCCCCCTCGCCCAGGTGAGCGACCGCTGGACCAGCTCCTACCCTCAGTACGCCTACACCAAAAGCTATGGCCCCACCTGGGTAAGTACCGACGATAGCCTGCGCTTTGAGCGCAGCGTGGCCCTGGAGCTTAAAGCCATCGATGCCGAGGGCGACTTCATTCAGGCCGACCTTCAACGCGGACTCGGCGGCGACCTTTGGATGCTCCGCAAAGACGACGGCAAAAAAGCACGCTGGACCCTGACCTGGAAGCCCTGGTCGCCCACCAATGCACCTGCTTTGCAAGGGGACGAAGAATCCGCTGCGAAGCAAGAATAGGCAGTCTGAGCGCGGGGCTCCAAGCCTTGATTTGTGCGACCTTTGCACCATGCTTTCATTCTCAGAATCTATTTTGACCGGGATTCCCTCGGAGCTTCCTGTTCATCCGGGCTACGACCCCGCCGTCTCGCATGCGCCAAACCGCGCGGACCTTCTGCGGTCCGACGAAAAAAAGCTCGCCCTGCGCAACGCGCTCCGCTACTTTGAGCCCCGCCACCATGAGGTGCTGGCTGTGGAATTCGCCGAGGAACTGAAGCATTATGGCCGCATTTACATGTACCGCTTTAGGCCGACCTATGCCATGAAGGCCCGGCCCATTCATGAATACCCTGCGAAGTCCCAGCAAGCCGCATCCATCATGCTGATGATTCAAAATAATTTGGATCCCGCCGTCGCTCAGCACCCGCACGAGCTCATTACCTACGGCGGCAATGGGGCGGTCTTTCAAAACTGGGCGCAGTACCTGCTGACCATGCAGTACCTCGCCACGATGACCGACCACCAGACCCTGCACATGCATTCGGGGCATCCGCAAGGGCTGTTCCCCTCGTCGCCGCAGGCTCCGCGCGCCGTGGTAACCAACGGAATGGTGGTGCCGAACTACTCCAAACCTGAGGACCTGGAGCGATTTAATGCATTGGGAGTCAGTCAGTACGGACAAATGACGGCCGGCAGCTACATGTACATCGGCCCGCAGGGCATTGTGCACGGAACCACCATCACCTTGATGAATGCAGCCCGTCAATTCACCAAGGGTCCGCTCGAAGGCAAGCTCTTTGTCACGGCCGGACTCGGCGGAATGAGCGGAGCCCAGCCCAAGGCAGCCTCCATCGCAGGCCTGGTGAGCATTACCAGCGAGATCAACGAAGCCGCCGCCCTTAAGCGCCACGAGCAAGGCTGGGTAGACGTTCTAACCTACTCGGCCGACGAGGCCATTGACCTAGCGCTTGAGGCACAGGCCGTTAAGGGCAACACTTCGATAGCCTTTGTGGGCAATACCGTAGACCTTTGGGAGCGCCTTGCCTCCCGCGGGGTTCATGTTGACCTCGGGTCGGACCAAACCTCCCTCCACAACCCCTGGGCCGGCGGATACTACCCGCAAGGCTACGACTACGAGCAGGCAAACCGCCTAATGACCGAGGATCCCGAGCGCTTTCGCTCCGAAATCCAGGCGACGCTGCGACGTCACGTGGCTGCGATTGAGGTTTTGCACGCCCGCGGCATGTACTTCTTTGACTACGGCAATGCTTTTTTGCTGGAATCCAGCCGAGCCGGAGCCGACGTACTCGCCGAGAACGGAATCGACTTCACCTACCCAAGCTACGTGCAAGACATTCTCGGGCCCATGTGTTTTGACTACGGTTTTGGTCCGTTTCGTTGGGTCTGCGCCAGCGGCTCAGAAGACGACTTGCGCACTACCGACCGCATCGCCGCCGACGTACTGCGCGCCCTGGCCGCAGAAGCGCCCGAAGACATTCAGGTGCAAATGCAAGACAACCTGCGCTGGATCGAGCAGGCCGAGCAGAATCGCCTTGTGGTGGGGTCGCAGGCACGGATTCTCTATGCCGACAGTGTGGGCCGAATTGCCATTGCGTCCGCCTTCAACGAGGCCATTGGGCGCGGCGAACTCGGCCCCGTTGTTTTGGGCAGGGACCACCACGACGTGAGCGGCACCGACTCGCCCTACCGCGAGACCTCCAACATCTACGACGGATCGCGCTTTACCGCCGACATGGCCGTGCACAATGCCATTGGCGACAGCTTTCGCGGAGCCACTTGGGTTTCGCTCCACAACGGCGGCGGAGTCGGCTGGGGCGAAGTCATCAACGGGGGCTTTGGCATGCTGCTCGACGGCAGCTCCGAGGCCCGCAGCAAATTAGAAAGCATGCTCTTTTATGACGTCAACAACGGCGTTGCACGGCGAGCCTGGGCCCGAAACTCAGAGGCCATGACCGCCATTAAGCGGGAACTCCTTCGCAGCCCTGAGCTCCGGGTCACCTTAGCCCAACTCGCCAACGATTCCCTGATTGATCGAGTGGCCGCCCAGCATTTTTAATCCTACCTTAGCGACCATGAATTATTTAGTTGCCCTTGCTGCCACGGCCCTGCTTGCCGCCGGCGCTACGGCCTGCCAGTCAGGCCAATCCGCTCCCACCGCTGAAGGCGGAGTACGCATAGTCTACGTTCGGCTTGACAGCCTGGTCAAGCTCTACGACTACCATAAAGAAATGTCTACCAAGTACGAGGAGTCCGCAAAAAAAGCAGAGGCCGAACTGGTGCGTGGGCAGCAAAATCTGCAGGCGGAGTATGACGTGATTCAGCGTGCCGCCCCAAGCCTAAGCAAGGTAGAATTGGAGCGCGCCCAAATGGATTTTCAGCGCATTCAAAACAACTACCAAATGCTCGAGCAGCAAAAAAGCGGGGAGCTTCAGCAGATTGAAATGGCCATCAACGAGACCGTCAAGGAGCAGGTCGATAAGGCCATCGAAGCCATGAAGGGCGAGGAGCAAATTGACCTGGTGTTGATTTACGAAACCAACATTCTCTACGGCAGCGAAGGACTGGACTACACGGTAAAGCTTGCGGAGTACCTCAACAAACTCCCCAAGCCGGAAGCCAGCGAAGAGGCCCCCGTCAAAAAGTAAGTAGCCCCTGCTACCCACGAAAAAACCCCGAGCTCGCGCTCGGGGTTTTCTTTTTCGATAATAGTGCGAGTGGCTAGATACCGGCCGCCTCGTTAAGGACGGCCCGAGAAATTACAATTCGCTGGATTTCGCTAGTTCCTTCGTAAATCTGGGTAATCTTGGCGTCGCGCATCAAGCGCTCCACATGGTACTCCTTGACAAAACCATAGCCGCCGTGAATTTGAACCGCCTCGGTGGTCACCTCCATGGCCACTTCAGAGGCATAGAGCTTGGCCATTGCAGACTCTTTGTCGTAGGGCAGATTTTGGTCCTTGAGCCAAGCAGACTTGAGCACGAGCAGGCGCGCTGCCTCTACCTTGGTCGCCATGTCGGCAAGCTTAAAGGCAACACCCTGATGCTCGCCGATGGTCTTGCCAAAGGACTTGCGCTGCGTCGCGTACTTCGCCGCCAACTCTAGTGCTCCGCTGGCAATGCCCAAGGCCTGCGCCGCAATACCGATACGGCCACCGCTCAGGGTTTTCATTGCGAACTTGAATCCAAAACCGTCTTCGCCAATGCGGTTCTCTTTGGGCACCTTGACGTCGGTAAACATTAAAGAATGAGTATCGCTGCCGCGTATGCCCATCTTGTCTTCTTTTTTGCCGACTATAAAGCCTGGCATGCCCTTCTCGACAATCAAAACGTTGATGCCACGGTGGCCTTTGGCCGCGTCGGTTTGCGCAATAACCAAATACACCGAGGCGGAATTCCCGTTGGTAATCCAATTTTTAGTGCCGTTGAGCAGGTAGTGGTCGCCCATGTCAATGGCACTCGTCTGCTGGGAGGTGGCGTCGGAACCGGCCTCGGGCTCGCTCAAGCAAAAAGCGCCAATTATGGCTCCCGACGCCAGAGGCTTTAGGTACTTTTCTTTTTGCTCGGGCGAGCCGTACTCCTCAAGGCCCCAGCAAACCAAAGAATTGTTTACGCTCATTGCCACCGAGGCCGACGCGTCAATTTTTGAAATTTCTTCCATGGCGAGCACATACGAAACCGTATCCATGCCGCTGCCTCCGAATTCGGTAGAAACCATCATGCCCATGAAGCCCAGTTCGCCCATTTTGCGCACGGCATCGGCGGGAAATTTTTGCTGCTCGTCGCGCTGGATTACGCCAGAAAGTAATTCGGCATGCGCAAAGTCGCGCGCTGCCTGCTGGATCATGAGGTGTTCCTCGGTAAACTGAAAGTGCATAATCAATGGGTTGGTCTGCAAAAATAACACCCGCATGCCCCACCTTTGTTTGGTGCATCCCCCAAATTGGAACCAAAATGGCCCTTTCCGCATCATTGGAGCAATGTCTGGCACCTCCCTCGACGGCCTGGACCTCTGCGGAGTGGAATTCCGCAAGGAGTCCGCTCGATGGAATGCCCAGATTGTAGCCTTTGAAACAATTCCCTACCTCGGAACCCCCTGGGCTGATCGCCTGACCGCAGCCTACGAAGGCCCCGGTGCGCTGCGCCAGCAGGTAAGCCTCGATTTTGCCGCCTGGTGCCAAATTCAATGGCTTGATTTTAACCAACGGCATAAGCTGTCGTGCCATGCCATTGCCCACCACGGCCATACTGTGGAGCACGATCCGGCGCGCGGAATCACCGTTCAGATTGGCCACGAGTCGGCCCTTTTTGCGTCGAGCCCGGTTCCGGTGGTTGGCGACTTTCGCAGTGCCAGTGTGGCCCGCGGAGGGCAGGGTGCGCCTCTTGTTCCCATTGCAGACCGCGACCTCTTTGGCGAATTCGAGGTCTGCGTTAACCTCGGAGGCTTCTCCAACGCCTCATGGACGGATTCCGAGGGAATGCGCCGCGCCGGGGACCTTGGCCCCTGCAACGGGCTGCTCAATACTCTGGCCTTGGAACTCGGCCTGGACTTCGACCCCGACGGCATACAGGCCGCACAAGGCAGCGCAGCAGACGACGCTAGACTTCGTGCGATCGAGTACTACCATAAACCCTTCCCAAAAAGCCTGGGTCGCGAATGGATGGAACGCGTATTCATGCCTGAATTTGTAGCAATTCGACCGACTTCGACCCAAGACGCCCTGTCTACGGCCGCCGAGCACATTGCATGGACCCTGGCCCATGGCCTTCGCAGCGCTGGGGCACCTCCTGGTCGGGTTCTCCTAAGCGGAGGCGGGGCACTGAACGCCGACTTAGTCCGCCGCGTCGCCAATCAGGCACCCGAATGGGCCTGGCAGGTGGCCCCTGGAGAACTGCTCCAAGCCAAAGAGGCCCTGGCCTTCGCCTACCTTGGGCTGCTCAAGCTTCGGGGCGAGCCCAATGTGCTAAAAAGCTATGCGGGTGGGTCAGCCGACGGATGCGACGGCATAGTTTTTAGTCCGGTTACCAACATTTAACGCCAAACGCGAGTTTCAAAGGCGATCAGCGCTTTATTTTACACCTTCTAAAACGAAATCGACCATGTATACTTTGATGATTGCTCTATTTGTGCTTGGCTATGCGGCCATCGCTTTTGAGCACAGCATAAAAATTGACAAAGCGGCCTCGGCGCTCATCACCGGCGTGGTCCTTTGGGCGGTCTATATTTTAGGCGGAACCGACGTTATCGAGGCGGAGCATCATTTGCTGGAGCACTTCAGTGAGATAGCATCCATCTTGTTCTTCTTGCTCGGAGCCATGACCATCGTCGAGGTCATTGATGCCCACCACGGCTTTTCGGTAATCACCGATCGCATTAAATCCGAAAAAATAGTGGTCCTAATGTGGACCCTTGGAATTCTAACCTTCTTTATGTCGGCAGTGCTCGACAACCTTACCACTGCGATTGTCATGGTCTCGCTGATGCGCAAGCTGATCAAGGACCAGCAGATTCGCTGGCTTTTTGGTGGAATGGTCGTAATTGCTGCCAATGCAGGCGGCGCCTGGTCGCCCATTGGCGACGTCACCACCACCATGCTTTGGATCGGTGGCTACGTTTCTACGGGCAATCTTGTTTCGTCGATCTTCCTGCCCTCTGTTGCGGTGCTTTTAGCCCCCCTGCTTTACTTAACCTTTACCTTAAAAGGGCAAATTGATCGCCCAGAAACGACGGCATCAGAGCACGAATCGGTGTTAAGCAAGCGCGAAAAAAGTTTGGTTCTAGCCTTTGGACTCGGTGGACTTTTGTTTGTGCCCGTATTCAAGACCATTACCCACTTGCCCCCCTTTATGGGCATGATGCTGAGCTTGGGCGTTCTTTGGGTTGTTACGGACCTTTTGCACCGCAAAAAAGCAGCATCCGACCGCAGCAACCTGGGAATTCTCGGAGTTATACGCCGCATTGACACTCCGTCCGTATTGTTCTTCTTGGGAATCCTGCTCGCGGTGGCCAGTCTTCAAACGGCCGGGCAACTCAAGGACCTCGCAAGCGGCCTTGATGCATCGTTTGATACCGGAACCGAGCTCGGAATTTACCTGGTAGGCGGTATTATTGGCGTACTCAGCGCCATTATTGACAACGTACCCCTGGTGGCGGCTGCGATGGGCATGTACGACATGGTTCCCGGAACCTTCTTTAGCCAAGACGGATTTTTTTGGGAGTACCTCGCCTTCACGGCCGGTACTGGCGGGTCCATACTGATTATCGGTTCTGCTGCAGGCGTTGCCGTTATGGGACTAGAAAAAATACCCTTTGGCTGGTACCTCAAGAAGATTTCATTTTTGGCCCTTCTGGGGTACCTGGCGGGCATTGGAGTTTATGCTCTGCAAGGCGTGCTGGCCGGCGGTTAATAACTCTTTGACTTCGGCATTGAATTTGTTTCTAAGTATTCGGAATTTAGTGCCCTATGAAATTGTCTTTTCTTCAAATTGAAATGGCTGCCGACGCAGCTCCCTTGACCGCAGCGGCCGAGCCGATCGCTACAGAAAAAACCCTGACCATCATCGACCTCATGTTCTCGGGCGGTATTGGCGGTCAGTTAATCATGGGGTCCATGCTCCTGCTTTCGATACTGATGGTCTACCTCTTTGTTGACCGAGTTTCGGCCATCAAGCGGGCCAGCAAGCTCGACGACAAGTTCATGCGCGACATCAAGGATTTTATATCATCTGGCAACATGCAGTCCGCATTGAATACCTGCGAGCGCAGCGATACTCCGGTTGCCCGCATGATTGCCAAGGGAATTAAGCGCATAGGCAAGCCCCTTCAAGACATTTCTGCCTCTATTGAAAACCAGGGCAAGCTTGAAATCCAGCAGCTCGAGCGCAACATGCCCTACCTGGCAACCATTGCTGGAGGTGCGCCAATGCTCGGATTCCTGGGAACGGTTATCGGTATGATTCTCTCCTTTCGTGAAATGGCCCAAGCCGGTGCTGGAGTGCAGGTAGACGTGCTCGCCGAGGGTATTTATGTGGCATTGACCACCACCGTGGCAGGTCTTATTGTAGGAATTATTGCCTACTTCGCATACAATTATTTGGTGATGCGGGTTGACTCGGTAATCTACAAAATGGAGGTCAACGCTACCGAGTTTCTCGACCTACTTCACGAACCGATTTAGCCATGAATTTACGCAGCCGCAGCAAAGTCAGTGCGGAGTTCAGCATGGCGTCGATGACCGACCTCGTGTTTCTTCTTCTGATCTTTTTTATGCTCACCTCTACCCTGGTGACCAGCAGCGCATTGGATGTTATTCTACCAAAGAGTAAGGCCCAAAGCGTCAATAAGGCATCCATTACCGTGACCATCGATGCTGACCTTAAGGTTAGTGTCAACGATGCGGTTGTGCCGATGGATCAGCTTGAGCTGCAACTGCTTAGTCTTGCAAGCCAAGACCCTGAGCGCTTGGTTATTCTGCGCGCCGACGAATCCGTTCCCACGGGTGAAACGGTTAGGATTATGGACATTGCCTACCGCAACCGGCTGAAGTTGGTTTTGGCCACTGACCCGCGATAGACTCCAATCGCGATGAAGGAACACGACAAAAAAGACCGCAATCGGGCCCTAGCGACTACGCTATCGGTGCATACGGTGCTTTTAATCTTTTTCTTCTTCTATGGTTTAACCTACCAGGATCCACCCCCGGAATATGGGATTCCCGTGAGTTTTGGCAATTCTTTGGACGGGGCGGGCGACGATGCTGCGGCCCCAGAAGGATCTCAGGAGCAGTCTGCCGCAGCGGCCGAGTCCTCAGAGTCTGAGGTCGTAACGCAAGAGCTCGTGGATGCCCCCTCGGTCTCTAGCGAAAAATCCAAGACCAAAGAAGATAAAAAGTCCGAGGTAAAACCCGAGGCAAAGCCCGTGGCGGAGGCTCCCAAGCCCTCTAAGGAATTGAGCAACCGGCTCAATAGCAAATTCGGGAGAACCGGAGGAACGGCAGGCGCAACCGGCAGTGGCCAAGGAAGCACCTCCGGCGGTGGAGACCAGGGTGCGCCTAATGGTTCGGGCGACGGCAGCGGCACCGGCGGCTCAGGGAACAGCGGAAACTACCAATTGGGAACGCGGTCTGCTCTAGAACGGCCCAAGCCACGCTACGATTGCGAGGGCGAAGGCATTGTGGTGGTCAAGGTCTATGTGGACCGAAGCGGTACGGTTACCCGGGCAGACGGCCAAGGACAAAAAGGCTCGACCACTTCAGAAGAGTGCTTGATTCGCCGGGCTCAAGAGGCTGCACTCAAAACACGCTGGCAGGGCGACCCTTCGGCGTTGGAGCTTCAGGTAGGAAGCATACGCTACAGCTTTCAACGCAATTAATTCATGAGCCGCTTTGACGATGCCAGTAACTGGTTGGTTCAGCGGCTCCCTATGTTCCAGAGGCAGGGCGGAACCCCCGCCACCTACCGCATGGATCTTGACAAAACCCGTCAATGGCTCGATGTTTTGGGGAATCCGCACCAGGCATACCCCTGCATTCACGTGGCGGGAACCAACGGCAAGGGATCCACCTGCCATATGCTGGCAAGCATTTACCAAGAGGCGGGCTTGGTCGTAGGCCTCCACACTTCGCCGCACATGCTCGACCTTCGGGAGCGATTTCGAGTGGGCGGACGCCTTATTCCCGAGTCTTGGGTTGCGGACTTTGTCGAAGCGCACCGGCGCGACATCGAAAACCTAGAGTTGAGCTTTTTTGAAGCGACCGTGGGAATGGCCTTTGCGCTGTTTCGCGACGCCCGGGTCGACCTGGCCATCGTAGAAGTCGGCATGGGCGGACGCTTGGACTCCACCAACGTAGTCACACCCCTAGCCTCGGTAATTACGAGCATAGGCCTGGACCATACCGCATTCCTCGGCCCCGACCGGCACAGCATCGCCACCGAAAAGGCAGGAATCATAAAACCTTCGGTTCCCGTGGTTCTGGGCGAGTGGGATGCGGAAATCCTCCCGGTCTTTCAAGAAATTGCCCGTATCAACAACAGCACGCTTCACTGCGTTTCTTCTCAAAACAGGGTGCACCCAACCGACCTCCAGGGTGACTACCAAGCGCAGAACGCGCGCGTGGCGATTCAGACTGTCGCAGTGGCGGGCATTCCGGTGCTCGAGCATCAAATTCGACGCGGACTGTCTAAGGTGGCCGCCAACACTGGGCTCCGCGGGCGCTGGGACGTTTTAGAAAAGAGACCCTTGGTGGTTGCGGACTCCGCCCACAACAGCCACGGTTGGATTCCGGCCATGCGGCAATGGAACCGCATTCGGGGCAGCAAACGCGCCGCCATGGTGCTTGGCGTGGTCAGCGACAAGGACCTCACCGAGATCCTCCCAGCAATTCCGAAGGATTGCCGGATTTTTGCCTGCGAGCCGAGCATTCCCCGCGCACTAGACCTGACCCAGTGGGTGGCCCTACTCCGCGACGCCGGGCTGCAGGCAGTGCCCTGCTCCAGTGCAGCCGAAGCCATAACTCAGGCCAAGGCAGAGGGTTATCAAGCGATTTATGTGGGAGGCTCCAGCTTCGTCGTAGCCGACGCCCTGGTAGCCTACAGAGACGGACTCGTAAGCAAACGGCGTTCCGCCTCGAGCGACTGAAGCTTGGCCGAGGTTAGGCTTCGCTTTTGTTTGGCGTCAAGGTACTTGGTTTCGCGAATTGCAAGGATGAACATTGTGCTTTCGCCTAAGTCAAACCGACGGCGTTCCTGGAGTAAAAGGGCGTATGCGGCCGTTTCTGAGGCGGTCAAGGCCTTGACTTCCTCGGCCAAAGCCATGACCTGCTGGCTGAGCTGAATTTGCAGTACCTCCATCCTGTTTTGCGTGGCCGAGGCCGTAGCGATTGCGGCGTTGAGGCGCGCTTGCGCACTGGCTAACTCCGCCCTAGCTCTAAAATTAAAAAGGGGGAGGGCCAAACCGAGCCTCCACTGGGCCGCCTCAGGATTCCATTCGCTGCCGCCCCACTGCAGCAGTCGAAAGTCAACGTTCGGAGCCGGGAGCCACTGGGCCCAAGCCGTAGTGGTGGCCAGTCGTTCGCGCCGAAGAGCGGAATTTGCAATGGTAACCTCAGGAATGCTCGGCATGAAGGGAACCATGCTTGGCTCCATGCTTAGGTTTTGCAGGAGCACCGGGCGGACTTCGGGACTTAGGGCCAAGAGGTCAACGTTGACGGTCGTATCGGCCCCCCTAAGGAACTGTTCAACCACAGAAACAGCGGCAAAGGTGAGGTTTGCCTGGTTGGCCGCATCGGCACGCCGGTCCATCCAAGACAGGTAGGCCTCAAGGGTATCCATTCCACTGCGTTCGCCCAAGCGAAAGGCCTCGCGAACAAGCCGCAGTCGTTCTTCTGCAATCGCTCGAGCTTCATCGACCGCGCGCTGAACCTCGGTTTGTGCCTGCCAGGTGGTGTAAACTTTAACCGCATCCACCATGGTTTTTCGCTCCACGCGGTCCAGCCGGGCCTCTGCAATTTCAATATTTCGCTGGGCGGCGCCCCAATGGTACTGGCGGTCACTAAATACAATTCCTCCGCCCAGGGGGGCCGAAATTCCAAGATTTAAAATGCCTTCAGCGGGAGTGCTCCGCTCGGGGTTAATGAAGAAACCCTGAGCCTGTGCCGCCCCGCCCACAATGTCAATTCCGCCAGGAAGCCCTATTCGCGCCTCGGCCAAATCAAGGCGGTACTGCAGGTCGCCCTGGTAGACCTTCCCCTCGCTCGAGAGGTTCAGCTGGGGTTCAAAGGCGGCTG
>DBBY01000065.1:0-3166 GCA_002292855.1 Flavobacteriales bacterium UBA972 | reverse complement strand
GAACCTCCGGAGATCGTGCAATGGAGGCAGCAGAAAACTCGCTCCACGAGAGGACTTGAGCCTGAGCCAAGGAGGACGTCAAGCAAAAAACGAGCAGACCCCGGATCATTGCGCCCTATTAACTTGAGAACTTCCGGGGCCGTTTGCTGGGAATCCGTTGAACTGCCGCCAGAACTCATACCACATAGGCACGTCGTTGAGCAATAAAGTCGCCGAAACATGCGTTCCCGGCCGAGCGTTCTTAGGCCATTGGTCGGTCGGTTCAATAACTACCGCAAGCATTCCGTCGCTGTCTGCCTGAGAGGCTATATAGCGGATTTTTCCTTCAAAAAGACCCACACTGGACCTAGGCCAACCCGGAATTTGCAGAATTGGCCATCCATCCAGAGCGCACAGAGCAGAATCACCTATGCTAAGCAGGGGGGCATCAAAGGGGTGAACCTTGGCTATAACCACAACCGGAGCGCCTTCCGGAGCCAAAAACAACACGGTCTGGTCTTTTTTGACCGAGGCACCCGGAGCAATGTAGCTGAGCTGCACCACAAAACCGTCCCGCGGGGCGAGCAGAGCGCGATTGCTCTGGCGACGCTGAACACCGCCCAATTTGATTTCTGCGTCCGCTAAGCCGTCTTGTGCAGAGGCCATGTCTGCCGCTGCCGACGCCCGATCGCTGCTCAGTTTGGCAATTTTCTCACTCCATTCCGCGGATTTACTTCGAGCATTGAGCCTCGAAGACTGCCAATCCTGCTCGGTAAACTCCGCCCTTGAGAGGGCTTCCTGCGCTTTTTGCTGGCGCTGTTCCCACTCCAGCCTCGACAAGGCACCCCAACGGTAGAGGCTATCAGCGCGCTGTGCCTGCAAAAGGGTAAATCGAGCTTCGAGGGTCGCCGCCTGGAACCGGGCACTGTCTGCACGGACCTTGCGCCACGCAGCCGCAACCTGAAGGGGCATCGCCCTCTGAGCCTGAACAATTTGGTCTTCAAAAGCAACAATTTTTTGTCGGTAGCCCAGGACCGCACCCGACTTGGCATCCCGCCCAAGTACGGTATTGTTGAGCACCTCCGGGTCCATGTACTCGGTTTTGGTCTCTTCTAAAAGTGCGAGGGTATCGCCTTTTTTGACCGCATCGCCTTCGCGAACCAGCCAAGCAGACAAACGGCCGTCTTCGGCCATGGCCAGGGGCATCATGCGGTCCATGGGATCGTCAAATACAAGACTACCCTCAGTCCTAACGGTTTGGGTCCAGGGTAAAAAGAACGAGAGAAAGGCAAAAATTGAAACGCCTACCAGCCAACGGCGCGGACGCACCCACTGGTCCGTTTCTCGCGATTCCTTGCATAGCAGGCGTAGCTCCTCGGGTATATCCGCTTTCTCTATATCAAAGTCACTGAAGGCAGTAGGCTTATGGTCGCGAGTCCAAAAGGATTTATCAATCTTGACTACCGCAGTGAGCACATCAAAAAGGGATTCCGTGCTTGCAACCAGCTTCTCTAAACTGGTTAAAATCGTTAAAAAGATAATTTCGACCGCTACAAACTGACCGATAGAGACGGTTCGATCCACCACGAACCAGCCCCCAACAATTAAAAGCAAGGCGGTGAAGGCAAGCCGTAATCCAACCATAATTGCATTCATTCGATAAACCACCCTAAAGTGGTCTTGGCGGTTGAGCAGGTAAACTTTGAGCAAGCTGGATACTTCGCCGTAGGGAGCCAGACTGCTCGGACTCAGGGAGCGTTCTCTCGCAAAAGCCTCTATTCGGTCAACAATTTGGTACTTATTCGAGCTTTCGTCGAGACTAAACCTAAGTCCGCGCGTGAAGCCAAATCGAATCATTACGGCCGCTATGCTCAAAATCAAAAAGGACAGGGCAACAAACATAAAATCATAGAGCGTGAGCAGCAGAAATCCGAAGAAAAGCTGCAAAAGAGAAGCCGACGCGATTACCAAAATTTTAGGCAACTCCTTCTGTATGGTCAAGGTGTCAAAAAAGCGATGGACTCGCTCGTACCACGTGTCCTGGTCTTCTTCGCGGACCTTGGTAGGCATGACCGATAAAAAGTAGGTTGCACTGCGCAGAAAGATTCTCTGCTGAACCCATTCCGAAATCCGCATCTGAAATAAGCCAAAAAGACCCATAAACAGGCTGGCAATAACTACCAGAACCGTCAGAATTAACCAAGTCGAAGAAAGTCGTCCGCCCATTAATTGACCCACAAGCGCCTGTACTCCAAGCGGAAGCATCAGACTGAAGGCGCCACTCAAAACGGCAAAAGAAAGAATTCGAAGAATGTCTTTTCTATCCCAATTAAGCAAAGAAAAAAGCCTCTTAAAGGCTTCAAAGGATGTTGTTTTGGACATACCCCACCCTATACAAACAACGTGCCGAGAGGCCTAAAACTTCCAACTCAAGCCGGTAGTACTGTAAAGGGTGAATTGAGGCACGTCCGTACCTGCCGGGTAGGCATCGTAGTTCAACTGACCCACGATGACCAAGCTTAGGTTTGGCTTAATTGGGGCCGAAAGCCGGGTATTGAACATGGCGCGTATGTCTTCAAACCGACCAAATCGCGGCTGGTAGTAGGCCACCGTAGTCCATCGCCAAAGGTCCCAGCTTCGGTCGAGGCTGACGTAGGTATTTAGCCTCAGGGCATTCTCGGTTTTTCCGTTAAAGGACTCCACGTCAAGCTCATACATCAATAGCGGATTAATGAACAGCCTAATTCCCGGTGCAGAAATAGCCGTGTAGCGCGGCCCACCCCCTATGTTGAACCTGCGGGCAATGCGCATCGGCAGGTTGCTCTGCCATTCCATAAAGTACTCTGCCGTGAGTTTTTCATTGTAAATACGGTTGTAGCGCAGATGCATCATTCCGTTGCGCTCGAAGTCAAAGCGGTTGTCTCCCAAACGAGTGGCCCAGTTCGCGCTCGCAATTCCATAAAAAACGTGGTCCCCAACCCTGCGCGTGGCGTTCACTGATCCGTTGAGCTTGAGCAGCAGAGCCTGCGTTCCACCCAAGAAAAATCCACCGTCGACCCGACCGTGAACCTGCTCCGTCGTATCCTGCTCCGCAGAGGCGCGCATCGCTTCAACGTTGACAATCTGAGCCCCTGCATCAAGCAGCAAGCCAGCAAATACGATAGCAGCAATTCGTTTCACGCCCTCA
>DBBY01000060.1 GCA_002292855.1 Flavobacteriales bacterium UBA972 | reverse complement strand
TACCACGGTGGCAAGCGCGGTGGCCACGTGCACCGTCACGGTAAAGAGCAGGCCACTGTCGCCCGAGCTTTCAATGCCCAAAAGGGCCTTGCCCAGCTCAAGGTGTCCCGACGAACTTACCGGCAGAAACTCCGTTAGCCCCTGAAGGATTCCAAGCAAAATAGCACTTAACCAATCCATGGATTACTGGACTTTAGGTTTGTGCATGATGGCCCAAACCTCGAGGGAGAGTCCGAGTACAATGAGAAAGGGCGCTACAACGATGCGGCGCGCACTAAATAGCTCTGGATTGTAGACGTTGGGGTCCTCAGAACCGCCTCCGGTCATTAGGGCTAAGCCAAGAAGAATCAGGGCAATTCCAGCTATCATGATTGCGTAGTTTTTGCGCTCAAAGAGGAATGTGGTCTTCATTTAGTCGTAAAGTTGGTGGGTTTTAAGGGCAAGGTAGCGGCGAACAGCCAATGCCGTTGATGCCGTAGTCAGGGTGATTCCAATGAGAATTTGGGCTGCTGCCAGTGCAAACCAAAGCGACCAGGTAAGGCTAAGGGCCAAGCGAGGCCACTGCGAAACAACCATAGAGAAGGTGAGGGCGAGCAGCAGGGCTGCGAGCAGACCGCCAAGGGCACCAAGAATAATACCCTCTCGCAAAAAGGGTTTGTGAATGAAGCTCTTGGTCGCACCCACTAACTGCATGGTTTTGAGGGTAAACCGCCGTGCATAAATGGCCAGTCGAAGGGCATTATTGATGAGCATAAGGCTTACCAAAAGCAGGAGCAGCACGGCCGCGAGCATGGCGCGGTTGATTTTACCCACGTTTTGGTGAATTACCGACACGAGGTCGCGGTCGTAGGCCATGTTGTCAACAATTGCGGACTTTGCAAAGCGCTCCTGCAGGGCGGCGAGCTGGTCGGGGCTCACAAAGTCGGCCTTGAGCTTGATGTCGATGGCGTCGCTGAGCGGGTTGAATCCCAAAAAGTCGACGAAGTCTTCGCCGAGGTCCTTCTGGAATTGCTCGGCTGCCTGGTCTTTGCCCACAAACTTTAGGCTGCGGATCTCGGTCTCGTCGGACCATTCCTTGATGAAGGCGTCGGCGCGTTCCTGCGGGGTTCCGGGCTTTAGAAAAAGTGTGAACGTGAAGTTTTCTTTTAAATCGTCGGTTAAAACCTGCGATTGGTAGGCCAGTGTGGCCATAATTCCGGTTAAAAAGAGAACCAGGCCGATGCTGAGCACCACGCCACCGTGAGAAAAGCGCAACCGGCGCTTGTTGAAGGCTTCTTCACCTTGAGCTTTAGCCATGCCGCAAATCTACGCGAAATCGGAGGCACGGGGCTACTTTTGCATCGATGGAATACCGACCAACCGAATGGGATGCCCGCGCTCAGCAGTTATGGCGCGATTTAGCGGTGTACCGCGCAGATTTTCCGTCGGATCGGGAGCCTTTTTATGTGCTTGATATGTTCCCCTACCCGTCGGGGGCGGGTCTTCATGTGGGGCATCCTCTGGGCTACATTGCTTCTGATATTGTGGGGCGTTTTATGCGCCACAAGGGTTTTAATGTGCTGCATCCCATGGGCTTTGATGCTTTTGGCCTGCCTGCCGAGCAGTATGCGATTCAGACCGGGCAGCATCCTGCCACCACTACCGAGGCCAATATTCTGCGCTACCGCGAGCAGCTGAACCGCCTTGGGCTTGGTTTTGACTGGAGCCGCGAGGTGCAAACTTGCGACGCGGACTACTACCGTTGGACGCAGTGGGTGTTTTTGGAGTTGTTTGGTGCTTGGTTTAATAAGGGGAGCGCGCGCGCGGAGCGGATCGAGACCCTCAAGGAGCACTTGTCTGCGCGCGGAACCGAAGGACTCGAGGCAGCATGCCATGGGAAACCCGAGTGCAGCGCCGCCGAATGGGCCCAAATGAACGCTGCCGAGCGCGAAGCCCTGCTCCAGCACTTTCGACTGGCCTACCGGAGCGAGTCGCTGGTAAACTGGTGTCCGGCCCTCGGAACCGTGCTGGCCAACGACGAGGTAGTCAACGGCCTCAGCGAGCGCGGCGGGCACCCCGTGGTGCAGAAGGCCATGCTGCAGTGGTCCATGCGCATCAGCGCCTTTGCCCAGCGACTGCTCGACGGACTCGAGGACCTGAACTGGAGCGAGAGCATTAAAGAAACGCAGCGTCATTGGATTGGGCGAAGCCAGGGTGCGCGCATTCAGTTTAGGGTGCTCGCCGCCGGCGCAGCCGGCGAAGCTGCTAGCAGCCAGCAGCCAGTTGCAGGCGGAGCGGGCGAAGCCGACATGCTCGAAGTATTCACCACCCGACCCGACACCATTTTTGGCGCCACCTTCATGGTCGTTGCCCCCGAGCACCCCTTGCTCGCTCAGTGGACGAGCCCCGATCAAAAGGCCGACGTCGATGCCTACTGCGAGCGAGCGGCTCGGCGAAGCGAGCGCGAGCGCCAAGCTGACACCAAGAGCTGCAGCGGCGTATTCACGGGAAGCTATGTGGAGCACCCCTTCACCAGAGAACCGATTCCGATTTGGACCAGCGACTACGTGCTCATGGGCTACGGAACCGGTGCGGTAATGGCGGTACCCGGCCATGACAGCCGCGACCATGCCCTGGCCAAGGCAATGGGCTTGCCCATCGTGCAGGTGGTGGAATCGGCCGAGCCGGTCGACGTGCAGCAGGAGGCCTTTGAAGCCAAGTCGGGCCGGGCCATGGCCTCCGACTTTTTAAACGGACTTTCGACCCTCGAGGCCATCGATCGCGCCATTGAAGAACTTCAATCGCGCGGACTTGGCTCAAGAACCATTCAGTTTAGGCTCCGCGACGCCGTCTTTGGTCGCCAGCGCTATTGGGGCGAGCCCATTCCCATTGCCTACCGAGACGGAGTTCCCGAGGGGCTTGATGCCGCGGAACTTCCCTTAAGGCTGCCGGCGGTCGACAAGTACCTGCCCACTGCCGACGGAGAACCGCCTTTGGCGCGGGCAGAACATTGGTTTTCGGCCGAGGGCTTGCCCCTAGAAACCACGACTATGCCCGGCTGGGCCGGCAGCTCTTGGTACTTCTTGCGCTACATGGATCCGCGCAACGACGACGCTTTGGTAGGCAGAGCCGCCGCGGACTATTGGGGTCAGGTAGACCTCTATGTGGGCGGAAGCGAGCACGGCACCGGCCACCTTTTGTACAGCCGATTCTGGACCCATGCGCTTCATGACCTGGGGCATATTGGCTTTAAGGAGCCCTTTAAGCGTTTGGTAAACCAGGGCATGATTCAGGGAATCAGCGCCTTTGTTCACCGCATCGAGGGCAGCAAAACCGTGGTTAGCGCCGAATTGGCCGGAGGCTACAGCACCCAAAAGCTGCATGTGGACGTGAGCTTGGTCAACGAGCGCAACGAGGTTGACCAAGAGGCCCTGAAGGCCTGGATGCCCGACTGGTCCGAGACCCAATTCATTCCGGCCCAAGGCCCCATTAGGGTCGAGAGAGAGGTTGAAAAAATGTCGAAGTCCAAGTACAATGTGGTCAATCCAGACGCACTGGCCGACCAGCATGGCGCCGACGCCGTGCGACTTTTTGAGATGTTCCTAGGCCCCATTGAGCAAAGCAAGCCCTGGGACACCCAAGGCATGTCGGGGGTGATCAGCTTCCTTAAAAAGTCCGCACGGATGCTGCCCAAGAGGCAGCGGGGCGAGGCAAGCGAAGAGGAGCTGCGAATTCTGCATCATCTCATTGACAAGCTGCAGCGGGACGTGGAGACTTTGTCGTTCAATACCTCCGTGAGCGCCATGATGATTGCCGTAAACGCATGGAGCGCATTGCCTAACATTGCGGAATCTACCCTGCTCGACTTTGCGGTGCTGCTCGAACCCTTTGCGCCCCACAGCGCCGAGGCTATGTGGGCAGAACTTGGCGCCCCAGGAAGCGTGGTTCTTGCCCCCTACCCGATTCTTTTGCCCGAGTACTTGGTGAAGGATACCGTGGTGTACCCGGTGCAATTCAATGGCAAAACGCGCTTTCAGCTTGAAATGCCTTCGTCTGCAAGCGCTGCAGAGGTAGAAACTGCCGTGCTTGCCCACGAGCGAACCGCGCACTTTTTAGAGGGGCGGACTCCTAAAAAAATCATTGTAGTTCCCGGGCGAATCGCCAATGTAGTGGGCTAGAATCCGCGCAAAAAAAATACCGGCGTTTAGGACGCTTTTTGGTCGATTTCGAGGCGGTAGTATGCGTTGGTCACATAAAGCATAAGTACCCCAAAGGCCACCCCGCAGGTAATAAACAGTTGCGACAAACCGGGCGAAGCCGCAAAGGAAAGCTTGAGTAAAATAGTGGAAATCACAAAGCTCGAGTTGCGAATTATGGTGGGGAAGTCGTCGCTGTACAGCAAAGACAGCAGCAGTATGAGCACGTCGCTCATGATTAGGATCGTATAGAACTGGTCAAAAAACACCGCGTTGAGGTCAATCACCGCATCGGTGAGTCCTGGGCTAGTGGTCCACCAATCCCAGAAGCTGGTGACAGCCAGCCCCACGAGAACCACGAGCAGCAGATAAGAGAGCAAGTACTTGGCCTGAATAAAACGGCGGATGGGCAGGGCCGAGGTTCCGACCATGGGCTCGTCTAGGGCTGCATTGCTATGGCCTGATATGCGGTAAAACAAATAGATTAGGGCATAAACGACAATTACGCAGGCCAAATCCCATACCAGCTCGAGGTTACCGGCACCGTTGAAGGTTCCCATCTGTAAATCCAAGTGAGTCAGATCCTTAAATATTCCGCGAATCAGCAGCAAGGCTATGATTTCGTACTGCTTGGCGATGTAGTTGGAGGTCGACCTGCGCAGGTAGTAGACCAGCAAATAAGCCTCGTAGACCAACAAAACCGAGAACGGCGTATAGATGGCGTTAATGGGATGCAAAAAGAGGGATCCGCCGGTGAGGCTTGGAATCCATGGACTCAGGGCAAAGAGCAGCAGGTGCACCAAAAAACTCAGGATCGCCACATAGAGGGTTATTCTGCCCAGGCCTGAGCGAAATTCTGGCCCAAAAAACCATGAAAGTCTGGAGTGCATCTTAGCGATCTAAGTTCATTATGCAAAGCAAGTTACAACACAATGAGTTAGCCCCGGCTCGGGGGTAGCGACGACGTCTATTCTTGGGCAAGCGAATCCAGAACAGCCTTGCGGGCGGTCATTCCGGGCTCGAATTCCGACCAAAGGGAGCGCGGCAAGGGATCGGCTCGCTGCATTGGCTCGCGCAGGGGATCAACTTGGCGGCCGTTCTTCCAGAAGCGGTAGCACACGTGAGGACCCGTGGCCAAGCCCGTCGATCCCACATAGCCAATCACCTGGCCCTGCTCGACTCTGGCGCCGTTGCGAATCCGCGCTGCAATTCGGCTCATGTGCAAGTATTGGGTGGTGTAGGTTCCGCTGTGCCTGATTTTCACATAATTGCCATTGGCAGATTGATAGGCCGCCGCAACGACCGTTCCGCTCGCCGTAGCAAGAATTGGAGTGCCCGAGGGAGCCGCATAGTCGGTGCCCAAGTGCGCCTTCCAGCGCTTTTGCACGGGGTGAAAGCGATTCATGGTGTACCGAGAGGTAATGCGGGCAAATTCGAGCGGAGCCTTGAGGAACATGCGCTTCATGCCCTCGCCTTCTTCGTTGTAATAGCCCTTGACCGATGCGTCCTTGTTTTGGTACTGAAAAGCATAAAAAGACTTGCCGTTGTGAAAAAAACGGGCTGCCAGAATTTTACCCGTGCCCACAAACACGCTGTCGTCGACGTAGGACTCTTCGTAAATTACTTCAAAGCGGTCGCCGACTTGAATTCTAAAGAAGTCAATGGTCCAGGCATAAACCTCGGAGAGCTTCACGGCAACCGCCGGCGAGACACCCTGCTTCTCGAGCGTGGCATAGAGGGAGCCCTCGATTTTGCCGCCGACTACGCGCTCTTTGGTGACCTTGGGGCGCTCCACCTTGCGCACGAACAAGCTGTCGCCAAGGCCAAAAAGTACGTATTCTGCCACAGAGGGCTCATAGACAAAGAAGGCCGCACTGCGAGCGCTGTCTTTGGAGCGAAGCAGCCAGTAGGAGTCGCCGGCCCGCCATTTGCGCGGATTAAAATCGTCCTTGCCCAGCGTTAAGAGCTGGTCAACCCGGTCGGCCTTAATGCCCCATTGATCCATCAGCCCACCAAAGGTTTCTCCGTCGCCAACTTCAAAGCGCTGGGCCTCGAAATCGCGCAAGGAATAGCCAAATAAAAATCCAGGATCAACTTCTTCTCCTTCTGCGGAGTTGGCCGCGAAGCTTGCGGGCAGAAATCGCGCAAGCAACCAAATCCCTAAAACGAGTACCAGGCCGATGCTGGCGGCGAGCCAAATGGGCAAACTGCGCTTTGATGAGGATTTTTTAGTCATAGAGCGGCCTAAAATAGTCCTGATTTCAACGCAAAACCCTGTTGATAACTAGATTTTCTGGGAAATATTGATAACACAGGGTTCACAAACCTGTTATGTCTTTGCTGCTTAATGAGTTCTCGCAGACCTGTCTCCGCCGTCGTCATTAGTGACGTGCACCTTGGCACCTTCGGTTGCCACGCACGAGAGCTTCTTGCCTACCTCCATTCCATTGAACCCGAGGTACTAATCCTCAACGGAGACATCATAGACATTTGGAGCTTTAAAAAGTCCTACTTCCCCAAAAGCCATTTTAAAGTGCTCAAGCGCTTGATAACCATGGCCCAAAAGGGCACCGAGGTTTTCTACATCACGGGCAACCACGACGAAATGCTGCGGCGCTTTGCCGACGCGGACCTCGGAAGGATCCATCTGCGCAACAAGATGGTTTTTACTTTTGGTGGAGTCCGCACCTGGATTTTTCATGGCGATATTTTTGACGCGAGCATTCAAAATGCCCGCTGGCTGGCCAAGTTGGGCGGATTTTCATATGACCTGCTCATCTGGCTGAACCACTGGCTCAACGTGCTCCTCGAGCGCATGGGGCGCGAGAAGTATTCGCTTAGCAAAACCATCAAGGATTCCGTGAAAAAGGCGGTGAAGTACGTGGGCGACTTTGAGCTTGCCGCTGCAGAAATGGCCCTGCGCAAAGGCTACGGCCGAGTTATTTGCGGTCACATTCACCAGCCCCAAATGCGCACCATTGCAGTGGGTGACCGGCAGGTAGAGTACCTGAACTCTGGGGATTGGATCGAGAACCTTACCGCACTGGAGTGGGACGGTTCCAAGTGGACCCTTTACCAGCATCAGGACGCCCGCGAAGTCGAAGAAGACGACGAAAAAGTGGACGCTTCGGCTCGGCATTTGCTTTCTATGCTGCTGAACGAAGCAGATTCCGACGAATGAAGATTTTATATGCCGTGCAGGGTACCGGCAATGGTCACGTGGCTCGCGCCCGTCACCTGATTCCCTTGATTGCCGCCCAACCGGGAGTTGAGCTTGAGGTTTGGATTTCGGGTACCGAGAGCCAGGTGAATCTTCCCATTAAGGCGTCTAAGGCATTTGAGGGTATTTCACTCAAGTACAACCGCCATGGCGGACTCAGCTACCTTAAAACCCTTTGGCAAAACCGCTGGGGACAGTTCGTGGCAGACGTCATTAAGGCCCCCATTAAGCAGTACGACCTCGTGGTTTGCGACTTTGAGCCGGTCTCGGCATGGGCTGCCAAACTTCGCGGAGCGCGACTTCTCGAGGTAAGCCACCAGGCGGCGGTGCGCCACCCGAAGGCACCGCGGCCCAAGCAGCACAACCCTATTGGGGAATTCATCCTGAAGCATTTTGCTCCGTCGGAGCAGGCCATTGGCTTTCATGCCAAAAGTTTTGCCGAGGGCATGTATCCGCCCCTGATTCGCAAAGAAATCAGGGATTTGCCGCAAAATGCGCGGCATCAAATTCTGGTCTACCTGCCCGCTTATGGAACCGACGACTTAATAGCCTTTTTTGCCGACAGCCCTGTTCCGGTAAAGGCCTTCGTGCCCAACATCGACCATGCCCGTCAAGAGGGTTCCTTGAGGGTTGAGGCCGTCGACAGCGAACGGTTTTTACAGGCCTTTGCGGAATCGGATTCCGTACTCTGCAGTGCCGGCTTTGAACTGCCGACCGAGGCACTCTTTCATAAAAAACGCCTTGCGGTGATTCCCATCGCGGGCCAGTACGAACAACTCTGCAACGCGGCAGCCCTAGTCCAGGTAGGGGCATGGCAGGCGACTTCGCTGCACAAGCTGAATTTAGTTCGCTGGCTGAACAGTCCGCTCCCTCAGGCAGTGCCATGGCCAGACTTTAGTGAGGCGGTCGTGGAACAGATAATGAAGGTGGCTCGCGGCGGGGAGCTTTAGGCCACTAGTGACCCCACTTTTCCCGCTCTTCGGGCGTCCAAAGAAAGGGAAAGGCAATGCGCAACTGAAACTTTGGAGGCAGGTACTTAGGCCAGTTCGTTCCGCCGGTTGCGCGCAGGTCGCTGGGCTGCTTGGCGAGGTATCTGCCCGCGGTCTTGAGGTGCTGCATCGGCCACCGAACGTTGACTTGATGGTCGAGTTCGCGCAGGGCGAGGCGCAACTCGTCACCCAACTCCTTGTTTTGCTCTAAAATTTTTGCCCGGTCTGACAGCGTAATACCCCGAAGCTTTTGGGCCCTGTCGGCAAAAACTGCATCGTACTTGGCCTCAAATTGCTTGAGGGTAAGGGCTTTTTCTCCGGTCTCCACCAGGGTGGCACCGCGCCTCCAGTAGATGTTCTCAAGGAGTTTTGAAAGGTCGTTCTCTTGAGCGTACTCACTGCGCAGGTCGGCGTGAACCAAGTCATTAAGCCTGGCCAGCGCTAGCTCGATCATGCGGTACTGGCTTGATTGAAAACCACTTGCCGGAATGAGCGCCATGCGAAAACGCAAAAACTGCTCGCGATTCAGGCCGTCGGTCATTACCGCAAAAGAGTTTTCGAGGGCCCCAAAGTACCGAGTGCATCGCCGAACGTGCTCGGTCAAGGCAGTGCTATGGTTGGGGGTCCATTCCGCCGTTCCGGGCATCGGAGCCTCCACCGCCGCATTCAGCTCGTGCAGTACCAGCTTAAAGTAAAGCTCGGTAATCTGGTGGTACATAATAAAGATGGGCTCGTCGTGATGCTGCGTGCGCGGCTGCTGCAAACTAAGGAGCGTATCCAACCGTATGTAGTCCCAGTAGGTGAGGTAGTCGGCTTCTAAGAGTCCGTCTAAAAAGTCCAGGAGCTCTTGCCCCGAGGTGGCATACTTGGCTTTAAGGGTTTCAAGGCGGCTCTGGATGGCGGGATCAAGGGGGGTCATGGTGCAAAACTAAAGGATAAGGGCGCTCCGTGCGGTGGCCTAGGCCTTCGCAATGGTGAACGAAAACTCCGAACCCTCATTCAAGGTAGAAATCACCTTGACCGAATGACCGTGGGCTTCGACAATGTGCTTTACAATGGCCAAGCCAAGGCCGGTACCGGTAACTTTTTTGGTTCGGGTTCGGCTTCGGTCGGCCCTAAAAAACCGCTCAAAAACGCGCCCGATGTCCTCCTTGGGAATACCGACTCCGTTGTCTTCGACCAAAACCGTATAAGTCCTGTCGCCCGAGTCTTCGATGGCAATGCGCAAGAATCCGCCCGCCTCGTCGCGAGAGTACTTAATCGCGTTGGAGATCAGGTTCAGCACCACCTGGTCCATGCGCTCCGGGTCGGCAAAAACAGCGCAGTCCGCTTCGGCGTCAAAGTCGCGAACCACGGTAATACCCTGCTGCGCAATGCGATCCGACATTTGCTCGAGGGCGTCTTCAATTTGTTCGGTGAGGCTGTACTCCTCTTTTTGGAGCACCAATCGGTCGGACTCCAGCCGCGCCAGCACGTCCATGTCTTGCACCAGGCGAATCATGCGCTCCACATTGCGCGATGCCTTTTTGAGGTAGTCTTTGCGGATTTTGGGGTCCTTAACTCCGTCGAGAAGGGTCAGCAAGTAGCCCTGGATGCTAAAAATTGGGGTCCGAAGCTCGTGGGAGAGGTTGGCAATAAATTCTCGTCGCACGTCGTCGTACATCCGCAGGTTAGAGAGCTCCGCGGATTTTTTCATCACGTAGGAGGTTACCTCCATCTCGGCCTTGCCAATCTCCTCGGCGTCCGCCAGCAGTGAAGATTGAAACTGATTCTGATTAGAAATGGTCTTGTAAATTTTGAGCAAGCGAGAATACAGAAACCGTCGCATTAAGTACTCCGCCAAAAAGGCTGTGGCACTGGCAATAAGAATGCTCAGCAGGGTAATTTCAAGGTAGGGATCCTCTTCGACTGCAAGGGGCGCCTGGGGCTCGATGAGCTGCAGCGCAGCAAGCATGGCAAACCAAACTACTGGGCCAAGCAGCGCGCCAATAAAAAAAGCTATCCGTTCTGGTCGATCGAGCACGACCCGAAGTTACTCTTCAAATTTGTAGCCCACACCCTTGATGGTCTTGATGCAGTCTTGTCCGATTTTTTCGCGGATTTTGCGGATGTGCACGTCTATGGTGCGTCCCCCTACAATGACCTCTGTTCCCCAAACCCGATCCATGATGGAGTCGCGGGACCAAACCTTGCCGGGTTTGCTAGCCAGAAGGTGAAGCAATTCAAACTCCTTGCGGGGCATTTCTACAATGCTTCCGTCCAGAAAAACTTGATACTTCTCTGGGTTAATGAGAAGGTTGGCAATTTCTATGCTGCCTACGGAGTCAAAATCTTTTACGTTTCGGCGCAGCAACGCTTTGACTCGGCTTGCAAGGACCTTTGGACGTATCGGCTTGGTAATGTAGTCGTCGGCCCCGGCATCGAATCCTGCTACCTGGCTGTAGTCCTCGCCTCGAGCACTCAAAAAAGCGATTAGGGTTCCGGCGATGTCTAGGTTGTTTCTAATTGCTTCGCAGGCCTCAATTCCGTCCATTCCTGGCATCATGACGTCGAGCAAAACCAAGTCGGGACGGTGTTTTTTAACCGCTTCAACGCCTTCGGCTCCGTCTTTAGCCGTTACCACGTGGTAGCCCTCTTTGGTGAGGTTGTAGGTGACGAATTCCCGAATATCTGGATCGTCGTCTACCAGGAGAATTGTAGTTTTTTTTGCCATAACCTATTGCCTTACCCAAAGGTAAAACCTTTATCACGCGGTATGCATCAAGACGGCCCCAAATGCCTCTTATTTAACCTTTAGGCAACACTGAAAGAAAGCCTCCAAGAACCTAACTTTGACCGGATGTACCGGCTTGCTGCACTTTTTCTACTTTGCTTGAACGGAATTCCGCTCGCGGCGCAGGCTGTTGAAAACCTGCGAGTTATGGCCTACAACCTCACCTACTTCAGGGCCTTTACCTCTTTTTGTACCACCACCAACAATCCGCCAGGAGCCAAAGAAGGCTGGCTGCGCACGGTAGTTGACTACGTGCAGCCCGACCTGCTGGTCTGCAACGAGGTAGACGGGTCCAGCGCCACCGCACACGGTCGAATTCTCAGCCAATGCCTCAATGCCAACGGGGTTACTCGCTGGTCCGCAACCGACCTCTACACCAACGGCAGTTCGCTCATTAATGCGGTCTACTTCGACCACAATAAGCTTGGGCTCAAGGCGCAAGGAATGATCAGCAAAGACCTGCAAAACGCCAATCTGGTTCGAGGCATTGACGTTCTGAGGTTTTACTACCAAGACTCGCTCCTAGCCTGGAATCCCGATACGGTTTTTTTCACGGTTTTTGCAGCCCACTTTAAGGCCGGCAATACCGCGACCGATGCCGCAGACCGTCAAAAAGCCTGCGAGGCCATCATGAACTACCTGGCCACCAAACCCAGGGACCCCCACTACCTGCTCTGCGGCGACCTCAACATGAGCAAAAGCCAAGAGGGCGGATTTCAGCAGCTTCTGAACTTCAGCAACTCGACGATACGGTTCTACGACCCCGAGAACCAACTTGGGAACTGGTCCAGCAACGGAACCTTTGCGGCAATGCACACCCAATCGACCCGTGATGCCTTGACCAATGACGGATGCTACTCTGGGGGAGGCCTCGACGACCGGTACGACCATATCTTGGTTAATCAAACTGCCCTAACCAGCTCTGCCCGAATGCGCTACCTGCCGGGCAGCCTTAAGCCAGTGGGCAACGACGGCCTCCACTTTAACGTTGCCATAAACATTGGGACCAATAATTCCGTACCCGGCAACGTACTTACCGCGCTCTATGAAGTTTCGGACCATCTGCCTGTGGTCGCAGACTTTGAAGTAAGCCGGCTGGGTATTGGGGTCAATGAATTGCGTGGCAACGCAATGCTGCAGCGCGGTATGGATGGCAGGGCCTTTTTGTCGCGGATTGCAGTTCTTGAAGATTGGCATGTGGAAACCCTAGATGCTGCTGGGCGCATAATCGAGTCCCGAATTTGGCCCGCGGGCGAGGCCCGCTGGACGAGTTCTGCTTCCCTTAGAGGATGGCTAATTTATCGCGTCAAAACTCCCTCAGGAGTGGCTAAATTTGCCGCCCCCCAATGATGCATTCACGCTGCCTTAGTCTTGCCTTTGTGGTCCTTGTTCAGGGCGCTTGGGCGCAAACGTTCCAAGAACGAAGCACCTCGGCAAGCCAGGTGCGCATGAGCGTGACCAACGTCGGAACCTTCGGCAACGCCTTTCGCGGCTACCGCGACGGAACAGGAACCCCTTCCTGCGAGTACCCCGCCGGCTCGGGCACCGAGCATCTCTTTGAATCGGGAGTTTGGGTCGGTGGCATTGATGCGGGCGGTGGAATTCGGGTGAGTACCTCGGCCTACGATGCTTCTCAGGGCTACGCCCCGGGTCGTGGCGGATTTGAGTTTACTCCGGCATCGAGCCTCAGCGAAACGTCTTCGCTCAAGGACCATCCCAACTACCGAGCCTCAGCCGTGTCGCACCAGGACTTCACCGCAACCTGCGTAGACACCAACATTCTGATTCCGGGAACCACAATCCCCATTAGCAACCACCTCACTCCCATGGGAATCTCCATGACGATGGCGACCTACAACTGGAACTACCGCTTTAGCGACTTTTTTGTGGTGGTCGATGCCACCCTCAAAAACGTGGGTCAAGAAACCTACAACGACGTGTATGCTGCGATTTGGGCCAATAAAGTAGTTCGCAACATCAACCGCACGCCGGCCGGGGCGGGGGGAGCCGTGTTCTACCAGCAGGGCGGCAACGGCTACGACGACAGCCTGCACCTGGCGTACCGCTTTGATGCGTCGGGAGATCCGGGCTGGACCGACTCCTACATCGGCCAAAAATTTCTGGGAGCCGAAGACAAAAATGGCTTTCACCACCCCCAGGTCGACGGACTCGAGGACCATTTTCAGGCATGGGTCTTCAATAACTCCGGGCAGGCTTTGTACTTCTTTCCGACCACCGACGACCAGCGCTACATTAAAATGACCCAGGGCCTCAACCAGGATCCCTGTTGGGCTAATCCGGGAGGCGTTCCTTGCGCCTCTGGCACTGGAGCTGACATTCAGGCCCAGCTCAATGCAGCCGGCAACCGAAGCGACCTGCTCAGCGTCGGGCCCTTTCAAAATTTTGCCCCCGGAGACGAAATCAAGGTGGCCTTTGCCTTTATACTGGCCAAAAAGGTCGACGACGGTCAAGCAAACTCGGCAAACTCCGACGTTCAGCGCAGCAGACTGTTGGCCAACGCGCAGTGGGCGCAAACCTGCTACAATGGCGAAGACCAAAATTTTAATGGACTGCTCGACGGCGGCGAAGACCGCGACGGCAACGGCGAAATCACGCGCTACATCCTGCCGAGTCCGCCCGACCCGCCCCAGGTGCGCGCCCTGCCGGGAGACGGTTACGTAGACCTTTTTTGGACCGACCGCAGCGAGCGAAGCATAGACCCCATCAGCCAAAAGCAGGACTTTGCGGGGTACCGTGTTTATGCCAGCCAAATTGGCTTTGACGTAGACCCCGACCAGCGAAACGAAGAACCCTTCAGACTTTATGGCGAATGGGATCAAGTGGGCGACGGAGTGTTCAACGAAACGGGCTTAGAGGCCATTCGGCTCACGGAGCCCATTCGCTTTGTGGGCGACAGCCTGAACTACCGCTACGGTTTGCGCATCGACAACCTCGCCAACGGATGGCAGCGTGCCCTTGCCGTGACAGCCTTTGACCAGGGCGACCCCATCAGCCAATTGGAGTCGCTGGAATCGAGCTTCACGCAGAGTTCCGTTCGCGCCTTCCCCGGAACTCCCGCACAGGCCAGCATGGCCGAGAATTCGCCCTATGCCTACCCCAACCCCTACTATGCCGGCGCCGCTTGGGAGGGCCAATCTGCGTTCCAAGACGAGAGCCGCCGCTTGATGTTTGCCAATCTGCCAGCGCGCGCAGAAATTCGCATTCACTCTCCAGCGGGAGACCTGCTCGATGTACTGCAGCACGAGTCCACCGGCAGCGACCAGCTCAGCCAACGATGGTTCCGCACCTTTGCCAGTATTGACGAGCACGTTGTGGTGCTGTCGGGGGGTGAATACGCCTGGGACATTCTCTCTAAAGACCGCCAGATGATTTCGCACGGATTGTACCGCTACACCGTTCTGAATCTCGAGACCGGCGAAACGTTTTCTTCTCATTTTACCCTTATCAAATAATCCCCTGCCATGAAGCAAATTCTACTCCTCGCAGCCACCATTTTAGGCTTTAGCGCGCTCGCCCAGACCTACTACCCCATCTCTACGCTGCAGTATGTGTCTCCCTCTCAGTTGGCCGCATGCAACGATTCTTCGGGTTTTGAAGGCCAAATCGTCAGAACAGTGGGTATTGTAGTTACTCCGGGCAATTTATCTGAAGTGCCGTCGGGTTCGGTTCAGGGCGGACACCGACCCTTCTTCTTCATCGTAGATACTGCCGCGCAGGGCGCGGCTGGTCCGTTTCGAGGAATGGAGGTAATGGGCGTGTACACCAATGCGCAAAACCAGCTCGTCACCCTGCCCAACGTAGAATACCTCGTGGCCGGGGACTTGATTCAATTCATCGGTAAGGTTTCTACCTACAACAACGGTACCCAGCTCGAGGCCACCAGCGCCAGCTCCATGACCATTTTGGGTACGCGCCCTATACCGACCCCTGCGGTTGTTACGGTTGGCACCCTGAACGATGCCCAACGCATCAACCTTCCGGTAACGGGCGAGCAGTGGGAAAATTCATTTGTTGACCTTCAAAACGTGACGGTCACCGAGGTCATTCTCTTTGGGGGCAACCGGGTCAGTTTTAATGTCGTTGACGCCAATGGCAACAAAATGAACGTTTCTGACCGCTTTTTGGCCCAAAAACTCCCAAGCTACCAGACGGTGAATCCCGCTTCGCCGCAAACCACGGGCAGCTTTGTGGTGCCGGTTCCGGGTACTTTTTACAGCAGCCTTAAGGGAATGGTACGCCACGATGGCAACGGCTGCTTCACAACGGGAGGCACCAGGGGTTATGAACTCAATCCGTTCCAGGCTTCGCACTACCAAATTGCCTATGCGCCGCCCTACATCAGCAACTTTGAGCGCGATCCCATGGTACCGACGCCCAACCAGAGCCCAGACCTTGAATGCACCATTACCGACTTTGACGGAACCGTTGATTCCGTGCACGTTTTTTACAGCACCAATGCGACGCTGCAGCCCATGCAGTTCACCAAGGCGGTCATGCCCCTGGTAGCGGGTTCCACCGACGAGTACGCCTTTTCTCTGCCCAATGCGCCGGACGGCACCCTGATGCGCTACTACCTGCGCGCCAAAGACGACGACGGCAACGCCTCCTACTACCCCACTACGCCGGTGGGCCAGGCGCAGCCCAACACCGACTACTACAGCGTGCGGGCTGGCGGCATGAAGGTTTATGACGTGCAGTACTCTCTAGCATCCAACGGCAATTCGCCCTACTTGGGCAAAACGGTTTCGCTCAAGGGGTTCGTAACCGCATCGACCAAGCCTTACGACCTCGGCTACCTCTACATTCAGGACGCCGACGGCGGCCCTTGGAGCGGAATCTGGTGCGTGGGCTCGGGCATCACCCAAATGCTGCGCGAAGAAGAGGTTCAGGTGACCGGATTGGTTGAAGAAACCTTTGGCATGACGCGCATCAACGTGTCGACTATTTCGCGCACGGGCGGACGGCGCGCAATTGTACCCACCATTTTGAACCCCAGCGACAGCGCGAGCAAGATCAATTTTGGATGGGAAGCCCACGAGGGCTGCTACGTGCGCCTTCAGGACCCCAACCAAGCCAAGCTTTATGTGTCGAGCCCGAACCTGAATTTTGGAGACTATGCCGTTTCACAGAACGTGGGTGCTGGCTACTGGCGCCGAACCATGGTTATGGCCGGACGCCAGTCTGCCACGGCCTTTGGTTCGCTCTATGTGCAGCTCGTGAGCGACCTGCGCTACGATACGGTAGACGGAGAAATGTTTGTGGACCCCATTTTGGTGTCGGATACCATGAACATGGATGCCCTTGAGGGTATTCTGTTTTATGGCTTCAGCAACTACAGAGTGCTGCCCCGCAACAACGACGACTTTGTCGGAATCAACGTTTCCCTCGACAGCACCGCACTGGTTCAGTCGACCGTGGGATTGCCCGTATGCGGCGTTCCGAGCGTGACGGTCTTCCCCAACCCGACGGCGAACATTTTAGTACTCGAGGGTTCAGATGCGGTCTACACCCTTCTCGACCTGCAGGGCCGCGTTGTACTGCACGGCCGCCACAAAGAAGGCCGTAATGAGCTTGATTTGAGCGGACTGGCATCAGGTAACTACCTGCTGCGCGTCGAGCACGCCTTGGGCGCCACCACCTACCGCGTTAGCAAGCTTTAAGTACCTCCCATGCTAGTACACCAATGCCTAAAGCACGTGCGTAGCTCCTCGCCCTTGGCGGAGAGCCTGCGCGCTTTGGCGTTTGGATGCGTTACCGTAGGCTTGCTGGCGAGTTGCGAACCCGGAACCCCAGTCGAAAACCAGCTGCCGGAGACGCGCATGTCGCTTGACAGCATCAACCTCTCGGGCGAAGACCGACTGAATTCCGTGGTGAAGCTTTCATGGTTTGGCAGCGACGCAGACGGATACGTGGTGGGCTATGAAGTTCGGGTCGATGACGGCCCTTGGGTTGGAACCACGCGCACCGACAGCACCATGGTTTTGGCCATCCCGGCGGGGTTAGACAGTGCAGACCTGGCGGTAGAGGTCCGCGCAATTGATAACGAAGGCGGTGTGGATGCAAGCCCTGCGCGCCTAATCGTTCCCATTAAAAACAGTCCGCCAACTGCAGAATTTTTGGGTTCGAGCTTCCCGGACGCTCCGGTTTGGAATGCTCTGACTTTTCAATGGAACGCCAGCGACCCCGACGGGGCCGAGAGCATTACCGACGTGGAGCTTCGGATAAACGGCGGCAGCTGGCGGCCCATTGACCGAAACCAAAAACTAGTGAGCCTGGTGCTCACCGCAAACGGCAGTACCTCGGTCTACTACGGTAGCCAAGAAGTGGCTGCCGCAAATTGGGGCTACGTGCTCGATACTGCCGGGCCCAGCATAATGGAAGTCCGCGCTAAAGACCTTGCTGGCGCGTGGTCCGAGGCCGATACCTCGGTCGCCGTTACGGTGCGAATGCCTCGGTCAAGCCTGCTGGTGGTCGCAAGCCACAGCGGAGCGGCAGACGCTGCATGGGCCGACGACTTGGCTGCCCTTGGACTGGAGTACGACCTTATCGACCTGCTCAGCAACAGCGGATTAGAGCGTCCACGGTCTTGGAATCCAGGGTTTCGCCACACGCTACGGGGTTATGAGGCCCTGGTGGTGTACTCTGCCTCGTCGGTCATGCTGGACCCCCAAACGGGGCTGACCAAGCTGCCGCTTGCCCACATGGCACCTGCCGTTCAGCGGTTTAGCGAGGCGGGAGGCAAGGTTATGGTAAGTACTTCGTTGAGCAGCACTTCAGACCTAACCGACCTGGTAGGGACCTTCCCCATCGACGGTTTGGTAGCCAGTACCGGTCAGGTACGTTTGACTATGGATTCTGCGCTGGTGGCCCAACAGGTCGGATTCCCCAATTTAAAGTCGTCGAACATACTGATTGGAATTACTCCGATGGTAGCAAGTGCCGATGCCGAAGCCCTGTACCGCGGGCAACTCACTAAACTCTCGGGCTGGCAGGGCGACAACCTAATGGGAGCGCTGCGACGCCGTCAGGGCGCCGTTCAATCGGTTTTTTTATCCTTCGATTTGCACCGCCTCGATGCCCAGAGCGGGCTGCTTCGCAGGGGCCTCCTTCAAAAAGTTCTGATCAATGAATTTGGTCTATAAAGCACTCGCCGTACTCGCTCTTTTTGGGAGCTTTGAGGGTTCCGCACAAAAAATCGGAACGCTTCGCGGCTCGGTGCGCGACGCAGAAACCGGCGAGGAGCTTCCTGGTGCCGGCGTGAGCATCGTCGGAACCTACTACAGCACCGTCACCGACGCGCAGGGTGGATTTGTGCTCCCAAAGGTTCCGGTGGGCGAATTCAGCGTCAAGGTGCAGATGATGGGCTACGGAACGAAGCAAATAAACGGGGTACGCATTCAACTCGGTCAAACGACTAGCCTTACCGTAAAGCTTTCAAGCGACATTAACGAGCTGCAAACGGTTACCGTGGTGGGCAAGAAGACCGCTGTTGACCTAGAGCGAGCGGGCAGCGAGCGGCTCATCGGCATTGATGAACTGCGCCAAATGAACGTCCGCAATGTTGAGGACGCTGTTGCTACGCAAGCGGGAGTTACCAAGACCACCGACGGACTGCAAATTCGAGGCGCGCGTGTGTACGAAACCGAGTACCTGGTCGACGGAATCAGCGCCCAGGATCCCCTGGCGGGTACGGGCTTTGGCGTCAACGTGCAGTCCTCTGCGATTCAGAGCATTCAAGTCACCACCAGTGGAGCAAGTGCCGAATTTGGCGGCGGATCCAGCGGCGTGGTGAGTACGCAAATCCGCGAAGGAGGAGACCATTTGGAGGTTTCAGGCCGCTGGCAGCGAGACTACCTGGGCCAGCCGACGGCAGCGAGCAGCTTTTTTACCGACCGGGGCGAAGCCACCCTGTCTACGCCCGTTCCGTTCACCAACAAGCGTTTGACCCTGTTTACCAGTGCCTCGATGGACCTGAGCGATGCCTACTTCCCCACCGTGGCGCGTCAGCTGCATTCCTCCCTTTTTAAGGCCAACGACTCGATTTGGGCGCCAAGGCAAGATAACCAGTGGTCGCACTCCCTGAAGTTTGGACTCAAGGCTTGGAAGGGCGCAAAATTCACCCTGAGCAACCAGCACTCCCTGAACATCAACCAAAACACGCGGAGCCTGCAGATTGTGGGGCTCGACGCCCTGCTCACCCCCGGATACCAATACATACGAAGCAAGGACTTGGACCGCGCCACCACCTACACCCACCATTCCAACCTTACCGTGCTAGGATTTCAGCAAGTATTTGGTCCCAAATGGGGCTTGAGCCTCAACGCAGGCCGGCTCTTCACCAACCTAAGGGCAGATGCCAACGGGCGTCCCTTTCGCCAAGAAACGGTTGATGAAATTTTGGATGAAGCCAATATCGCTTCCTACCCGATCAGTGTGTTTAACCCTGGCGACCCCTCGGGCACTGTGTACATCAGGCCTGGGGACGGACTTTACAACAACGGCGGCATTGCTCCAACCTGGCACGATCACTACGTCGAAGAGTACACCCTGCGGCTTAAGGCAAACTACTATCCCGCGGGCGGAATTCACAAAATTGCCCTGGGAACCGAAAACCAATGGAACGAATTCCAGTGGGTTGACGTGACTGCTCCTTGGGTGGGTGCGCCCATCAAACTCAACGACAGTACCTCGACCGAATCGATTTCTATTGGTTCCTCCAACGACATTTGGAAGGCCCGGCCCCGAGAACTCGGAGCCTTCGTCGAGGACCGAATTACCTACAAGGGGTTGCAGGCAACCTTGGGTTTGCGCATGAACATGTGGGCTCCCGGAACCTTTGCGGACCAAGCCATTGCCGATCCCAACTCGCCCGTGGTCGATGCCGTCCGGGCGGACTACCTCGACAAAACCATAGGTATGGCAGGGCTTCGATGGAAGGCACGCCTGCTGCCACGCCTCGACGTGACCTTCCCGGTGACGCCCAACCATGTGCTCTACTTCAACTACGGCCACAGCATGCGGCTCCCGCATCCGCGCTTTCTTTATGCCGGGCTCGACCCGATTTACCAAGACCGCAGTTTCTTGAGCTTTCTGGGCAATCCCAACCTCGACCCCGAAGTCAACGTGGCCTATGAGGTGGGCTATAAGGCGGCATTCAGCCGGTCCTTTGGGGCAACCTTTGGGGCCTACAACTCCAACCGATTTGACTACATCGTTTCGCGGCGGGTTTTTGTTACCGACGCCACCGGCAGGCCGGTCACCAAGACCATGTACATCAACCAAGACTACGCTCGCATTCAGGGTGTGGAGTTGGGCATCGAATGGCAACTCAATCCTTGGACCCGTTGGGTGGCCAATACCTCGCTTCAGTCCGCTCGGGGCAAATCCAACAGCGCAAGAGAGTCAGCCCTGCAAATTGAACAGACCGGCGAGGTTCCGCTCAGCCGAGAGCAGTTCCTGGCCTGGGATCGCCCTTGGAACATCAATTCCAGTTGGTTCTTTCAGGCCGATACCTCCCTTCGCATTGGCGGAATTTCCCTGCGCGGCTTGGGCGGATTTTTGCAGTACCGCGGCTCTGCCGGCTACCGATACACTCCCCAGGAGTACGTGGGAACCAACGATCTAGGCCGACCCCAGTACGCCATCAAGGTGAACGAATTTCTCACCGAGGTGGGCGCCACCTGGCACAGTTGGGACGCGCGCCTGACCTATGACCTGGCCAGTAAAAAAGGACGGGGTCTTCAGTTTTCGCTTGAAGTGCTCAACGTTTTAAACCGATTGAACTCGCAGCTCATCAACCCCGTTACCGGACGCGCCTACCAGTACGGCGACGACGTGCCGAACACCTGGCGCGACCCCAGGCCAGAGTACAACGGACCGCAGGAACGCGGTCTCGATCCGCGGGATCCTTCGCGGTTTAGCCCGCCCCGTCAAATCCTCTTTGGCCTTCAATTCAAGCTATGATCGCGCGCACCGCCCTTTTGGTTTTGGCCTTGGCCGCAAGCCCAGCAATCGCGCAGTGGCTGCCCAGCTATGGCGGCGAGCGAGCCGGTCAGGCATCCTACAGTTTTCTTAAATCGGACTACCATGTAGGCTCGTCGGGCATGGGTTCTGTGGGCAGTGTGCTGGGCGGAGACGCCCGAAGCATGGGTTACAACCCCGCAGGATTGGCGCAAACTAAGGGACTGAGCATGGCATTTACCAGCCTTGGCAGCGGGAGCGGACTCGAGCAGGGTTCCGCCTTTGTGGCCGGCAAGGTTCGCCAGCGCAGCGCAGCTTGGGGAGTCGGCATTCAACGGCTGCAAACGGGTGCCTACCAAGAGCGCACGGAATTCCGCCCACAGGGCACCGGGAGGCTGCTTTATGACGCCCAAACCGCCTTTTTGCTCACCTACTCCCAGCAGCTTACCGAGCAGTTTCAAATGGGCCTAACGCTTAAAGCGCTCAACGAAACCTACAGCGCCGGCTACACCGGCTGGGGTGCCGCCGCAGACATCGGATTCCAGTACCATCTGCGCGAGGAGGGATTGCGATTTGCCGTGGTCCTGCGCAATTTTGGCGCTCCCGTTTCGCTGCAGGGTTCCAACTGGGCGGTTGGCTACAACCGCGACTCCCTGTCATCGCTCGAGTCGGCAAACCTTCCCACTGAATTTGCCATCGGAATACACTTTAGAGCCATGCAGCGCGGCAAGCACCACCTCGACCTGGCTGCTCAGCTCGTGCACCCCAGCGACAACGCCGAGAACTACCGAGTTGGACTGGAGTACCGCTTCGCCGACCAGCTCTTTGTGCGCAGCGGAATCATGCTCAATCAAGCGGGTCAGCCCTTCCCGACCATGGGCCTGGGCTTTGCGCAAAAAATGGGATCGACCCTTGCCTTGCTGGACTTCAGCGTTCAGCCCACCGCCGGCATGGGCAGCTGGACTGCAATCGGACTCACCCTTCAACCCCAAACCTTCAAAGCCCCATGAAGCGCAAACTGATCCTGATCGCATTGGCGGCCGCGCTGAGTGGATGCGAAGACTACTTTGGGTCCAAAACCGACCTGGACTTCATTGAAGTACCCAACTACGGCATCCGCGAAATCGCCTACGTACCCATTCAGCCTGCCTTCACGGGATTTGTGCGCCCCACCGACATTTGCGTCGGCTTCGACGAACTACTCTACGTCGTTGACGCCGGAACCGAAGAAATCATTTGCCTAAACGAGTCTGGAGCCGAGCAAGGGCGTTTTACCGTGCCCGGAGTCAAGTCGGTCCGCCAGGACCGCCGTCTGGACCTCATTGCCATCGGAACCCACGACAGCACCATCAATGGGGTTGCCTACACACTGCCTGCAATTTACCGCATCAAGCAAACCTCGGGCAACGACTACGGCCTCGACCATGCCCGAATCAGCAATAAAATTGTTCACCCTTTTTACTTCAAATCCACCTTTTCAACGGGCGACGCCAACGCGGAATTTGGTCAAATTGGCATCCTAGCCAGTGCCAATCCCTCCCTCAACAACCGCTTCTACGTGACCCGCCGTGGCTCAATAAGCAACAACGCCAACCAAGGTCCGGACCAGGCTGTGGTGCTCTTTGATGCGCAGGACCAGTACCTGTCTCCCGTCAGTGTGACTACCGCAGCAGGGCTCTTCACGAACTACTTCAAGCAGCCTCAAGGCCTGGTGACCTTTGCGCAACCCCCTCAGTTCACGGCAAAAGCCGGCGATGACTTCTGGTTCACCTCCTTAGACGAAAATCAAGAAATCCGCGTGCAGCAAATTAACTTGGTTGAAACCCCCTTTGGCGCCGACTTCAAACCGGGAGTTGCCCTGCCTAACCCCGACCGAGCGGACCGTTGGATCGGCCAACCGGGCCTTTTTGAACGCCCGATGGGAATGACCATGGCTGGCGACCAAACTCGCTACCTTTTTGTGGTCGATGAGGCCAAAGATTCCCTGTTCCAGTTTACCGCCAACGGGCTCGAAGGAATTCCACCACCCCCCGCAAGCGGAGCTACCCGCTTTGCCAAGGTTTCTTTTGGCGGCCGCGGCACCGGCCCCATGCAGTTCAATGGCCCCGTCGCAGTGGGCTACTGGCGCAGCATTCTCTACGTCGTCGATGCGGGCAACGGCAGAGTGAGTCGATTTAAGAACACCTTAGACTTTGAATAACCTGAGCATAACATATACTCAAACCAATTAGAATACCTTTACCACTGCAATTTTACCCACCCCATTATGAAGCAATTTCTAGCCTTTTTCGCGGCAATTTTCACCCTTGCTGCATCCGCCACCAACCATCAGGTTCAGGTCGGATCCAACTTTTATAATCCCTCAAGCCTGACTGTTGCGATTGGCGATACCGTAACCTGGACCCAGGTGAGCGGTGCGCACAACGTCAACGGCAGCCTGACCACCTTCCCGAGCAATCCAGCAGGCTTCTCCAGCGGCTCAGTAGCTGGCGGAACCTGGACCTACAGCTTTCAATTCACCCTTGCAGGGGTTTATAACTACCAATGCGACCCGCACATCCCGGCCATGGTGGGCACCGTTACCGTGAATGCCGGCAGCCAGAGCATCCAAGCGGGAAGCTACACGTTTGGCTCGACCGGTAACGTAACCAGCTTCGCCTACAATGGACCGGCCTTAACCGGGGTTACTGCAAGCGCACTCACCAAGAATGGATTCACCTCGACCAGCGGAGCCAATGCCTTCCGCGGCAATGACTGGCCGCTCGGCGCAACCAACGGCAGCAACACTTTTACGGGCACGATTGATCCGAACAAGTACATCGAATTCACGCTTACCGCTGCCTCTGGGCAAACCTTCTCAAACCCCAAGGTGCGTTTTGACCTTTACCGCAGTTCTACTGGACCCCGTCAATGGGCCTGGCGCTCGAGCCTAAACAACTTTGCAAGCAACATCGCCCTTGACTCCCTCGCAGCCGGGGTAACCGCGACCAACGGTGAAATGACGATGACCGACATTTCTCAAACGAATGCCGACAATGTCTTTCAGCTCACTCAAAGCAACTTGACTACCGTCACCTTCCGTCTTTATGGCTTTAATGCCGAGGCTGCTACGGGAACGGGTGGTCTTCAAACCGCCCTTGAATTTTTTGTAACTACTGCCGGCTCAGGCGGCGGTGGTGGCGGTGGCGGTGGCACTACGGGTCCTGTAGTCCGCACTATTAGCAGCATCCGTGGAGTCAACAACGATGGTGTTGCAGATTCCCTCGCTGCGGTGGTTCGACTGCGCGGAGTCGTGAGCTCCGTTGACTTTCGCGCTGCAGGCTACTCCTTTCACCTGCAAGACGCCACCGGCGGAATCGTAGTGTTTCGCAGTGCCGACTTGAGCAACTACACGAGCCCACTCCGAGGCGATTCGCTTGAAGTTTATGGGGTCCTTGGTCAGTTTAACGGCCTTCTTCAGGTGGTGCCCGACACCATTCACCTAAGGGCCCAAAATCGCCCACTGCCCATTCCCTTGGTCGTTACCTCACTAACGGAAGCCAACGAGGGCAAGATTGTGCGAATGAACGGACTTACGGTCACTACCTGGCCCAGCACGTGGTCAGGTTCTGGCCAAAACATCACCTTGAGCGACGGAACCAATTCTATTGCGTTGCGCGTGGTTCCGCTCTCTGGGGTATGGAATCGTCCCCAGCCAACGGGAACGATCAACGTCATTGGCGGCCTCCAGCAGTTTGACAATTCGCTTCCCTACACGAGCGGATACCAAATTTTCCCTCGCGATACCAACGATATCATTCCGGTTGTAGCCGTGACTCCGACGATCCGTTTTGTAGGCAGTAGCGCCACCAAGCTTGAGGGAGCGGTAACGCAAACGGTTAAAATGTATGTGCAGCCCCATTTGATGATGGCTGGCAGCGTAAGCCTATCGGCCACCGCGGGCGCAGGATTTGTCTTTGGCTCCGACGCCACCACGACTCCGGCCCTGAGTGCAGGTACTTTGACCATTCCGGTCCCGAGCATGACCGATACCGTGAGCTTCACGATTAACGTACTTGACGACAACCTCATCGAAGGCCCTGAGAGCGCCGTATTCGCCATCGCCTCGGCGAGCACAGGCCTGAGCATCGGAGCACCAAACTCCTTCACCTTCACCATTGCCGACAACGACGTGTTTATTCCGACCTACACCCTGCCTCAGGTTAAGGGAGTCAATGCCCAATTTTTGCCGGACTCCTCGGGCAAAATGTGTAAACTCGTTGGTACCGTGCTTGGCGTAAACACCCAAACCTTTGCTACTACGGGTAACCTTGGATTCACCATTCACGACGGCAGCGTCGGATTCGGCGTCTTTGGCGCAGGCACTAAAAACCTCGGATACACGGTTAACGAAGGCGATGTAATTCGCGTTATTGGGGTAATTGGCCACTTCAACGGTTTGGCGCAAATCAATGCCGACTCCATCGTGGTTATTAGCACCAACGGCGCCCTTCCGAGCCCTGTAGTCATTACCGACATGAATGAATCTACCGAGAGCCAGTTGATTCGCATGAACAACGTCTACGTCATAAACTCCACGCAGTGGACCAACGCAGGATCGGGATTCTCGGTGAACGTTACCAATGGACCCGACACGATTCAATTGCGAATCGATGCCGACGTTTCTGACGTGTACAGCGCACCCTGCCCGGTGGGAACCTTTGACGTGGTCGGTATTGGCGGTCAGTTCGACAACAGCGCCCCGCACAACAGCGGCTACCAGTTTCTACCGCGTCGCTTGGCCGACTTCATCTTCCCGATTCCGGTAACCTACGACTTGGCCATCACCGAAATCATGGCCAGTTCCAACGACCCCAACACCTTGATTAGCGACGACTGGTTCGAGATTACCAACTACGGATCCAGTGCTGTTGACCTCGGCGGCTTCAGCTGGGACGATAATTCTTGGCTACCAGGAACGGTAGTGTTCCCATCCATGGTGATTGCCCCGGGTGAAGCCATTGTTGTCGCACAAATCGATTCGGTGAACGAGCCAGCCTTCCGCAGCGCATGGAACCTCGGCCCATGGGTTCAGGTCTTGGTCAACGAAGACTTTACCATTGGCCAGCCAGGATTCAGTTCCAGCGGTGACGGAGTGGCGCTGTTTGATACTTCTTCAACGCCCATCGAAATCTGCCGCGCGGAATTCACCCTCGCGCTTGCAGGGTTCAGTGTAGAATTCGACACAGCCTGCACCTATTTGGGCAATTCTACCGTCGGAGTTCGGGGCGCCTATGCCTCCACAGGGTCCGACGTTGGTTCTCCCGGAAACCAAAGCATTGGATTCTCTGAGAATTCGCTTCGCGTTGGGTTTAGCCCCAATCCAACCAGCGGACTAGTAGCTATTCGCATGCCTTCGGTGGGAGAGTACCAAATTGTCTTACGAAATTTGAATGGTCAAATTCTTGCAAGCCAAGTCGTTAATGCAGACCATGCAGAAATTAACCTAAGCGGACTCGCTCGTGGCATGTACCTTGTAGATGTATTAAGTGAAGCCGGCCACGCAATCGAACGCATTGTGCGGAACTAAGGCAACCTTCGAAGTCCAAACTGTTCTGAACCGCTCCCAACCGGGGGCGGTTCTTATTTAAACCCGTTACCCTTGCTAATTATTTAGGCCTTCGTATATTCGCACTCCTTAACGCGAAAGTAGCTCAGTTGGTAGAGCACGACCTTGCCAAGGTCGGGGTCGCGGGTTCGAATCCCGTCTTTCGCTCCAAAACAAACCCGTTGGTCCGCCAGCGGGTTTTTTATTTGCCACAATGGTTTAAGAATACCTGGGAATTCAACCCAGGGTCAAGGGAATTGCTCCCAAATTATTGGCCTTAGAGGTTCCGGTAGCGGCGGCAAGCCTCCCAAAGCACTGCTCCGCCGCAGACACTCACGTTTAAGGAGTGCTTGAGGCCATACTGAGGAACTTCGAGTGCTCCGTCGCAAAGGGCAAGGGTCTCGGACTCGACGCCCGTGACTTCGTTGCCAAAAATCAGGACAATCCCGGCCTCAGGACAGGGCATCTCGGCCAAAGAGATGGACGAATCCGCCTGCTCCACGGCATAAACAGCCATGCCGGCGGCACGTGCAGCAGCGACGGCCTCGACTGCGGACTCAAATCCGCGCCAGGGTACCGTCTCGGTAGAACCCAGGGCAACCTTGTCGAGCTGAAGGTGCGGAGGGCGGCAGGTGTAGCCGCTTAGCCACAGTTCCGAGAGCCCAAAGGCGTCCGCGCTGCGAAAAAACGAACCCACATTGTGTGCGCTGCGGAGGTTTTCAAGCAAGACCACCACGGGAATGCGGTCCGCAGGCAGGGCGACGCGTTCTGCGTGAATTTCATCGGTTAGCCGTTTACGCATGGTTATCTTAGCATTCTGGACCCAAAGGTAGGGCCGCGCTATGGCAACAAAGACCTCAGAAACCCCCTTAATGACCCAGTACAACGCCCTCAAGGCCGAGTACCCTGAGGCTCTTTTGCTGTTTCGCGTGGGGGACTTCTATGAAACCTTTGGCGACGACGCCGTGGCTGCCTCCAAAGCGCTCGATATTGTGCTTACCAAACGGGCCAACGGAGCCGCCTCGTCAATACCCTTAGCAGGCTTCCCGCACCATTCCCTCGACGCCTACATGCCGCGGCTGGTCAGGGCGGGCTTTAAGGTGGCTATTTGCGAACAGCTCGAGGATCCCAAAACGGTTAAGGGAATTGTCAAGCGTGGCGTCACCGAACTCGTTACCCCCGGAATTGCGCACCACGAGACCCTACTGCAGGCCAAGCGCAATAACTTTTTGGCCGCGCTGCACGCCGACGGCCCCACCATTGGCCTTGCCCTGGTCGACGTTTCGACCGGCGAATGCTTCGCCGCCGAGGGACCTTTAAGCGAGATCAATCCCTGGCTGCAGTCCTTTAGGCCCAGCGAAGTAGTTTTTAACCGCAGGGCAGACCGCGACGACCTCAAGAGGCTCATGGGCAACGCAGTCCCCAGCGGTCTCGAAGATTGGGTCTTTGCCAAAGAATTTGCCACGCGCAGCCTCACCGAGCATTTTGGCACCTCCTCCCTCAAGGGTTTTGGCTTGGACGATGCTCCCTGCGCCGTAATCGCTGCGGGGGCCTTGCTGCACTACCTGCGGCAGGCAGTCTACGCGAACTGGAGTCATTTGGAACGCATCCAACGCCTTCGCCCGGCCACCCACCTTTGGATGGATGGGTTCACGGCGCGGAATCTTGAACTTTTTGGCTCCGCCCAACCCGGCGGACTCGGACTCGTGGACGTGCTCGATCGCACCGCCAACCCCATGGGCGCAAGGCTTTTGCGTCGCTGGCTGGCCATGCCCCTTCTCGACCCCGAAGCCCTAAAATCACGGCACGACGCCGTGGCTTGGGCTGTAGACCAGCATGAACCTGCCCAGCGCAGTGCGGCCGTTCTTGGAGAGCTTCCCGACCTTGAGCGCATGGCAACCCGGCTGGCAACCGGCCGACTCGGGCCCCGTGACCTTAAGGCCCTGGCGCACTGCGTGGGCCGAATCAACGAGCTGGCATCCGAACTCAATGGCGCAGAACCCCTGCACCACCTGCTCGAGGCCCTGGACCCCTTGACCGACTGGTGCCAAATGATTGAGTCCACACTAAGCGAGAATCCGCCCGCCTTGCTGGCCAAGGGCGGAGCCATTGCCGTCGGGGTCAATGCCGACCTGGACCGCTACCGATCCCTCAAGCAGGACGCCCGCGGACTGCTTGAAGCAATACTCCATTCCGAGTCCGAGCGCAGCGGAATACCCTCGCTCAAGCTGGACTTCAACAGCGTTTTTGGCTACTACCTCGAGGTGCGCAACAGCCATAAGGACCTCGTTCCGCAGGACTGGATTCGCAAGCAAACCCTCGTGAATGCCGAGCGCTACATCACCCCAGAGCTCAAGGAGCAAGAAGAGGGAATCCTTCAGGCCGGCGAACGCATCGGCAGCCTCGAAGCACAAATTTTTGCGGATCTCCTAGGCCGTGCGCAAAAAGAGCTGCCGGCGCTGCTGCGCAACGCACGCGCGATGGCCGAGCTCGACGTGCTCCTGAATTTTGCGCTTTTGGCCCGCCGCCACCGCTGGGTGCGTCCGACGTTTGCGGCTTCGCCGCAACCAGCTACTAGCAACCAGCAGCTAGCAGCAGGCGAAGCCAGCAACCAGCAGCCGACGCATTGGTCCGTTACCGCCGGCCGGCACCCCGTAATCGAAAGCAGCCTGCCCGAAGACCGGCCCTACATCGCCAACGACGTGCACCTAAGCAGCGACGGCGAACGCATTTGGATCCTCACCGGCCCCAACATGTCGGGCAAATCCGCGCTGCTAAGGCAAACCGCCCTGCAGGCCGTGATGGCGCAAATTGGCTGCTTCGTGGCTGCCGACCAGGCCGAGCTTCCCTTGCTGGACCGCATCTTCGTGCGCGTGGGTGCCAGCGACAACCTCAGCGGGGGCGAATCCACCTTCATGGTCGAAATGGCTGAGACGGCATCCATCCTCAACGGGCTCACCCCGCGCAGCCTGGTCCTGCTCGACGAGATTGGGCGAGGAACTGCCACCTACGACGGACTCAGCATCGCCCAAGCCATTGCGGAATTTGTGCACGATCACCCCTACAAGCCCCTGGTGCTCTTTGCCACCCACTACCACGAGCTCAATGACTTGGCCAAGGACTACCCGGGCATTGCCAACCGCCACGTGCGAATCAAGGAGGTCGACGGCCGCATGGTTTTTTTGCGGACCCTTGCCGAGGGCGGAACCTCGCACTCCTTTGGCATCGAAGTAGCCCGCATGGCAGGCATGCCCCCCAGCGTGGTGCTTCGCGCGCACTCCCTTTTGAGCGCACTGGAACAGGCTGCCGACCGAGAAAAATCCGCCAAAAGTTTCGACTCGAGCGGACTTCAGCTCTCCTTCATTCAGTGGGAAGACCCCAAGGCCCAAACCTGGCAAAGCGAACTCGCAGAACTCGACCCCAACACCATTGCTCCGATGGACGCGCTCCTGCTCCTGCAGCGATGGAAGAAGGAATTCTCCAACAAGTAACTAGTAGCTAGCAGCTAGTTACGGCGGAGTTAGTTGCCAGTTGCCAGTTGCTAGTCGCTAGTTAATAGCAAAAAAAAACTCCGAGCAAGGCCCGGAGCTTCACTACGTTCGGTGAACGTGCTTACTTGATCACCACAAACTCCACGCGGCGGTTGTGCTGGTTCTTTTTAGAAATGGGATCGTTCTCTCCCTTGCTTACCACGTCAAAGCGCGATTCGGGCAGGCTGTAGGTCGTGGTTAGGGCTCTTAAAACTGCCTTGGCACGGCGCTCTCCGACCTTCAGGTTGGTCTTCTCAGAACCCGTCTTGTCGGCATGACCGATGATTTGCAGGCGAAGGCTTGGGTTAGCCTTGACCATCTTGGCGACTACAGCCAGCTTAGCCTCTTCGTCTGCCGAAACGGTAATGCTGTTGGTAGCAAACAAAACCTCGGGAATGAATGCACTCGCTACGGCAGAAGACAGGCCTCCGCTGACGTCAATGCGCTTACCCTGCCAGTTCACCAACGAACCCGCTGGAGTGTTGGGCTCCTTGTCTTTAGAATCTACAATACCGTCGCCGTCGCTATCTAGCTCAGCTCCGCTAGCGTCGGTGCGGGCACCGCGCTGGGTATAGGGATCGGTGTCAAGCTCATGGCGAACTCCGTCTCCGTCTAAATCAAGAGCGCGACCAGAACCGTCAATCATGGCTCCCTTGGGAGTATTTGGCTCTAGGTCGAAGGCATCCGAAACGCCGTCGCCGTCGCTGTCTTTTTGAACCTTGGCTAGGTCACCCTTTAGCGATGCTACTTGGGTTTCAAGGTCTTTAACGCCGCATGAGGCGAGAATCATGGTGCTTGCTGCTAAAACGAAGTGCTTCATAAGAATTAATTTGAATTCGAGACCAAATGTACAAACTTTTGGTCGCTGCAAGCGGTCAAAAGATCGCTTACCGAGCGGCCTGAATCGTCTGCAATCCAGTCGCCCCAATGCTCTGCAAGGGGCTGGAGCACAAACCTGCGCTGGGGCATTCTCGGGTGCGGCAGCTGGAGCCTCGGCTCTACCAAAGTCAAAAAGGGCGATGCCAGCAGCAGGTCAATGTCGATGCGGCGGCTCTCGTAGCGCGGAGCGTCCGCACTGCGAACGCGACCCAAAAGACGCTCTGTTTCAAGGCAGAACTCGAGCAGGGCCAGGGGTTCGCCAGTCCATTCGACCTCGAGTACCTGATTGACAAAGTCCGGACCCTCAAAACCCCAAGCGGCAGTGCGCCAAAGGCTCCCTGCTCGCAGAATCGGAGTTTTTGCGCTCAATGCACGGCCAGCCTCCGACAGAACTTTGATGGCGTCTTCGCTGTTGCTCCCTAGCAAGAGCAGGACCTTTAGTACCTTTGTATTCACAATTTTAACAGGCTCAGGCCCTAGCACAAAGAAACACATGAAGCAGTTTTTTGGAGCCCTACTCGGGTCAATCGTTGGACTTTTTTTGCTGCTCGCCCTACTTGTTGGTCTGGCTGTCGGCGCCGCATCCAGCAGCGACCAAGAAGCTATAACCTTGAGCGACAAGACCGTAGTCCACATTGAACTCAGTGGCACCCTTAACGAGCAGCCCGACGAAGTCGACCAATTTTTGTCAACGGTTTTTGATGAGGCCCCTGCCCTCTCGCTTTATGAGCTTCTTGAAGTGATTCGGAGCGCGAGCGAGAGCGAGGGTAAAGTGACGGTCCTCTGGCTCGAGCTCGGCGCGGTTGACGCAAGCTGGGCGGCGCTGACTGAGCTTCGCGCTGCCCTGGCGGATGCGCAAAAATCCGGCCTCAAGGTGGTGGCCACCAGCAAGGGATACGATCCTAAATCCTACTACCTGGCGAGCGTGGCCAAAGAAATATACCTCGCACCGGCGGGCAGTGTCATTTTAAACGGTTTAAGTGCCAGCCCCCTCTATTTCAAGGGTGCCTTAGACAAGCTCGGGGTCAAGGCCCACCTCGTGCGAGGGTCTGACAATGCCTTTAAGAGTGCCGGCGAGCCCTTTATCGCAGACCGCATGTCAGAGGCTAACAAGATGCAGTACACGCAATTGCTCGGCGAGTTATGGTCCGAAATTGAGACCTCGGTGCGGGCGAGCCGCAGTGCCGTCAGCGACAGCATGTGGACTCAGGTGCTCAACAAAGAGCCTTTGGTTACCGCCGAGCGTGCCCTTGCCCTGGGTCTGGTCGATGCGCTGGAATACCCCGATCAGTTCAATCTTGAGGACTGGGGCGGTAGTGAAGACGGGCTCATTTCGGCCTCGGACTATGCCAACCTGGCCACAGAAGAGACGGGCAGCGGGGTCATTGCGGTGGTTTTTGCCGAGGGCGACATTGTGGACGGTTCGGATGCCAATGCGGTGGCGGACTATGATTTTACCGAAACGGTGGAGGACCTGCTCGAGCGCAGCGACGTGAAGGGTGTGGTGCTTCGAATTAACAGCCCGGGCGGATCGGCTTTGGCGTCTGACGAGATTCACCGCGGCGTGGTGAGGCTGACGGAGGCCTACCCGGTGGTGGTTTCTATGGGCGGAGCCGCCGCGAGCGGCGGCTACTATATGGCCGCTCCGGCCAACGAGATTTGGGCCCAGCCGACTACGATTACGGGGTCCATCGGGGTTTTTGGTTTGCTCTTTAGCGGCGAAGAACTTTTGAACGACAAGATGGGCATCAAATCCCAGCCGGTCGCGACGCATCCTTTTGCGAACTTCCCTTCGTTGGATCGGAGCCCGAGCGACCAAGAGCTCGCGCTGGTGCAGCTCTCGGTGGACCGCACCTACGCACGGTTTAAGGAGGTTGTGGTCAAGGGGCGCAAGCTTGAGGCGAGCGTGGTGGATTCGATTGCGCGCGGGCGAGTTTATACGGGCTTCCGGGCCAAGGAGCTCGGGCTTGTCGACGCGCTGGGAGGCATGCAGGACGCTATGGCATCCTGCGCCAAGTTGGCTAAGCTCAAGGACTACCGCGTGGAACTCTTCCCAAAAAATGACGAGCCTTGGAAGCAGGTGCTGCGCGATTTTGGCGTCAGCCTGCGCAGCGCCAGCCTGGGCATGCAGCTCGAGGCTCAATTTGAGCAAGTCCGCGCTAAAATTCAAACCTATGGCGGAATTCAAGCCCGCGAAACCCTCATTTTATAAGTATGACCGCGTATCAAGAGCCCGATGAAGGTCCGCTAGAGGGCCGAAACCTTGCAGTGTACATGGGGCTCGGAGCCCTTTTTATCGCGGCCCTCGTGGTGTGCAACTTGGTCTCCAACAAGTTTATAGAGATCGACCTGGGCGTTAAAACCTTCGTTATCTCCGTCGGAATCCTGCCCTACCCTTTGACTTTTTTGGTCACCGACCTTTTGAGCGAATTTTATGGCAAACGCCGCACCGACTACGTAGTATTCAGCGGATTCGCCGCACTCCTGCTGGTTTTGTTGGTTATTTGGCTAGGCGGACTCTTCCCGGCCCTGCCCTTCTCTACGGTCAACGACCAAGCCTACGACGTGGTTTTTGGCAACTCCGTGAGGGTAATTGTAGCCTCCATGGCCGCCTACATTGTGGCCCAGTTGGTGGACGTTCGGCTCTTTCACTTCTGGAAGCGCGTTACCCGCGGCAAGCACCTATGGGTGCGGAACAACTTCTCCACCATGCTTTCGCAGGGAGTCGACAGTATTTTGGTAATTCTGATACTCTTCGTCGGGGTTCTGCCCAACGGTACCATGATTCAGTACATGGCCGATGCCTGGCTCTTTAAAATACTGATGGCGGCCTTAGACACGCCCTTCATGTACCTGGGGGTTTGGGCCTACCGCAAATACGTTAAGGCTTAGAGCTTTACCGTTTGTAATTCGCGCCCGAGATCGTGAATGGTTTGCTCGATGTAGCGCAATCGGTCCTCAGACACCACGGCTTTACCTGTAGCGTACTGGCGCATCAAACTTTCGTTGATTCCCGCCCGTCGGGCGATGGCCGAAATCTTCACCTCTGGCACCAATTCAAAAAGGGCTTGCATGTTCATATAAAATGCCCAATCCTTGCGGGTTCGAACCTCTTCAATCCAAGCCTCTCCTAGCTCAGCAGCCGCAGCGACATACTCCAAAAAAGCCTGCTCAAGGTTTTTTTTGAGCTCGTCCAACGACGCTCCAAATGCCGTCACGACCCCCGGAATATTTTGAGTAGTACCCCAGAACGTCCCATCGTAGTGGCGTTCAACAACTACCTCAATACTTAGATTCTTCTTCATCATACTCTCATTTTAATCCTGCTTGCTTCAGTATAGAATTAGCTGTTCCAATAGGTACATCCTTTTTGGGATGAGGTATCACAACAAGACCCGATTTGATTTTATGCTTAAAAACATGATGGCTTCCGTTCGTTCGAACTTTAAACCAACCATCCTTTTCAATCATTTTGATCAATGAGCTGCTCTTCATCAATCAAAATTATAGCATTTCTGTTATATAACCAAATTGTTATACTTCAAAAGTTCTTAACAGGACAGGCCTATAAACAAGCCCTCGTGCGATCGAAGGTTGATGGCTCGACCGTCGGTAAAAGCCAGGTATTGACCCCTTTGGCCCGCGAGAACCGCTTCAATCTCGTCGCCGTGGTTGCTGAATTTAACCGACTTGGCCTTAAACCCCGCAGCGAGGGACCAGTGGACACGGTGCTGCACACCGTTGGCGACGGCAAAACGCTTTAAGTCCGAAGGGATGGCCTCCAGGGCGACGCCGGTGGCGGCCGAAAAGTCCGCATCAAAGGTTTCGCCGGCAAGCATCCTTCGCCAGTCGGTTTTGTCGCTAAAGTGCTCCTTGAGTGCCACTTCGATCAGGCCAGCTTCGTAGCGATTGTCGGTTATGGCAATGACCTGAGCACGACTGGCGCCTTGATCCAGCCAACGCGTGACCTGCTGGCGGGTGCGGGTCACTCCAACCTTGACTCCGCCCGAATCAGCCAGATACACCGAGTGCGGCTGAAGCTGCAGGGCTCGCTCAAAGTCCAGATCTCGGTCCGCAATGCCCAGATGGGCCGTTGATAGCTCCGGCCGAACCATGCTTTGGCCGGCCATCGGACTCTCAAAAAAGCACTTGCGGCATAGACCCTGAGCCTGGAGCGACGAGAAAATTCCGCTGCAGGACTGGCACTCGGCCATTCCCGGCCAGTTAAGACGTATCTTTTTACCAATCAGCGTATTAACATCCACAAGATGGCGCCCAATCGGCACAAAAGCACGAACCGAAGGCTCGGCAACCGACAAAATAATTTTACGCAGGGGTGCCGCGGCCCAAGTGAAGTTCATCTGTACTACCTTTTGTGCACCAAAGGTACCCCAGCGCATGGCCTTCTCGCCGATCACCGACCTCGTAAACTGGCGCCTCAGCAGCCGGATTCCTCGCCTGCAAGAGATGCGAGACAATCCCATTGCGGCCCAGCAGTTGGTGTTTAGGGAGCTCATGACCCAGGTTGCCCTCACCGACTTTGGCCGAGAACAAGGCCTGACGGCCGAATGCACCTACGAAGAATTTGCGGCGCAGGTTCCCATCACCAACTACGACAAGCTGTATCCCTGGATCGAGCGGAGCATCCGAGGCGAAGCCAACGTCCTTTGGCCGGGGGTCACGCGATGGTTTGCCAAGAGTTCCGGAACCACGGCGGCCAAGTCCAAGTTCATTCCGGTCTCCCGCGAGTCCCTTGAAGAAAACCACTTTAAGGCAGGCCGCGACCTGCTCGCCTTTTATTCGGAGCAAGTGCCTGATTCGCAGCTTTATGACGGACTCAGCCTGCGGCTTGGCGGTTCCTCAAAAATCAACGAGCTCAACGAGCATTCCTACTACGGAGACCTCAGTGCGATCATGATCGACAACCTTCCGCTTTGGGCAAGCTGGCGCTCGACCCCCTCGCACGACCTGGCCTTGATGGACGAGTGGGAGGCCAAAATTGAAAAAATCGCGCAGCAAGTTGCCCGTCAAAACGTGACTTCGCTCTTTGGCGTGCCCAGTTGGATGCTCGTTTTGCTGCGCCGCGTTCTCGAAATCAGGGGCGAAACCTCCCTCGAAGCCGTGTGGCCCAACCTTGAGCTCTTTGTGCACGGTGGCGTGGCCTTCACCCCCTACGAATCCGCTTTTGAGGCAATTCTGCCCCGCGGAACCCGCAAGCTCGAAACCTACAATGCCTCCGAAGGATTTTTTGCCGTGCAGGACCGCCTCGACGACCCGGGCATGCTCCTCATGCTCGAGCACGGTATTTTTTATGAATTCGTCCCGATGGCGGACTTTAATGGATCCGATTCCCGCGCCATTCCCTTGTCTGAGGTCAAAATGGGCATTAACTATGCCCTAATTATTAGTACCAATGGCGGACTTTGGCGGACCATCGTCGGCGACACGGTCCAGTTCACCTCCTTGGCGCCCTACCGCATCCTTATCACAGGGCGTACCCGTCTGTTTATCAATGCCTTTGGCGAAGAACTCATGATCGACAACGCCGAGCGCGCCGTGGCTGAAGCCTGCCGCAAAACCGGAGCCCAGGTCGACGAATACACCGCGGCACCCTGGTGGGCAGCCGCAGGCGAAGCCGGAGGCGGCCACGACTGGCTCCTCGAGTTTCGCATTCCGCCTTATTCCATAGAGGCCTTCGCCCAGGCCCTCGACACGGCCCTGAAGGCCAGCAACTCCGACTACGAAGCCAAGCGCTACAAAAGCATGGTTCTCCAGCCTCCGCGGGTTCACGTTGCAGCCCCCGGAACCTTTCACAACTGGCTTAAATCCAAGGGCAAACTCGGCGGGCAACACAAGGTACCCCGCCTGATGAACGACCGGAGCCTAATTGAGGAGCTTCTCGTTTCTGGTTTCTAGCTCTGCAAGCCAGCCACATAGGCCTCCGGCGACAGGGCTGCGATGCTGGCGAACTCTTTGAAGTCCTTAGCGTTCCGCGTCCAGAGCATGCGCACCGCCGCGTGCTGCATCGACAGGGCAAGCACCGCATCCTCGTAGTCGACGTAGTCCACGGCCCGCTCTAGTGCAGCCTTCGGGACCGTTATTAGCTCCACCGAATCCAATAGATCGAGCCAGCGCTCAAGGCTCCAGTATTCTGCGTAGTGGCGCTGGCCCACGAAGTAGGCATTTTGAAGGACGCAGGCCGTCGTCACGAGCTGCACCCCTTGACCCTGGGCCGCTTGCACCGCACGCAGTGCCGATTCCACATGCGCAGCCCGAAGCACGAGCAGGTCGAGCAGCACGTCGGTGTCCACCGCGATCCTCATGTGAATTTTGTATTTAGGTGTTCCAAGCGGACCGCCTTTTGGTCCACTTCGTGCGGAGCCTTCGGCTGACCCTGTGCCAGCTCAGCCCGAATTCGGCGGACCAGCGCCGAAGCCCCGTCCCCATCGGGCAGCTCAGGAGTAGCCCGAAGCTGAGCTAGGTAGGTTTCGAGGAGCTCTGAAAGACTGGTTCCCCGTCCGGTCGCATAGTTTTTTCCGAACGAAATCAGTTCCGGATCCAGTGCCAAGGTCAGTTTTTGCTTTGCCATACGTACGAATTTATGTAAATCGTACGTAATAATCAAATTTCTCCTGTTCATGACCGCAATTTGCTGCTGCTAAAGGAACCAGCCGTCCCTTAAACGAAAGCAGTCATTTCAAACGAGTCCGCGACGATTATTACCTTATTTTTGATGCTATGCACGTAGCCATCGCCGGAAACATTGGGTCAGGAAAAACGACCCTCACCACCCTACTCGCCAAGCACTATGGCTGGCAGCCCCACTTTGAAGAGGTGGACGAGAATCCCTACCTCAACGAGTTTTATGACGACATGTCTCGATGGTCCTTCAACCTGCAGATTTACTTCTTGCACAGCCGGTTCCGCCAGATTCACAGCATTCGGAGTCAGGGCAAAAACGTGATTCAGGACCGCACCATCTACGAAGACGCCAATATTTTTGCGCCCAACCTGCACGACATGGGCTTGATGAGCTCGCGCGACTACAACACCTACCAAGAGCTCTTTGGGCTTATGGAGGAGTTTATCAAGGCTCCCGACCTGCTTATCTACCTCAACGCCAGCGTTCCAACCCTGGTGCGCCAAATTCAAAAGCGCGGACGCCCCTACGAAAGCAGCATTCGGCTCGACTACCTGCAAAACCTCAACGACCGCTACAGCCAGTGGATCAAGGGCTACGACAAGGGCAAACTGCTGGTCATCGAAGTGGACCAGATCGAGTTTGACAGCAAAAAAGAAGATTTGGGCACGGTGATCGAGAAAATCGACGCGGAGCTCAACGGGCTGTTTTAACAATAATCGATGCGGAATCCGTTACCCGGATTCCAAAAAAATCCCGGAACTTCGCAGAGTATGTTTTTAATCTCCGGACCCTGCGTCATTGAATCGCTCGACACGGCCCTTCGGGTGGCCGACCACCTCGCCGGCATCCGCGAACGACTGCCCCTGAGCGAGGTTATTTACAAATCCAGCTTTCAAAAAGACAACCGCAGCTCCGTAGACTACTACATGGGGCCCGGCATCGACGTGGGCCTGCGCATCCTCAGCGAGGTCAAGCGCCAATACGGATTCCGCCTTTTGACCGACATTCACTACCCCGACCAGGCCAAGCCAGTGGCTGAGGTGGTAGACATTCTGCAAATTCCGGCCTACCTATGCATGCAGACTACCCTGGTGGTCGAGGCCGCGCGCACCGGCCGCACAATCAACCTCAAGCACGGGCAGATGGTGGCTCCGAGCACGATGGCCAAGGTCTGCGCCAAGGTCGAGTCTACCGGCAACCGCGATATTATTCTCACTGAGCGCGGATACACTTTTGGCTACAACGACCTCGTGGTCGATCCGCGGGCTTTTTATGAGCTCAAGCAAATCGGCTACCCGGTAGTGTTTGACGCCACTCACTCCATTCGCAAGTACGGAATTCCTTCTGCCGACCCTGCAGGCGGAGCCCGTCAGTACCTCGAAACCCTTGCCCGCGCCGCGGTGGCAACCGGAATCGACGGCCTCTTCATCGAGGCCCACCCCTGCCCCTCAGAGGCGCTATGCGACGCCGCCAGCCAGCTCAGCCTCGAGGAGCTGGAGCCAATGCTCGAGCGGCTGCTGAAGATTGACGCGGTGGTGAAGGGTTTTTAGCGGGTTCACTCCGTGCAGCCCCGCCTCAGCCCCCAAAGTACCGGGATTGGTTCAATTTTCAATCGTTTTAAATACTTTAGGCAGCAGCACCTTTTTTTAGTATTTAAATCAAAGTACCTTTAACCCACCAACCAAACCCTTGATGCCTTGAACTTATTCATCGGGCGAGTCTTACTGCGCTACACCGACCGGTTCCTCTCGCGATGGACTGTGTTTGGCCTTGACCTTCTTTTGGTTTTGGCTACCTACATCGTGGCCCAGTTCATTGCATACAACTTTGAGACGGACTCCATCCCATGGGCCAGCCTGCCCCTGAAGGTGAGCATACTTCTGCCGATCTATGCTTTGGGATTCCTGCACTCCCAGTCTTATGTAGGGGTGGTGCGCCACAGCGGCGGCAAAGACTTCACCCGACTCTTTCAGGCAACCGTGGAGTCGGGCCTGGTGCTGGCGCTGCTGTCTTTTACTACCACCGTTAATTTTAGCCGGGCCGCGCTGGTAACCCAGGCCATGCTGTTTTTAATTCTTTCGGTGGGCGGACGCCTTGCCGTGCGCAGTTTGTTTCTTAGCGTGCAGCTCCGCAAGGCTAAAAAGGGCAACGGCATCATCATTTTTGGCGCCGGGTCTATGGGTCGCGCGGCGCAAAATGCTATTGAGCAAGACGTGAACTTTAAAGACTACGTCATTGCCTATGTAGACGACAACAAGAGCAAAGTGGGCAAAAACATCAACGGAATTCCCATTCTCAAGGCAGTAAACGCCTTAACCAGCGAATACATTGAAAAGTACAACGTCGGCAAACTGGTAGTGGCCATCAAAAACATTTCGGGGCTTCGGCTCAAGGAGCTTTCTAATGCAGCCTTAGAGCTCGGAATCGAGGTGAGCAGGGTTCCGCCCACGAGCAACTGGGTCAACGGCGAACTCACGGCCAAGCAGATTCGCCCTATTTCGCTCGAAGAACTTTTAGGTCGCGACCCGATTAATTTGTCGTACGAAACCCTCAATGGCTTTATCAAGGGCAAGACGGTGCTGATTACTGGCGCTGCAGGGTCTATTGGGTCTGAGTTGGTGCGCCAGGTGATGCGCCAAAAACCCAACCTCCTAATTTGCTTGGACCAGGCCGAGACTCCGATCTACCACCTGGACCAAGAGTTAAGCCTCTACCCCAACTACAACCGAGCCCGTCTGTTAATCGGCAGCGTGACCGACCAGGAGCGCATGGGTCAAATCTTTAGGGACTACAAGCCCGAGGTAGTCTTTCATGCCGCAGCCTATAAGCATGTGCCCTTGATGGAAGAGAATCCACAGGAGGCAGTCAAAACGAACATTATGGGCACTCACACTATGGCTAGGCTGGCCTCAGAGCACCGCGCGGAGTGTTTTGTGATGGTGTCCACCGACAAGGCGGTGAATCCGACCAATATTATGGGGGCGAGCAAGCGCGCCGCCGAGCACATCGTGAACTACTTCAACGACCAGCCGGGCAATCAAACGCGCTTTGTGACTACGCGCTTTGGCAATGTTTTGGGCAGCAACGGCAGCGTGATTCCGCTGTTTAAGAAGCAGCTGCAGGATGGCGGACCCATTACCCTCACCCACAAAGACATTACGCGCTACTTTATGACGATTCCTGAGGCGGTGCGTTTGGTGCTCGAGGCCGGGCACATGGGCAAGGGGGGCGAGATCCTGGTGTTTGATATGGGTGAGCCGGTTAAAATTTATGATTTGGCCGTCAACCTCATTAAACTGAGCGGACTCACTGTGGGCAAAGACATTCAGATTGTGGTCACCGGCCTGCGCCCAGGGGAGAAGCTCTACGAAGAGCTTTTGGCCGACGGCGAGACGACCCGGCCGACGCACCACCGGCAGATCTTTATTTCGACGTCAAACAACCTTGACCCCAAGGGAGTCGAAGCCCTCGTGGAGGCCGCCCAGGGCGCTGACAAGGGCTGGCTTGAGTACATTGCGGAGTACGAGAAGGCGGTTCACTAGGCTCGGTTGAACTAGTCCCGATTGACTTAGTTTGGCGTGCATTCGTTTAATGGATTCTTTTGGGGGTGTCTGTCAACCTCTAGACTGCACTAATGGCTTAATTGTTATTTAGGTTTAATAGCGTTTAATTCACTTAGTGTGGACCATGCGGGCTTAAGTCCTGAATGTCAACATTTTAAGCTCTTCAAATTTGAAGCAATCGCACCGAACATAAACGTTCGGTGTTTTCAAAGCGTAATTTTTATGCTTATTTAGTCAGTAAATCATCGATTTGCTCGTTTGTGCAAGTGAAATATTAAAGAAATTTATTCAATTTATGTCGCTAATCTACCCAATTAATGGGGATAATTTTATTTCATAGAAATCAATACAAAAAACTGCAAACCCAATTAGGCAAACAAATCATACCCTCTGCGCCTAGATCTTTTAAAGCTGGTCCGCGAACTAGTCTCCCGAGACTTCGATTTAGTGCATAAAGGACTTATTGTTCCCATGGTAATGACGACCAAGGGTTCTGCGCAAAGGAGGTACTCGTTGGAGCAGAACGAGAGGCGGGCCGTGTGGGACTGCAAGAACTCATACTTGTGCATCTACCTGCTCGACCTGACTAGCCATTAAAGCTCAAATACACAATGATTCAAGCTCAATACCCCTAACTATTGAGCTACAAATTCCATACAAATGAGCCCAAATTCAATTTGAAGCTCATTTTTTACTATTTTTGAGCTCATTAATACGGCGAACTGAGCCCTAATTCAAAAATACGTGAGCCACAATGACTGAATTTGAAGAATCCATTCTAGCCTACCTGGAACGCAATCCATCAAGTTCCTCCAAACAGGTCTTCGAGGGATTGGACAGCAGAAAAGGTTATGCGACGGTAAAAAGGTGCCTGACCCACCTCATTGAGCTCCAGTATGTTTCTAAAGATGGTATTGGCAAAGGGACGACGTACCGCTTAAGCGATTCCTATGCGGTTACCAAACCCATAGATCTTGATGCGTACTTCACACAGGATATTGACGAGCGAGTCATATGGCCTTCGTACAACTTCAGTCTGATCCCTGAGGCCCTCGCGCGGGTAGCATTGTTCACCGAGCACGAACTGAAGCACCTTCACGCGCTCCAAAAGCAGTTTGAAGCCAAGACCCGCATTCTTAGCCCAAATCAGTATGCTAAAGAGTTGGAACGACTTGCCATTGACTTAAGTTGGAAGTCATCGCAGATAGAGGGCAACACCTATTCACTTCTTGAGACAGAGAGCCTACTTAAGGATCAACTCACGGCAGCAGGTAAAACACAGCACGAGGCGAGCATGCTGCTTAACCACAAAACGGCAATCGACTTTATTGTGGCGCATCCCGACTATTTGTTCCCGTTAAATGTCTCGGCAATCGAGGACATCCACAGCCTTCTTATCAAAGACCTTGGCATCAAGAAAGGCATACGCAATCACAAGGTGGGTGTCACTGGGACCAACTACGTACCGTTGGATAACGATCACCAGATCAAAGACGCCCTGCACCACATGTGCAGCTTGGTGAATTCAAAAGACAATGTTTTTGAAAAGGCTCTGCTGTTGCTGGTACTACTGTCCTACATTCAGGCATTTGATGACGGAAACAAACGCACCGCGCGCATTGTGAGTAATGCCTGCCTGATTCACTACCAGCACTGCCCCCTATCCTTTAGAACCGTTGACCCGATTGAGTACAAAAAG
>DBBY01000038.1 GCA_002292855.1 Flavobacteriales bacterium UBA972 | reverse complement strand
CCGTGCGGAAAACCAACTACCGCCGACTCCACCACTCCGGCGTGCATGTTTAGGGCGTTTTCGACTTCGGCGGTTCCGATGCGGTGTCCGCTCACGTTGAGCACATCATCGACGCGACCCGTGATGCGGTAGTGGCCGTCTTCGTCGCGAAGGCAGCCGTCACCCGTAAAATAAAGGCCGGGGTATGCACTAAAGTAGGTCTGGCGGCATCGCTCGTGGTCGCCATAGGTTGTGCGGAGCATTCCCGGCCAAGGCGCGCGAATGCACAAATTTCCGCTCACTCCATTGCCGAGAATTTCGGAACCATGCTCGTCGACCAGCACGGGATCAATACCCGGCATGGGAAGGGTGGCAAACGTAGGCTTGGCCGGGGTCACGCCCGCGAGGTTGGTGATCATAATACCCCCGGTTTCGGTCTGCCACCAGGTGTCAACAATCGGACTCTCGCCCTTGCCGATGTGGAGGTGGTACCAATTCCAGGCCTCTTCGTTGATGGGTTCACCGACGGTTCCGAGCACCTTGAGGCTGTCCAAGCGCTTACCCTGTAACGGGTCCAAACCAAATCCCATCAAGCTGCGAATGGCGGTCGGAGCCGTGTACAGTATGTTCACCTGATGGCGGTCGACGATGTCCCAAAAGCGTCCCGCATCGGGCCAAGTAGGGACTCCTTCAAACATCACGGTGGTTGCGCCAGCGAGCAGCGGTCCGTACAAAAGGTAGCTGTGGCCGGTAATCCATCCGAGGTCGGCGGTGCAAAAGTGAACCTGCCCCGGTTGGTACTGAAAGGCGTTTACAAAGGTGTAGGCCGCCCAAACCATATAGCCCGCGCAAGTATGCACCACTCCCTTGGGCTGGCCGGTGGATCCGCTGGTGTAGAGAATGAAGAGCAAATCCTCGGCCTCCATGACCTCAGGCTCAACCTCTGGGTTGCCCATGGCCTTGACGCGGTCGATCTCGTCATGCAGCCAACGGTCGCGGCCTTGAACCATTGCTACCGGGATTTGGCAGTGAGCTACCACCAAAATGGTCCGCAGCGAAGTGCAGCCTTCTGCCGCTTGGTCGACTACCGACTTGAGCGGAATCACTTTAGCCCCGCGGTTTGCGCCGTCGCAGGTGATAACCACCTTTGCTTGAGCGTCGTTGATGCGGTCGGCCAAGGACTGGGCGCTAAAGCCAGCAAAAACAACCGAATGCACGGCCCCGATGCGAGCGCAGGCTAGCAGGGCAATGGCGAGCTCGGGAATCATGCCCATGTAGAGGCAGACGCGGTCGCCCTTCTGTACCCCGTTGTTCTTGAGCACCTGGGCAAACTGCATAACCCTAAAATGCAGCTCGCGGTAGCTCAGCACATGGGGCTCGTCATTAGGATCGTTGGGTTCAAAAATTAGGGCAGGTTTACCCGCATTAGCGGCGAGGTGGCGGTCAAGGCAGTTTTCGGTAATGTTGAGCTGGGCTCCGTCAAACCAGCGCACCGAGGGTTCGATAAAATTCCAATCCAAAACTCTGTCCCAAGGGCGCATCCAGGTGAAATGCTGGGCGATGCCTGCCCAAAAAGCTTCGGGATCGGCCAAAGAATCCTGCCTTGCGCGATGGTATTGATCCAGGGTTTTAATTTGATAGGGATAGGCCATGAGGCAAACCTAAGAAATCATTAGGTTTGCTCTTCTATGCGAACCCTCTTTAGGCTGCTGATTCTTTCTGCTATTTTGCTTGCACTATCGAGTGCGGACCATCCCATGCACCTCGCCTCGCACGAGCTCAGGGTGGGCCCCAAGCGCATCGATTGGACCCTTCGAATTTTTACCGACGACCTCGAAGACGCGATTAATGCCCGCAACAAATCGGGAAAAGTCCGCCTAGAAAGCCCCGAGGGCAGAGCCATGGCAGAGAACTACCTGATAGAAACCCTTAAAGTGAATCGCGGCAAAAGACCGGTCCCCCTGCATTTTGACCAATACCGCTACCTGCCCAGTACCGTGGAGTTTAAATTTCACGTCGACGGAGGATTGCCCTTAGTGGTGACTGACGAAATTCTGCATGAGTTTTTTCAGGACCAGCAAAACGTGTACTTCGTTCGCAGCCCAAAGGGTCGAATCGATGCCCTGAGTTCGCGAGCGAGCCCGGTAGTTACGTTAACAAACACCCCATGAGTATTCCACTTTTTACCCAACTCGGTTTTTTTCACATTATCGACGCAGCAGCTTGGGATCACCTGCTTTTTATCGCCGCGATGATGGCTCCCTTGTCGGCAAAAGACATTAAAATGTGGTTTTTGGCCCTGAGTTCCTTCACGGTCGGACACAGCCTAGCCATGGCTGCGCAAATTGCCCTTGCCCTCACCCTGAATTCGGCCATGATCGAGGGAATGGTCCTCGCTACCTTGGTTTTTACCGCCGGCCGGGTAGTTTGGTTCAAAGGAGCACCCAAAACGAGCCATGGCAAGTGGTTTAGCGCAGAACTCCTACTTGCCCTAGGCTTTGGACTGGTGCACGGGCTTGCCTTTGCCAAGGACCTGGCTCCACTGCTGCCCACCGACGCGGGGGGCCTTTGGGCGAGCTGGGGCTGGTTCGCGTTGGGCATTGAGGGCGGACAATTGCTCGTTGTTGCGGCCGTTTTTTGCCTGAAATGGATGGCTTCGGCGCGGGGATTCAATCCCAAGGATTTCGCCCTAACCCTAGGGGCAATCTGCCTCGGAGTTTCGCTACATTTGGCATCTCAATGGTATTTAGAATTATGAAAATGAATCAAACTTGGACCCTGGCCGCACTGGCTTTTTCTGCGGCTTCTTTTGCCCAGCACGTTCCCGCTGACCGACTGTCGCACAGCAAGTTTCGACAGCTTGAGCAGGAACTGCCCACGCCCAACAGCTACCGCAACGCGGCAGGGGCTCCCGGCCACGCCTACTACCAAAACCGCGCAGACTACGACATCAAGCTGAACCTCAACGAGAAGACCCATGTGCTCACCGGTACGGAATGGATTACCTACCGCAACAACAGCCCCGACGCCTTGGCCTACCTCTGGGTGCAGCTGGACCAGAATATGATGAAGCCTGGCTCGATGACGGACCAGAGCAAGAAAGGCAGCATCCCCACCTCTATTACGCCTGAAAAAATTCAGGATGAGTACATTGACGTCTACCAAGGCGGGTTCAACATTACCGAGGTCAAGTCGGCAAGCAACAGCAATTTGCCCTACGTCATCAACAATACCATGATGCGTGTGGACCTGCCCACCGCCCTAGCCCCGGGTCAGAGCGTGCGGTTTTACATTGCCTGGAACTACCTGATTAACGACCGCATGAAGGTTGGCGGACGCAGCGGATACGAGCATTTTAAGGATGAAGACAATACGCTCTATACCATTGCTCAGTTTTTTCCGCGCATGGCCGTTTATGGCGACAACGTCGGTTGGCAGCACAAGCAGTTTTTAGGCCAGGGCGAGTTTACTCTGCCCTTTGGAGACTATAAAGTAGCCATTACCGTTCCGAGCGACCACCTGGTTGCCGCCACCGGAACCCTGATGAACGAGTCCAGTGTTCTCAGCGCTACCCACCGGCAGAGGCTTGCGGAGGCGCGCAGAAACTTCTCTAAGCCCGTCATCATTGCCACGGAGGCTGAGGCTCGGGAGCGCGAGAAAACCAAGGCGAGCGGAACCAAAACTTGGGAATTCAGCGCTAAAAACGTGCGCGACTTCGCCTTCGCCAACAGCCGAAAATTTATTTGGGATGCTATGGCCGTCAAGGTAGGCAACCAGACCACCCTGGCAGAATCGTTCTACCCCAAAGAGGGCAACCCGCTTTGGGAGCAGTTCTCTACCCGTGCCGTAGCCCAGACCATTGAGACCTATTCTAAGTTCACTATTGACTACCCCTATGAGCGGGCAATATCCGTGCACACCGCAGACATTGGTATGGAGTACCCCATGATTTGCTTCAACGGAGGCAGGCCCGACGCAGACGGAACCTATTCTGAGGGAACCAAGCACGGAATGATCAGCGTCATCATCCACGAGGTTGGCCACAACTTCTTCCCCATGATCATCAACAGCGACGAGCGGCAGTGGACTTGGATGGACGAAGGCCTTAACAGCTTCGTGCAGCAACTTGCCGAGCAAGAGTGGGACGTCAACTACCCTTCTCGCCGCGGACCGGCCTACAACATTGTAGACTACATGAGGTCGCCGGCCCTGAATATGGTTCCGATTATGACCAATTCCGAGAGCATTTTGCAGTTTGGCAACAACGCCTACGGCAAGCCGGCCACCGCACTCAACATTTTGCGCGAAACCGTCATGGGGCGCGAGTTGTTTGACCATGCTTTCAAGTCCTACTGCAGCCGTTGGGCCTTCAAGTCTCCTGCTCCTGCGGACTTCTTTCGCAGCATGGAAGACGCCAGCGGCGTAGATCTGGATTGGTTCTGGCGCGGCTGGTTCTATACTACCGAGGCGGTAGACCAAGAGCTCGGCAAGGTGCGCATTGCCGCAACTCCGACGCTAGATCCCGAGGAACTGGAATCCCAGCGCAGGGCCAAGAAAGAGGCGGAATACGAGGGTTTCATTGGGAACCAGCGCAACGCGATCAGCAACCGACCCACCAAAGTAGACAAGGACTCTGCCTACCGAGATTTTTACACGAGCGAGTACAATCGATACGCCGTCACCAAGGCTGATGCCAAGCGATTAGAAGGCCTAAAGGCAGGCCCTCAGGGATTTCTTCACGAAATAACCGTTAAAAATGTGGGCGGACTCATTATGCCCGTTATCGTGCGATACACTTTTGGAGACGGAACTTCTCACGTGGAGCACTGGCCCGCCGAAATTTGGATAAAGAACGAACAAGAGTTCACCAAGACTATTTATTTGCCCAAAAAGGCGGTTTCTATTGAACTCGATCCCTTTAAGGAATTGGCCGACATTGACTTATTCAACAACTCTTGGGGAATGGATGCCGACCTGCATTTGGAGGCCTTACCCGCACCGAGCGGAGCCGATCGCTGGAGGAGCAATCCGATGCGCGATGCGCGCAAGTAACTGCTCCGCCATGAACGTTGCGCTGCTTCGATTCCCGCTTTGTGCAGCGGCGACCTTTTTGCTTATGGCCTGTGGGTCGGGAGATTCTCCTGAGACCGAAGAGGCCTCGCCCCCCCAGAGCTCCGGCAACTACCTCAAGGACGACTACGTCGAGGTTCCACTGGACCAGTACCTGCGCATTAAGGACGCCTTGGTTTCGTCGAATGCCCTGGAAGCTCAGTCCGCCGCAAGGCAGCTTGACTCGCTTTGGACCATTGCAAGTCCTGGGGATCAGTTGCTTTCTTCGGTTCGTCAAATTGCCGCTTCGGCCGATTTAGAGGCCCAACGCTTAGCCTTTCATTCGCTGACGCAAGCTTATTTAGTGTCCTTGGAATCCGCGCCATTGAGCGACTCCCTTTATTTGCAGTTTTGCCCCATGGCCTTTGACTACGAGGGAGCTACTTGGATCAGTAGAGAGCGTACGGTAATGAATCCCTACTTTGGGGATGAAATGCTAAACTGCGGGGTGGTGCGCCGCAGCATTGGTTCCGCTGCCAGAGAAGGGGAATAGGCCAACTAGCCCTGGCGGCGTTCAGGTCTCTCGGATTAAGTTTTGCACAAGACTCAAGCGGTTCGCCGGGTCGTATTACCTTCGCATCTGTGGGTAAAATCATAGCAGTAGCAAACCAAAAAGGCGGAGTCGGCAAAACGACTACGGCCGTAAATCTCGCGAGTGCGCTTGGCATTCTGGAGCAGCGCGTGCTACTCATCGACGCAGACCCTCAGGCCAATGCCACCTCTGCCCTGGGTTTTGACCCCTCTACTCCAAGAATGGGAACCTACCAAGTCTTGGAGCATTCTATCAAGCCCTACGATGCTACTCTGGTATGCCGCAACCCCAACCTAATGCTGATGCCGGCCCATATGGACCTCGTTGCAGCAGAACTCGAGTTGGTTGACAAGGTGCGCAGGGAATACATGCTTCAATCTGCCTTAGCCGAAGTCAAAGACGACTTTGATTACATCATTATTGATTGTGCTCCCTCCCTGGGTTTGGTGACCCTGAACGCTCTAACCGCCTCCGACTCGGTGCTTATTCCGATTCAATGCGAGTATTTTGCGCTTGAGGGCTTGGGCAAGTTGCTCAATACCGTGCGTTCAGTGCAAAATTTACAGAATCCCGATTTACAGATCGAAGGAATTCTCCTTACCATGCACGACTCCCGACTGCGCCTGAGCAACCAGGTCGTCGAGGAGGTTCGACAGCACTTTCAGCAGCTCGTTTTCAGTACCATTATTGCCCGCAACGTGCGGCTTAGTGAGGCTCCCTCTTTTGGAGAACCCATTATGGTTTATGATGCCGCATCGACCGGAGCGGAGAACTACCTCAACCTGGCGCGCGAACTTTTGGCACGAAATGCGCAGGTTAGCGTTTGAATTCCCCCCCTCTCTTAGTTTTTTAGCCATGCCCAATGCCCTTCGCCCCCTAGTTTTTGCTGCAGCCCTCTTAGCATGCTCCTTGGCAGAGGTTCTTGCACAACCCGTGCTGGCCGACGGGGTGGTTGCGGTGGTAGGCAATGAGATCATTCTTCAATCGGACGTGGTCATAATGCGCGAAACCCTAAAGCGCGAGGGTCAGGACCGCAGCGAATGCGAAATTCTCAAGGAGCTGATTCTCGAGAAGCTATTGATTCACCATGCGGCAATTGATTCCGTAATTGTTGAAGAAAGTGAGATTGACGACAACATATCGAGGCGACTGGAGCAGCTTGTAGCCCAAATTGGGAGCGAACGCAAGCTTGCCGAGTACTACAAGAAGTCCATTCTAGAAATCAAAGAAGAAATGCGGCCCCTGATGAAGAATCAGCTCACCGCACAGCGCATGCAGGGTACCATCACCGAGAAGGTCAAGGTCACCCCCGTAGAAGTTGAAAACGTGATACGCAAGATGCCCATTGATTCCCTTCCCTTGATTGGAACCGAGGTGGAGTTGGGTCAAATCATTATTAATCCCAAGGTCAGCGACAAGGCCGAAGAAGAGGCAATAGCGCGACTTGATCAGCTACGTACCCGAGTTTTAAACGGTTCGAGCTTTGCCACGATGGCTATTTTGTATTCAGAAGACCCAGGGTCCAACCGCAACGGCGGAGAGTACAAGGGCATCAAACGTGGCCAATTTGTGAAGGAATTTGATGCGGTTTCGTACAATTTAGAAGTGGGCGAAATTTCAAAGCCCTTTCGCACCGAGTATGGATACCACATTGTGCAGCTTCAGCTCAAACGGGGCGAGGAGCTCGACCTTCGCCACATTTTGGTCAAGCCTAAACTCGAGCAAAAAGACCTCGATGCAGCGCAAGAGCGCTTAGACAGCATACGGCTTGCCGTTGTCTCAGGCAAGCTCACCTTCGAAGAAGCAGCCGAGCAATTTTCTGAAGACGAAGAGACCAAGCTCAATGGCGGAATCATGCTGAACCCCAACACCATGGACCTCAAGTTCAATCTGGACCAACTCGATCGAGGCGTTTTTTATGCCATCCAAAATTTGGCGGTCAATGAAATTAGCGAGGCCGCTTTAGTGCGCGACCCACAGGGCAAAGAGTTTTTTAGAATTGTTCAGCTTCGCGACAAAATTGAGCCCCATCGGGCCAATTTGGATCTTGACCTAGCCCTTCTAAAAAACTATGTAGAGAACGTGAGGCGCCAGGAGGCCCTAGAGGGATGGGTTTCAAAAAAGAAGGCCGAAACGGCATTGCGGGTCAACGCGAAGTATGACGACTGCAAGGTGTTGTTCTAATAGTTCTTTTTACTAACTTTGCCGCCCCTAGAGGAATTACGCCAAGGGGGATTTTGCAGACCCAACCTCTGTTTCAAAGTGAAGCACGTTGCCGTTTGAATTGCATAAACAGGAGATCATGGATCTAATTAAGTACGTTCAAGACACCTACGTGGAGAAGAAGGACTTCCCATCGTTCAAGGCCGGTGATACCATCACGGTGTACTACAAAATTGTGGAAGGTGAAAAAACCCGTACGCAGTTCTTTCGCGGAGACATTATTCAGCGCAACAGCTACGGAACCACCGAAACCTTTACCATTCGCAAAATGTCAGGCGCCATTGGCGTTGAGCGGATCTTCCCGATTAACATGCCCAATCTCGAGAAAATTGAGGTAAACAAGACGGGTAAGGTTCGTCGTGCACGCATCTTCTACCAGCGCGACCGCACTGGCAAGAGCGCTCGCATCAAGGAGCGCCGCGAAAAATAGCAGGCTTTTTTAGGGTAAAATCACGAAGGCCGTTCGCCGATTAAGCGAACGTCCCTCGCTGCTTTGGTTGCTGCCCACGGGCTTCAAGGAGCCGTATCCCTTGGCGCTGAGCCGGTTTGGGTCCAGCCCAAGCTGAATCAATGCATTCATAACACTTTGTGCCCGCTGCTGGGAGAGAATTTGATTGGTACTCTCGTTGCCGACGTTGTCGGTATGCCCCTGGATTTCAATTTTAAAGGAAGGATGGCTTTTTAGGTAGCCTGCAAATCCAATCAGGGCAAGTTGGTCTTCGGCGCTAAGCTGGGCGCTGGCACTGCTGAATAAAATACTCCTTAGTGCAAACTCTTCGCCTGCAATGGCTTTGCGCGCAATCAGCGCAGGCACCGGCTCCAGATCGTGTTCGGCCTCAAGACGAATGGAGGTGTAGCCCAAGTCTGGATGATCGAGCGACAAAACGGATGCCGCAAGGTCTTCGCGGGCAATTACTGCGGTAAAGGTTCGGCTGAAGGCATCGACCAGTACCGATTGGCTCGTTTTGGATTTTAGGTTCTCAATGCGAATTTGGGTACTGCGTCCCTCTTGAGGAAGATCTCCCTCAACGGCACCGCGCACAAAGGCGACCTGCCTTCCTGCAGCCGTGGACGGAAGCTCAAACCGCATCATATCAAAGCCGTTAACCTCGCTTCGTTTGCTAAAATACCCAAGGGCTTCGTTGGCGTGAACACCGAAACCGAGTTCGTCTTGGTCGGTATTGATGGGGAAGCCTAAATTAAGGGACCTTGGATTTAGGGTTAAATCCGCGTAAAACACATCGAATCCACCCATACCCGGATGGCCGTCTGAAGAAAAAAACAGGGTTCGGCCATCGGCATGAAGAAAGGGTGACTTTTCGTCGCCTTCGGTATTGACTTGCGAACCAAGGTTAACGGGCTCTGACCATGCTGCGTCCGATAGCCTGTGAGAAGACCAGAGATCAAGCCCTCCCCTGCCCCCTGGCCGGTCGCTCGAGAAGATTATGCGGTCGGCATTGGCCGATAAGGTGGCCTGAGAGTCCCAAGACTTGGGTAGGGATAATTCTGGAATGGGGCGCAGGGTGGACCATTCGCCCTGCTCGCGGTGGGCCATGAAGAGGTCGCAGTTGCGATAGCCCAAAGCATCGGCTGCGCAGGAGGTCAGTACCATCCATTGGTCGTCAGCACTGACCGAAGGACTACCCTCGTTGAGGCCAGCGTTAAAGGGGTGGTCAAGGGGCCGGACGGCCATGCCTGCGGTATTGGGAATTCCTTCGCATAGAAGCTCTTCGATGCGCGTTTGAGCCGCTGGTCCGCTCTTGCGGTCCACTACTTTGCGCCGCAGCGTGAAGTACCATTTGCTTCCGTCCGGACTGCGCACCGCCAAAAACTCGTCTGAGGGGCTGTCGAGGCCGGCAATAGGCTCCGGCTTGAAGGGTACGGGATTCGCCCGAAGGGAGTCCTCTAGGGCAAAACGACGAAGCCAGCGGTTTGCCTCGGGTCCGGCGTTGGAACTGGCCCAATACCTTTGGGCCTCTTCGCGCCTGCCCTGCCCTGCGTGAAGGGCACCAATGCGAAAGGCGAGGTCGTCAAGGTAATCGGGGCAGGTCTTGAACACTTTCTCATACAAGGCAAGGGCTGCGAGATCCTCACCCAAAAGCAGAGCAAGTTCCGCATCGAGGTACCAAACGTGAATGGACTCCGGTTCTTTGCGGCGCAAAGTAGACAGGTAAACCTGTGCCATTGGGCGGTCGCCTTTTGCCAGGGCTCCCCCGGCCTTGAGCACCATGGCAGAAGGGACCGGGGACTGCTCGCAATCACCCAGTTGAACATTTTGAGCATTCACTGCCCAAAATCCGAAGGCCAGAAGAACGCCTAAGCCTACTCTGCCCCGCGCCATTGTTTTTCGCTCGCGGCTACGTGCAGTGCGACGGCCGCATCACTAGTGACATTGACCACAGTTCGGCACATATCGAGTATGCGATCCACCGGGAAGATCAGGGCAATCCATGCAGGATTCAGCCCCACGGCATCCAAAACCATGATGAGCATAATTAGTCCGGCAGAGGGTATGGCCGCAGCACCTACCGAGGCAGCCACGGCGGTGATTACAATAGTTGCCTGCTGGGCAATAGAAAGATCCACAAAATGAAACTGCGCCAAGAAAATTACCGCCACGGCCTGATAAAGACTAGTTCCGTCCATGTTCACCGTTGCCCCAATGGGCAGGGTAAACTGGCTTACCTGCTCGTCAACCTTTAAATGGTCGTTAACGCATTCCAGGGTCACCGGCAAGGTTGCCGCCGAAGAGGAGGTGCTGAAGGCCAAAAGTTGGGCAGGACGCATTCCGCGAAAAAAGAATTGAAAACTCTTCCACCAGGACCAGCCGTATTTGCGCGTTGCCAACCAAACAAGAGTGGGGTACAGCGTGACCAAAAGGACTGCGAGGCCCAAGAGCACCGTGAGCATGTAGGCTCCGTAGGTCTGGAGCAAATTGGGCAAACGCTCTGGATCGTCGCCCGTTAGCTGGGTTAGGGTACCCGCCATGAGGGCAAAGACAAAGAAGGGAGCCGCCTTCATCACCACGATGACCATGTGAATAAAAACCCCCGACAATTGAGCGATTAGGGGGCGAAGACGGTCGGTATGCTCCCGAGGCATGAGCACAAGCACTACCCCAAAAAAGATGGCAAACACAATAATTTGAAGCATGCTTCCCGCACTAAGTGCTTCAAACACGTTGCTCGGAACCATTTCTTGCATCCATTCCAAGGGACCGCGGTCTGAAGACTCCACACTGGCAATTTGCTCGTTGAGGCGCGAGTCAACCGAGCTAGACGCTTCTGCGGCCGTTGCGTCGGTAAGCCATTGCCCGTCTGGGCTTGGTTTGCCTGCGGCATGCAGCCAGGCTTCGAAACCCCTTCGGTTCTCCATGCGCTGCGCGTCGGAGGCAGTAAGGCCTGGCTTGATCATGTTCACAACAAATACCCCCATGAGAATTGCGGCCAAGGTGGTTATGAGATACAAACCAAGCGTTTTGCCTCCGATGCGTCCTAAAACGCGCGGATCGCCTACCTGGCCCACTCCATCAATAATGCTAAAGAGCACCAGGGGCACGGCAATGAGTTTGAGGGCGTTAATAAAGAGCGTTCCAAAGGGAGCAATCCAATCTGCCGTGAACTGGGCTCCGCCGGCAAAAGCAGACCCTATTGCCCAAGCGAGGCCCAAGCCCATTCCGAGAAGTATTTTTTGATGAAGTTTCATAAAACCTATGGTTTAAGGTGAATTTTTTGGAGAAGCCAAAAGTCGGCAAGCACAAGAGCGGCCATGGCCTCTACAATGGGCAGTGCACGGGGCAGTACTAAGGCGTCGTGGCGTCCATTTATCTGAAGTTTTTGTACTTGACACTCAGTAGAATAAGCCAATTGATCTTTAGCAATACTTGAAACAGGCTTGAATGCAATTCGCAGGGTTACTGGCCGCCCGTTGCTGAGTCCGCCGGTGATGCCGCCCTCGTGGTTGGATTGAACGCTGCCGTCCAGTGATGGCGCATCGTTGTGCTCGCTTCCGCGCAAATCAGCGCCGGCGAAGCCGTCGCCAAATTCAACCCCTTTCACCGAGTTAATACTGAGCATTGCATGGCCCAAAGCGGCATGGAGTTTATCAAAAACGGGCTCACCAAGTCCTACCGGCAGGCCAAGAATTTCAAGGTAAACCACCCCCCCTGCAGAATCTCCCTCAGCCCTGCGCTTAGCAACCTCGGCCTCGATGGCGGCACTTGCAATAAGGTCTGGGCAGGCCACAGGGCTTAGTTCTCGGCTTGCCCAATCCCAGGTAGATACCGGCATGGCTTGAATTCCCGCGGCGCGCTCTACCGCTGCTCTAACAACTACAGAGGGTCCGAGCAGCTGTTTGGCAAGTGCCCCTGCAACTACCCGTGCTGCCGTTTCTCGCGCAGAACTTCGTCCGCCACCCCGCACGTCGCGAAGTCCGTACTTGGCCTGATAGGTTGCGTCGGCATGACCAGGGCGAAAGACGTCGGTCAGCGCATCGTAGTCGGCTGGCTTAGTATTACCATTTCGGACCATAAAGGCGATGGGGGTTCCCAGGCTTAGGCGTCGGCCTTGGGAGTCCGCCTCAGGATGAAGACCCGACAGCCACTCGACGGAATCGTCCTCACGGCGCGGAGTACCTGCCTGGCCTGAAGGCCTGCGGCGGTCCATTTCTAGGGCAACCAAGCCGATGTCTAGGGCAATTCCCGAGGGGAAACCGTCGAGCACCCCGCCAATGGCCGGACCATGCGATTCCCCGTAGGTCGTGAGTTGCAGAATTCGTCCAAAGGTGTTGCCAGCCATCCTTCAAAAATACGCGAAGCGTACCTTCGCATAATGCGCATACGCTATACCCATCTTGCCGGCGTGGTCGGGAGTCCAGAAGGCCTTGATACGGGCGCACTCTGTGGTCCTCAAATGAACGACTTGCCGATTTTGCGCGACGCTTTTGTAGAACTAATAGACGGCAAGATTACGGCCTTGGGCAGCATGACCGACTGCCCAGAAAGCGACGCAGGTTGGGATGTTCGCCCGGTTAAGGGCCAATGGATGCTCCCTGGATTCGTAGACAGCCATACCCACATGATTCACGCAGGGCCTCGGGTTGCAGAGTTCCGCATGCGCCTTGACGGGGCCAGCTACCACGAAATTGCTGCTGCAGGCGGCGGAATTTTGAATTCTGCGGCTGCCTTGGAGAAGATGGATGAGTCTGCTCTACTCGACGCCCTTCTGGAGCACCTCGAACTGGCCCGATCGACCGGAACCGTAGCGGCCGAGATTAAAAGCGGATACGGACTAACTTTTGAGGCCGAACGCAAGATGCTGCGCGTGGTTCGGGCGGCGCAAAGCGCCCAAAGCATGCCCTTATGGGCCACCTTTCTTGGCCTGCACGCCCTGCCCAAGAGTCAAACCCTCGATCATTTTGTAGGCGAAGCGATCGACCGATGGCTACCTGCTTTGGCTGACGAAGGATTGGTGGACTTTGTCGACCTGTTTTGCGAGGCCGGGTACTTTAGAACCAGCGACCTTCTGCGGCTTGCCGAGGCGGCCGACCAAAGGGGAATCCGGCTCAAGGCCCATACCAACCAATTCCAGAGCATCGGAGGCGTTTCTGCCGCGATTCAGGCCAAGGCGCTCAGCATTGACCACCTTGAAGTGTTTAGCGACGACGACCGCAGCGCACTCGGTGCAGCCTGGTCTCAAGGGATTGGCCCAATGCCGGTGGCCCTGCCGCATTGCTCGCTTTTCTTGAATATTCCCTACACCCCCGGCCGCGCCATAATCGACGCTGGCCTACCCCTTGCCATCGCCTCGGACTACAACCCAGGTTCTTCGCCTTCGAGCGACCTGCGCATGGCTTGGAGTTTGGCCACCAGCCAAATGAAGCTTCGCGTCGACGAGGGTTTGGCCGCACTCACGGCCAATGCGGCCTGTGCCCTAGGGGCCCAGGACCGAATGGGTCGAATTCAACCCGGAATGGAAGCGCACGTACTTTTAACCAAGCCTATGGCCGATTACGCACAAATTCCGTACTTCACCAGCGAAAACCACATTGCACAAACATTGATCTATGGCCAATAAAACCGGAACCAAGGGCTACCGTCCGCGCCCAGGAGAACTGCGCATTGGAGACTGCCTGCGCCTGCCAGGCGATGCCCCCTTTGTCTTGCTCGGCATTGCCGAAGACTTCGGGATTCGCGCCAATGGCGGACGCGCCGGAGCAGCCAAAACACCCGAGGGCGTACTGACGGCCCTCCTGAATATTTCCATCAACGAATGGGTGCCCGACAACCTGCTGGCTTGGGGCGGAATTCTCGACCTGCGAAAGGAAACATCGGTGGACGAAATCGATAGGAAAGTCTATGCCAAGGTGCTCCCCTGGATTCAAGAAGGCTATGTTCCCCTGGTAATCGGAGGCGGCCACAACAACTCCATGCCCCTGCTTTGGGCTGCGCACGATGCCCTTAATGGGCCCGTCAATGCCCTTAATCTGGACCCCCATCCCGACGTACGTGCCCTTGAAGGACGCCACAGCGGGAATGGATTCAGCTACGCCCACAACCGAGGCTACCTCGACCGCTACGCCGTACTGGGAATGAGCGAGAATTCCGTGAATTCAGCGAGCCTGGCCCTGCTGCGCAACACTCCGGGCTGGACCTTTGAAACCTTTGAAAGCTGGGCGGTCCGCGGGGAAACCACTTGGGAATTAGCCATGGACCGCATGCTGCTGCACGTGCAGAATGCTCCCTTTGGCCTAGAAATAGACGCAGACGGCATTACCGGTGCACCCGCAAGCGCCCAAACAGAGAGCGGCTGGTCTTGGACTCAGGCGCGCCAACTCGCCTACCGCGCCGGTCAAACCGGGAAGGTTGCCTACCTGCACCTCAGCGAACTGGCCCTGGGCCTACTGCCCGAAGACGACCATGGAAGCCATTCTAAGGCAGCGGCCATGCTCCTGCTTGATTTTGTGCGCGGAACCCGCAATCTGCCCTGGTAGTGTTGAGCCCAAAGGCTTGGCTGCAGTGCGCTGCCAATATTTCTGAAGGACGAGACCTGCGAATTGTCGATGCACTCTGCGCGGCAGTGGAGCAGGTTCCTGGAGTTCAGCTTTGGCATCGCGACATAGGACCCGACGCAAACCGCAGCGTACTAACCTTTGCAGGCGAGGCTCCGTTCATGATCGACGGATGCGAGTCCTTAATTGCTGCTGCGGCAGAGCACATTGACATGCAAAGCCATGAAGGCTCGCACCCGCGTATTGGAGCAGTGGATGTATGCCCCCTAGTTGCCCTGAGGCCCGAAGACGGAAGTTTGGCAATAGAGTCTGCGCGTCAGGTAGCAAAGCGAATTAGTACCCTTAAAGCCGGCGGCTGGTTTTATGGACTTAGCGCTGCACGCCCAGAATACGCCCTCTTGGCCAACCTGCGCAGGGGCCAGTACGAAGGCCTAGCCCAACGGTCCTTAGACTTTGATTTCGGATCCTACCATCCACGATTTGGCGCAATGGCCTTAGGGGCTCGTGACTTTTTGCTTGCCTACAACGTCAACCTATCAGGCCTTAACGCATCGGCCGCCAAGGCAATTTCCGCACAAATTCGCGAACAGGTTGGAGGCGGAATGCCCGGACTTCGATCCATTGGTTGGGATGCGCCTCTTTTTGGCTGCAGCCAGGTGAGCTGCAACATTACCGACCTCGACCGACTCTCGCTCAAGGAGGTCTACGACCGCGTGGACGCCCTGGCCGCAGACTTTGGCCTGCGAGCAGCCGGCAGCGAACTTATAGGCATGGCACCCCTTAAGGCATTTCGCGGATTCCGATCTGCCCAAGAGGGCGCCGACTACCTAGGACTAAGCTCGGTAGTCTCTTTTGATGCATCGAGCCGCATAATCGAGGAGCGATTTAAGTAACCGCACCATAGTATTTAACTAGTAATCAATCAACTATCATGGAACTTAACCAAGCACGAATTCTAATCACCGGCGGCTCGTCGGGCATCGGCAAAGCGACCGCGAAGCTTTTGATTGAGCGCGGATCTCGCGTAGCCATTACGGGTCGCGATCGGGCAAAACTGGCGCGGGTAGCATCAGAAATTGGCGCCATTGCTCTGCCCTACGACGCAAGCCTTGAGTCAGACATTATGGCCATGTATGGCGAGCTTGACCGCATTTGGGGCGGACTCGACGTGCTCGTCAACAATGCGGGAATTGGTTTTTTTGGCCCCATGGACGAGGTTGCATGGTCGGATTTTGAGCAAATATTCCACACCAACGTTTTTGGCGCCGCCCTGGTAGGTCGCGAAGCAGGGCGACGCATGAAGCAGCAAAACAAGGGCAGCATCATCAATATTGCCTCGAGCGCGGGGCTTCGCGGATTCAAAAACGGAACCGTCTATGCCGCATCAAAATTTGCCCTGCGCGGAATGACCGAATGCTGGAGAGAGGAACTACGCCCCTTCAACATTAGGGTGATGCTGGTCAACCCCTCGGCCGTACCGACGGCGTTCAACGTAGAGAGCCGCGAAGAAAAAGCCCAAAAAGATAACATGCTGCGCCCCGAAGAACTTGCCCACGCCATAGTAAGTGCACTGGCTATGGACGACCGCGGATTTATTCCCGAACTGGGCGTTTGGGCTACCAATCCGTTCTAACGAGCAACTGGCAACCGGCAACTAGCGAACTAGCAACTGGCAACTGGCAACTAGCAGCTAGTAACTAGCAGCTTGCTTTAGCCGAGGATTCATCACCCTAAACCACAGGGGCGGAACCACCGCGAGCATCATCATGGCCGGGTAGCCGGCGGGCATTTGCGGCGACTCGTCGTAGTGGTTCATAAGCGGAAAAGGCCGGTAGGGATTGGCGTGATGGTCGGAATGCCGGGTGAGCTCAAAGAGCATAAACCTCCCAAGCGGGTGGTTGGAATTCCAGGAATGCTGGGGCTCGGTGTTTTCGTACCGATGTTCGGTCACCTTGACCCGCGTAAGGCCGTAGTGCTCAATGTAGTTCACAGTCTCCAGGAGCAGAATACCAAAGAAGGACGACAAAACCAGAGGCAGCAAGGCCTCGGGCGCTACGGCAAATACAAGACTTAGGTAAAGAACCTCCGCGACGAACATGACGGCCATCAGTCTGGGTTTTAAGCGCCAAGCGGTTCGCCAAACGCCTACAATGCTCCGAATCCAAAACAAATAAAGAACCTCGCCGTGGCGGGCGGTCGAGGAATCCTCGGGGGTCGCAACATGCTTGTGGTGCCCAAAGTTGTGGTCAATAAAAAACTGGCCATAAAGGCTGCTCACCAAAAGACCCTGTGCCAACCTTTGGTAGGCGGCTTTGGGCCGGTGCCCGAGCTCGTGGGCTACGTTAATCGCAAGGGTTCCGCACGAAATACCCATGGCGGTCATGTGGCCGATCAATGAAACCAGGTCGCCCGAGTTGCGATCTTGAGGCACAACCGCGATAAACAAGGCAATGGCCCCAATATGAAGCGGAATCTGCATCAAGACAAAGAGGTCGTAGTGGGACTGACTAAGGACCTTAGCCCGCTCCGAATCCGTGAGGTTGGACGCAGCAGTGGGCAGTATGCCCTCAAAAAACGGAACCAGGCCAAAGGCAAAAATTAAAGCGGCAAAAGACAAGGGTCCCTGGCTGAGGAGCCCTAAATAAATCGAAGCCGGAAGCAGAAAGGCAAGAAGGTATCGAAATCCAATCATTCGCTAAATTTAGGGCGCGGCTCCCAGCGCTGCAACACCTTCATTCTTAGGAACATTTCTTCGCTGTACCACTTAAAATCACGGGTTTTGCGAATCATCGAAGAGTGCTGCCGGCTGCGGTAGGCAAAGTCATCCAAGGCCTCGGCATTGCGCCAAACGCTCAGGGTGGCCTGCTCCACCAGAGGCAGTTCTCCGACGCCTTTGCTAAAGAGAAGGTCGGGCAAGCGGTTAAGGTGCTTGCTGGCGCCCGGAACATTCCACCAAAAGCGGTGGGCTTGACTCCAGCGAATTCGCGCACGGGTAAGCACCGCGACCTCGTCTTGAGGCTCCAACGCAGCGAGTTGGGAGCCTTCAAACAAATCGATTCCGCCCCAGCTTCCGTGGCCCCGAACGGGTAGGGCGTCCCATCCCCACTCGAGTTGGGCAGAACCCCGCCACTCCTTCCATCGGGCGCTGGTGGCAAAAAAGTCTTCTGCCGCTTCGGGCGAATCCCAAACGGCGAACCAGGCGTAGGTGCTAAAGTCCGGCCAAATAGAAAAACCTTCACCGGCCCCGGAACCGAGCTGCTTGGCAAAGCGGAGGCCCGGTGCCTTCCAAGGCTCGCGGAGGGCAAAACCCATGGAGCCAAATGCCCTCCACTGATTGCCCCTGCCCTGCCATTGCAAAAAACGCACGGTAATAAAGTAGGATTTTGCCATTTTGTCAGTCACAACCCTAAGATAACCTCCTTGGCATGCACCTTGTTCCGGTTGGAGTGCATTAAAAATTTTAAATCATGGCAACCGGTAAAATCAACGTATCTGCTGACAACATCTTCCCAATTATTAAGAAGTTTCTCTACAGCGACCACGAGATATTCCTCAGGGAACTTATTTCGAATGCCGTAGACGCGACCAACAAGCTAAAGACCCTGAGTAATTTGGGCGAATTTAGCGGCGAGCTGGGCGACCTGAGCATTCATGTGGACGTCGATAAAAAGAAAAAGACCATTACCATCCGAGACCGAGGCATTGGAATGTCTTCGGACGAAATCAACAAGTACATCAACGAGGTAGCCTTCTCGGGCGCCACGGAGTTTGTCAAAACCTACGAAGGCAAGATCGACAAGGGGGCAATGATTGGTCACTTTGGACTGGGCTTTTACTCGAGCTTTATGATTTCTACCAAGGTAGAAATTCACAGCCGAAGCTGGAAGTTGCCTGAGGCCGAGGGTGCTTTGTGGTCCTGCGACGGTTCGCCCGAGTACAGCCTGGTAAGCAAGAAGAAGAAGGATCGCGGAACCCACATCATTCTTCACGTCGACGGAGATTCTGAGGAATTCCTGGAGGAATTCAAAATCAACGAACTCCTTAAAAAGTACGCCCGATTTATGAGCGTGCCCATTGTTTGCGGCGAGAAGGAAGAGCGCAACAACGTCGCAGCCGAGGGCGAAGAGGCAAAGTGGGAAACCAAAAAAGTACCCAACGTCATCAACCCCGACAGCCCAGCCTGGACCAAGAAGCCAAGCGAGCTCAGCGACGAGGACTACAAAGCCTTCTACAAGGCCCTCTACCCCTACACCTTTGAGGAGCCCTTGTTCCACATCCACATGAATGTGGACTACCCGTTTGATTTGACCGGAATCTTGTTCTTCCCTAAAATCAAGCCCAACATGGAGCTCAATAAGAACAAAATTCAGCTCTACCAGTCTCAGGTATTTGTTACCGACAACGTCGAGGGCATCGTGCCGGACTTTTTAATGATGCTGCACGGAGTAATCGACTCCAGGGATATTCCGCTCAATGTATCGCGCAGCTACCTGCAGGCCGACGGCAACGTCAAAAAAATCAGCGGACACATTACCAAGAAGGTCGCCGACAAACTCGAAGAGATGCTCAAGAACGACCGCAGTGACTTTGAGCAAAAGCTCAAGGATATTGCCATTATAATCGAGTATGGTATGGTTACCGACGAGAAGTTCTTTGAGCGGGCCCTGAAGTTCAACATGCTGCGCAGCGCGGTGGATGAATCAGCCTCTACGATTGACGAGTACCTCGATAAAATTGCTACACTACAAACCGACAAAGAGGGCCAGCGCGTAGTGCTTTACACCTCCAATGCAGAGGCGCAGCACAGCTACATTCAAAAGGCGAAGGCTGAGGGCTACGACGTGGTGGTGCTGGATTCGCCCATTGCAGGCCACTGGATTCAGAAAATTGAGGGAGCCAAAGAGAAGGTCCGCTTTGCTCGGGTAGACAGCGACATGCTCGACAAGCTGATTCCCAAGGACGGAAACCGAAGCCATCTGCTGACGGAATCCGAGCAAGAGAGCCTCAAAGGATACGTAGAAAGCGCTATAAACGATAAAAACTACAGCGTCCGCATCGAGGCCCTAGCCAGCGACGACATGCCGATGATGGTGGTAATGCCAGAGTTTATGCGCCGCATGAAAGAGATGAGCGCGTCGGGCGGCGGCGGATTCATGGGCATGGCAGACTTCCCAGACCATTACGACGTCGTGGTCAACGGAAACCATCCCTTGGCTGGCAAAATTCTAAAGGCCGAAGAGCCTGCAGACCGTGAGCAATTGGTGCTTCAGGCTAAGGACCTTGCGCTGCTTCAGCAGGGCTTGCTCACCGGGGAACGCCTGACGGCTTTTGTCAGCCGTTCGTTGGACCGTCTTGTTTAATTCGTAATTTTAACGCTATGAAATACTCTCTTATTGCTGCTGCGGTTCTATCAAGTGCCGCACTTTGGGCCCAAGACCTGCCCCAAATGTCTCCCAAAACGACTTTTGAACAGCGCATTGGCCTAACGGATGCCAAACTGACCTACAGTCGCCCAAGCGCCCGTGGACGCGATATTTTTAGCGAAATTGTACCTCCGGGAGAGCACTGGCGCCTTGGAGCCAATACCAAAACCCTCTTGACCCTGAGTTCTGATGTGAATTTTGATAGCGGAGCATTGCCGGCGGGAACTTATAGCCTGTCCCTCTTCCCGAACGACGGAGAGTGGGTGTTGGTTATTAATAAGGATCTTGAAGGCTGGGGGATCTATGAATACGTCGAGAAGAACGACGCCCTCAGGGTGAGTGCTCCGGTGGAATTTGGGACCATGAAGACCGAATCCCTTCTTTTGGCTTGGGACAATATTCAGACCAACTCGGCCGACCTTATTGTTTCTTGGGGCGACCGCATGGCGCGCTTCCCAATGAAGGTTCCGACCGAACGCCTTGCCAAGGAGAACCTCGCCAAAGCCCTGGCTGACCCGAAGGCAGAATGGACCGTATTCCGCAATGCCGCGCGCTACGCCCGCGAGAACAAGATGCCGGAAGCGGAATCTTGGGCCAAAACCGCCGTTAAAATGAAGTCGGACAATTGGGGGACCCACTACCTACTTGCCCAAATCCTAGAAGAAAATGGCAAAAAGTCAGAGGCTTTAAAGGCTGCACAGAATTCATTAGAAGCCGGATTGGCCGACGGCAAAAAAATGAAGAAGCCCTTTGCCAACGAACCAGACGTTCAAGCGCTTATTTCGCGATTGAAGTAAGCCTTAAAAACCACCTAAAGGGCAAGAATTCCGAGTCAAATGGAATCCTTGCCTTTTTTCTTTTTCACCTCTTGACCACCCCTTCTCAGCCATGACAACCACCAATATCATTCGCCACGCCCTTTTTGGATTGGCACTTGTGCTCACCTTGGGCAGCGCCGCTCAATCCACCCTGCGCGGTACGGTTGTCGACGACGCCACCAACGAACCCATACCGGGAGCCGTAGTGCGCATTGACGGCAGAACGACCACGGGCATGACTGATTCTGAGGGCAAATTTCGCATAGAGAACCAAGCAACCGGCTTGGTCAATGTGCGCATTGAAGCCATAGGCTACCAGGCCTACACGGCATTTGAAGTGCTTCTGACGCGCGCCAAGGCCGTTGAGCTCGAAGTGCGGCTGCGGGAGTCCACCCAGCAGCTGGAAGAAGTAGAAATCACCGCGCAAGCTCAGTTTCAGCGCGTAGACCAGTCGCCCGTAAGCGTTCAGAGCATTGGAATCAACGAGATTCGGCGAAATCCGGGTGCGAACCAAGACATTTCTAAGGTGATCCAATCGCTGCCGGGCGTGGCCAGCGGTGGAGCAGCATTCCGCAACGACTTAATTATTAGAGGTGGTGGCCCCAACGAGAACATCTTCTTTTTGGACGGGATTGAGATTCCGGCCATTAACCACTTTGCTACCCAAGGCGCAAGCGGTGGTCCGGTGGGCATGATCAATGTGAACTTCATTCGCGACGTAGACTTTTACACGAGCGCCTTCCCGGTGCAGCGCGGGGGAAGCCTTAGCTCGGTTATGGAGCTCAACCTGCGGGACGGTTCCGAAGAAAAAGTTAATGGAATATTTCAGGTTGGGGCTTCTGAAGTGGGACTCACCCTCGACGGGCCCTTGTCTAAAAAAACAACCTACCTGGCCAGCGTTCGCCGCAGCTACCTGCAGTACTTGTTTGGGGTTATTGGCCTACCCTTCTTGCCTACCTACAACGACTATCAGGTCAAAATCAAGCACAAATTCAACCGCAAAAATCAAATTACCTTCTTGAGCCTTGGGGCCTACGACGTGAGTGTACTCAACCTAGAGCGCAACGAAACCGAGGACCAGCGCTACATTTTGAACTACCTGCCGTCCTACAACCAATGGAACTATTCCATCGGAGCCAAGTACACGCACTTCGGACGCTTTGGCGCCACCAACATCGTGCTGAGTCGCTTCATGCTCAACAACGAGTCAGAGAAGTACCTGAATAACGACGTGAATTCTGACCTGCTTCTTAACTACGGCAGCCAAGAAATTGCCAATAAACTGCGCGTGGAGCAGCCCTGGAAGTTTAAAAACTGGGAAGGACTCATTGGTTTTGGTGCCGAACAACTCAAGTACAACACCAGCACCTTTGACAAGCGCTTCCCTGGCGGATTTATTCTGGACTACGACACCGACGACGTCTACTACCGCGGATCCATGTTTGCCAATGCCGTAGGCAAGTTCGTGGACGGACGCCTCAAGGTTTCGCTCGGTTTGCGCACTGATGCGGGAACATTCAACGAAAACACTCGAAACTTCCTGGACCAGCTTTCGCCGAGACTGGCCCTGAGCTACAACCTCACCGAAAACTGGACCTTGGACGGCAACATCGGACGCTACTTTCAACTGCCTCCCTTCACCGCTCTGGGCTACACAGGAATCGACGGCGACAACCGCTCTTTGCGGTTCATCCAGGCGGACCATTACGTTGTCGGCAGCACCCGCTTTTTGCCTTGGAACGCCAAAGCAAGCGTGGAGGGTTTCTACAAGTCGTATCAGTACTACCCCTTGCTTCTGCGCGACAGCATTTCACTGGCCACATTGGGCGGGGACTTTGGCGTAATCGGCAACCAACTGGCTACCCCAACCAGCACGGGCCGTGCCTATGGTGCAGAATTTACCTACCAGCAAAAGCTTTTTAAGGGAATGTTTGGTATTGCCGCGATAACCCTGGTGCGCAGCGAATTTGCCGACTTTTTTGGCGACTACATTCCCTCATCGTGGGACAACCGCATGATTGCCACCTTCACTTTTGGCAAGAAATTCGCCAAAAACTGGGAACTGGGAGGCCAGTACCAGCACCTCGGTGGAGCCCCCTACACCCCACTCGACCTCGAGCGCAGCGCCAACCGGCAGAACTGGGATGTGTTTGGACGAGGCTTGCCCGACTACAGCATGCTGAACTCCATGCGTTTTGGCGAGTTTGACCGCCTTAACCTGCGCCTCGATAAAAAGTGGTTTCTTAAAAAGTGGAACCTCGACCTGTATTTTGACGTGCAGAACGCACTGAACTACAAGCTCGACGGACCGAAATTCATTGACGTGCAGCGCGATCCTGCCACCGGAAGTCCGATTGTTGACCCCAACAACCCAAGCCAGTACTTGACTAAACTCCTTGACAACCGTCAGGGCATCGTTCAGCCAGGAATCGGCATTATTGTCGATTTCTAAGTAGTCAGGGCAAGCGGGACGCAGACCGAACCTTCTTGCGCCACCAGGGCTTGCGCGCCGGCGCTTGCGCGGGCAAGGGTTCTTGCTCAAGACTCGGAACCACCATGCCCGGCTGGTAGTCGATTATGGACTCATACAGCAGGTAGCGCTGACGGGCCAGATTGTACCGAAGCACGTCGCTAAAGTAGGAGCCTTGGAATTGTTCTGCGGTCCAGCCCTCGTCAAGGGCCTGCATCAGCGAAGAAGTTCCCGACAACCGGTTAATAAAGGTCCGCGCAAAGGGCGGGTAAACCGTCATGCTGTCGGCTATGCGAAGGGAATCGTACCGGTACTTTGCCTCCCAGAGGTGCGACCAATCGATACCGAGCGGCGCAGGCACCTTGCGCAAATCCACTCCCAGCACCCTGTCGCCTTCGTGCGGAGGCGCTAAAGCGCCAATGCGAGAGACCGGATCAAAGAAATGGCTGGAATCTCCCCACCAGGGAGCGCCGTATTGCTCAAAAGGAGCATCGGTTCCGCGACCCACCGACACGTCGGTAGCCTCAAAAAAGCATAGAGAGGGGTACCAGTTAATGGCATTTTGACTAGCTAGGTTCGGGGAAGGAGGCGACGAAGGATAGACCCGCTCGCGGCGGTAGTGTTCCACGGGGACCACCTGCAAATCCAAAGAATCCGCACCGCGCACCCACTGTTCTCCCTTGGCCATGAGCGCGTATTCCCCAGAGGTAAGTCCATAAAGCACGGGGACCGGGTGCAAACCGACAAAACTCCGGTGCCGGGCGGTATCGAGTATGGGCCCGTCGACCACGTCGGCAAAAGGGCTCGGGCGGTCAAGCACAATGAGGGTTTTTTGGTACTCTGCGCAGGCCTCCATGACATAAATCAGGGTCGAAACGTAGGTATAAAAACGGATGCTCAGGTCCTGAAGGTCGAAGACGACCACGTCGATGCTGTCCATGTCGGCGGCAGACGGTCTGCGGCGGTCCCCATAAAGCGAAACAAGGCGAAGTCCGGTTTGCTCGTCTCGGGCAGACTCCACCTTCTCGCCTGCAGAGGCAGTACCCCGGAACCCGTGCTCTGGGGTGAAGACAAAACGAAGGTCCACCCCGCGGCGAAGCAGTCGGTCCACGCTGTGCTCCGAATCGGCAATAGAGGCGGCGTGCGCAACTACTGCTACCCGCTTGCCTCGCAAATTGGGCATGTAGAGCCGTTCGCGTTCCGCACCAAGGCGCAGGTTTTGGCCTTCGAGCCCCAGGGAGGCAAAAAGCAGTCCCATGGCGAGGACTAGCCTCGTACTTTTGCTAATGATGGGATTCTTCCAACGCATGAGTTTTTCTTGGCTGCTCGGTCGGCGCTGGAGTGCATCCAGCCAAGGGCAACGCAGGGCCAAGATAATAGCCACCGCCGTGGTAGCAAGCACCTTTGCGACACTTACCCTCGCCACGTCCTTCTCGGGCGGACTACAATCCGCGATACGCCAAAAGGTCGGTTTATTCTATGGCAGCGCGCAAATTCGGAGCCTGGACCAAAACAGCCCCTACGAAACCCAGCCTCACTACCAGGTATTGGACCTGGACTCCGCACGCTGGATGCAAATGGCTTGGAAGGCCGGCGTAGCTTCTGGTCCCGAGGGCATGGAGGGTCTGCAGTGGCTTGGTTGGCAGCGATGGAATCCCCAGTGGGACCAGCTTTTGGTGGACGGGGTTGCCCCACAAAGCACCTACGACGTAGTACTGAGCCGAAAGCTAAGTGCTCGACTTGGTCTCAAAGTGGGCGACGAGATGCCCTTTTATGCAAGCCGTGAAACCGGCGCCGCCCCTACCCTTCGCTACCTCACCGTAACCGGACTGTACGAAACAGGCCTGGCCGAATGGGATTCACAAACTGCGGTAGGACTGCTCGACGGAATCCGCACGCTGCAGCGATGGCCCGACAGCGCCCAAGCGACCTGGGTGCGCATCGACGAGTCAGCGTTCACTGGCGCTGAGGCGAAGCTCCTTCGTGAGGAGATTCCCTTTAATCTTGAAGTCTATTTACCTCAGGATGATCTTGTTGCCCTGTATCAATGGCTGGATTTATTTGATGCCAACGTGACCATTTTGGCCTTGGTACTCATGATTGTAGGCGCCGTGAACCTGGGCGGAACCCTACTCATACTTTCTCTGGAGCAGCAGCGCGCCCTAGCCTTGTTGCGCGCCCTGGGCTGGTCAGCATCTCAGGCTCCCCTTGCTTTGGCCGGAATGCTTGCGCCCATGATGCTTCGAGGGGCTCTTTGGGGAACGGGAATTGCCTTCGCCCTTCTCTTTACCCAAGAGATGACGGGCATAATTCGCCTTAATCCCGATACCTACTATGTGGATCAAGTTCCTGTATCATGGGAATTTAGCCGTTTTTTATGGCTCTATTTGGCGGTCATTTTGAGCTTCACTCCCTCCCTGTTTTTACCCTGGATTTGGATTAAAAAAATGAGTCCGGCAAGCATTTTAAAATCTACCTAGACCGCGTATATTTGCAGCCCTTCTGGTGCGGTAGTTCAGTTGGTTAGAATACCGGCCTGTCACGCCGGGGGTCGCGGGTTCGAGTCCCGTCCGCACCGCCAGAAACACAAAAGCCTGCTTTATCTGCAGGCTTTTTTGTTGGCATCAAGCCCTAGCTGGCTCAGCCTGAATCACTTGATGCTAAGGACTAGGTCGGCGCTAGTTGCCGCACTCCCCAGGAGTCCATGATTTTACGCCTGCGCATTCCGCCTCGCAGCTGTTGCCGTAGGTGACCTCGTCGCAACCGCAGACTGGGGCATAGTTCTGTGGGCAAACGCAGTCTAACCTGGCCTCGCCTTTGCAGGCCGGGTCTATGGGGCCTTCACAGGACGAGAGGGCAAAAGCCAAAACAAGGAGGAGGGTTGCGGCAAACTTCATGGCCATTTAAAGGTATAAAATTATTTTTTTAAATGGATTATGCACCTAAACCGGTTTAAAAAATCTATATAATTCAGGGCTATCATAGGCAAAGCTCCACGTTTGGGCTTCGTATCTTTGCATGACTAAGCTCCACTAACAAATTAAAACCATGGCTCTAGACTTTACTGCTGCAAACTTCAAAGAACTCGTACTTAGCTCCGACAAGCCAGTCCTCGTGGACTTTTGGGCAGAATGGTGCGGACCATGCCGCGTGGTTGGGCCCATCGTTTCGGAGTTGGCCATTGACTTTGAAGGGCGTGCTACGGTCGGCAAGGTTAACGTGGACAGCGAGGGTGAACTTGCCTCCCAGTTTGGAATCCGAAACATTCCTACCCTACTTATTTTTAAGGGTGGCGAAATCGTCGACAAGCAAGTTGGCGTCGTTCCAAAGAACATTCTTGCTTCGAAGATCGAAGCACATATTTAGGCAGCATGACTGCTGTTTCTACCGCAGTCGTTTTAGCAGGCGGTAAGGGAACCAGACTTGCTCCGGCCTTCCCGGGCCTGGCCAAGCCCATGGTTCCGGTTGACGGAATCCCCATTGCGGAACACCTGGTGCGCACCTATGCTGCCCAGGGTTTGCGCAGGTTTATTTTCACGCTCGGGCACCTCGGCGAGCAGCTTCAAAGCCACTTTGGCGACGGTTCAGCCTGGGGAGTTTCCATTGATTATTTTGTTGAATCAGAACCTCTTGGAACTGCTGGAGCCCTGGCAGAACTAAAAGACTACCTCGGTCACGAGCCCTTTTGGGTTTTTTATGCCGACACCTTGAGCAGCATTGACCTGGGGCGCATGGAGGCCTACCACCGTCTTAATCTGGCCGATGCCAGCCTTTTGGTGCACCCCAACGACCATCCCTACGACAGCGATTTGGTCGACGCCGACGCCACAGGGCGAATCCGAGCGGTCTATGGCAAACCCCACCCCGCAGAACGAGAGGTCCGCAACGCAGTGAATGCGGCGCTTTATCTTTTTGAACCGAGCGTGCTTCAGCATATTCCGCAAGGAGTATCCAGCGATTTTGGCCGCGATTTGTTCCCAGTTTGGGTTGAACAACTCCGAATGTTTGCCTACTCGAGCCCAGAGTACATTAAAGACATGGGCAATCCCAAGCGACGCGATCAGGTCGAAGGCGCCCTGCGCAGCGGCAAGGTCGAAGCCCGCAACCTGCGCAACCCGCAGCGCGCCGTGTTTCTGGACCGCGATGGAGTCATCAATATAGACAGCGACTTAATTAAAAGTCCCGACGAAATGGAGCTCATTCCCGGGGCCGCCGAGGCAATTTACCGGCTCAACCAAAGCAACTTTATTGCGGTGGTGGTCACCAACCAAAGCGTTGTAGCGCGGAATCTGACCGACGAAGCGGGCGTGGATCGCATTCATGCCCGCATGGAACGCCTACTGGCCGATGAAGCGGGTGCCTTTGTGGACGCCATTTACTACTGTCCGCACCATCCGAAGGGAGGTTTTCCTGAAGAAAACCCCGCCTACAAAATCGAATGCAGCTGCCGAAAGCCCAAGCCCGGCATGCTCCTCGAGGCGGGGGAGCGCTTTAATGTGAATTTAAGCGAGAGCTTCATGGTGGGCGACAGTCCGCGAGACATTCAGGCAGGCCAGGCAGCCGGGCTTGCCGCGACTCTGCGCGTGCGTACGGGGCACGGACTCTTGCCGAGCGAAGTGCAGCCCACTGCTCAGGTAGACGATTTGTCTGCGGCCGTCGATTGGATATTGGAACGAGAAAAGGTGCGAACTTCGCCTCAATGATCATTAGCCGCACTCCCTTTAGAATATCCTACGTCGGTGGGGGTTCTGACCTGCCCGCCTACTACCGCGAGCACGGAGGCGCCGTGCTCTCGAGCACCATTGACAAGTACCTCTACGTCAGCAGCCACGATTTTTTTGAATCGGGACAAATCCGCACGAAGTACTCGAGCACCGAAACGGTTTCGAGCGTTGGAGCCCTTCAGCACCCCCTACTGCGGGCTATTCTGACCCGCTTAAACCTTGGGACCGGACTAGAAATCAGCAGCATTGCCGACGTGCCTTCGGGCACCGGAATGGGCTCGTCGTCGTCGTTCACGGTGGGAACCCTGCACAACCTCATGGCAAGGCTTGGGAGGGGCGACGAAGCATCCAAGTCTTGGCTCGCGGAGCAGGCCTGCATGGTAGAACTCGGCGATTTGGGCGAACCCATTGGCAAGCAGGATCAGTACGCGGCGGCCTTTGGGGGCTTTCATATTTACCGTTTTGAGCCCGACGAATCCGTGAGTGTGCACCCTGTGGCGCTTCCCGACCCGGAGGGCTGGCTGCGGCACCTAAGGCTGTATTATTTGGGCAATCAACGCTCCGCATCGGCTATTTTGGCCCAGCAAAGTTTGGAGAGCGCCAAGCGGAGCAAGCAGGACGTTTTGCGCGAAATGGTTCAGCTTGTAGACCCTTTAGCGGCAGCCCTTGGAACGAGCAATTGGACCGAATGCGGCCGATTAATGCACGAAAACTGGCTGCTCAAGCAAAGTCTTGCCAGCGGAATCAGCGATTCGGCCATTCAAAATGCCTACGAGCGAGGAATGAAGGCCGGAGCCCTAGGCGGCAAACTTCTTGGCGCAGGAGGCGGTGGGTTCATGCTCTTTGTGGCGCGACCACAAGACCATGCTGCCCTGGATGCGGCACTCAGCGACCTTCGCCCTTTTCCCTTTAACTGGGACAGTGAGGGCTCTCGCATCATTTATTCCGACGAACAACCGAACTTGCAGCGCTAAACCGAACCCAGCATGAATCCCACCGAATACCGCAGCCTTCTCATTCAAACGCTTGAAGCGCTTGATATGAATGCTATTGACCAGCTTGCTGCACTTTTTTTGGATGCCCACGAGCGCGGAGCCCAGATTTTTACCATGGGCAACGGCGGCTCCGGTGCCAGCGCAAGCCACGCGGCAGGGGACTTCCTCAAAGGTGCCTCCTACGGACTTGACAAGCGGTTTAAAATGATCTGTCTCAACGATAATCTCCCCAGCATGATGGCCATTGCCAACGACATCGGCTGGGACGACATTTTTGTTGAGCCACTCAAAAACTACCTTCAGCCCGGAGACTTAGTCATTGGAATCAGCGGCAGCGGAAACTCGCGCAACGTCCTAAAGGCAGGGGAATACGCCCAAGCCAACGGGGCTACCCTGGTGGGAATGACCGGTTTCAAGGGCGGTTTGCTCCGAGAAATGGCCGACCTCAACATCCACTCCGTCGCCATGGACATGGAGGTGGCTGAGGACGTTCACATGGCCGTGTTCAACATGGTAAAAAAGGTTTGCATGGCACGCCTCTTGGGCGAGAAGCCGAGCATGGGCACGACCTACGACGCCCGATTTTAGTCAATTGAGACTTTGTGCGGATTAACTCCCGTGCATAAAATGGCCCACGATTGTGGAGCCCAACTACCTTGGAGCCACGGGCAAGACCTGGGTCTTGCTGCGCACAAAGCCCCAAAAGGACTGGGGTTCAATGCGAACCTCCGCTTGGCCCTGTGCCACCTCAAAAGACTGAATCAGCCTTCCGTCTGCCGCAAAATACTCCAAGCGGTCGCTGCTGCGCAGGTCCATGCGGCGCAGAATCCAGGCTCCGTCGTTGGATTGGTTGAGAACCCAGGGATGACTCACTGGGGCGCTGTTCAGACCGAGTCCGTTGTAGACCGTGGCAAAGTTGGGGATACCATAGCCCAAAAAAGAGTCCGGCGCAAAGGCCTGACTGGCAGAGAGGCGCACGCGCTGAATCAAATTTTGAGCAGAATATCCGTTGGGAAGCATCTTGGCCGCCTGAACCAGGCTGGCCATGGCCCCAGCCATGATGGGCGACGAGAAGCTCGTTCCTGATGACGTGGCTACTTGGCCATTCGAATTCATGACGGCGGCACCCAGGCCTCGAGCGGCGACGTCGGGCTTGATGCGGCCGTCAAAGGATGGGCCCTGGCTGCTAAACCCTGCCCGAATGCCAAACTGGTCCACGGCACCGACGGCTAAAATCGAATCAGCGTCTGCAGGAGCAGAAATGTACTTCCAGCTGGAGCTGCCCTCGTTGCCGGCGGAGATGCAAAGGATCATTCCGGTGCGGGCTGCCGCCACTGCGGCAATAGAAATCGGGGTACTGCGCCCGTCCATGTCGGCGTAGCTGTGGTCGTCGATTCCGTTATCGAAGGTGGTGTACCCCAGAGAGGTATTGATCACGTCAACGCCCAGGGAGTCGGAGCGCTCGGCGGCCATTACCCAATGGTACTCTTCTGCAATCGTTTCTGTGGCTTGATTCTCGGTCTTAAAAAGGTAAAACGAGGCCTTGGGCGCAGTGCCTACAAAGGTTCCGTCGAGGTCGGAGCAAATGGTACTCCATACGCTCATGCCGTGGCTACCGAGGTGAAAGACGTTGCTGTCTCCGTCGACGTAATCCCAGGTACCCAAAACCCGACCCTGCTGCCAGGCCCCAAGAAAGGCCGAATGAGTCTGAGCGCCTGTAAAACCGCCGTCCATGAGGGCAATCTTTACTCCGGCACCGTCAAAACCATCATCGTGCAGCACATCCAGCTGAATTTGTGTGACTTGAGCCAAGGAGGCTCCGTACTGGTAGGCCTGGATTCCCTCTTCTTCAGACGAAGGTTTGGGCGATGCTTCATCAGGCTCGAGGCCTTTACTGTCGCCCTTACTGGCCGGGCTAAGCGGAACCTCGAGCTCAGTCAGAGAGCGCTTCATAATGCCCACCGGCTGAAGCGAAGCAACCTCTGGAAGGGACTTGAGCTGCGCAATCTGGGTATCATTAGCCCTGACGACTACTGCCCTGAGCCAACGGCTTCGACCCACTACGCCAGCAACCCTATTCACTGCGGTCACAGCGGATTGCTGAAGGGCAAAGTCACTAGTTTTCAAGGCAATGCCTTGGGCGCTACGGCGGGACAATGCGTCGGGGCCGAGCATGGGTTGACTAAAATCAACAGCAGATTCATTGAGGTAAACCCAGTATTTCTTTGCGGAGTCTTGAGCCCACGAAGCACTGGTCCAGAATACCAGGGCAGACAGGAGGATTATTCTTTGCATTAACTAAAGATAACTCCTGAGCCCACTAAATCTCCGCCGTCGTACCAGGCGGCAAACTGCCCCGGAGCCACAGCCTTCATGGGTTTGCGGAATTCGATCCAGAGTCCGCCCTCTGACCTCCAAAGCTCTGCCTCGACCAGGGCCTGACGGTAGCGAATCCGTAGCGAGTATGTTGCCCTTTCTCCCGAGGCAAGCTCGCGCCAGGGCTGAACCCAGTGCAGGTCTTCTGCGGCAATCCAGATGGCGTTGCGGTACAAACCGGGGTGGTCCTCGCCCTGGCCAACGTAGACCACATTGCGCACTACGTCGGTCGCCAAAACAAAGAGCGGAAGAGGCTTCCCTCCCACCAAAAGTCCCTTGCGCTGGCCAACGGTGAAGTAATGAGCACCTTGGTGCAGGCCAACGACCGCACCGTCTTGGGGCTCAAAGTCCCATGGCTTGCCCCGTGGAACCGGAGTCAGCTTGGCCGAATCCCGCGGAATTTCAACAATCTGACCCTCTCGGGGTTTGAGCTGCTGCTGCAAAAAATCAGGAAGGCGCACATGCCCAATAAAGCAAAGTCCCTGAGAATCGTGCTTGGCCGCGGTGACCAGTCCTGCTTCGGCGGCAAGGCGTCGCACCTCAGACTTCTGGAGTCCGCCGATGGGGAAGAGTGCCTCCGAAAGCTGATCCTGACTCAGCTGGCATAAAAAATAGGATTGATCCTTGCCTGCATCGAGGCCCGCGCGCAACCGATACCTACCCTGGTCGTCCTGCTCCACGCGCGCATAGTGCCCGGTAGCGATAAAGTCCGCGCCAAGCCTTCGAGCGGCCTCCAAAAAAAGATCAAACTTGATCTCCCTGTTGCACAGCACGTCGGGGTTCGGAGTGCGGCCAGCCTGGTACTCCGCAAACATATAATCCACAATGCGCACCTTGTACTCCTGAGACAAATCCAGCACCTGAAAAGGAATACCCAGCTTCTCGGCCACCAGCAAGGCGTCGTTGGAATCCTCAATCCAAGGACACTCCTGCTCCAGCGTGGGAGAGGCATCGTTCCAGTTGCGCATAAAAATTCCAATGACCTCGTGGCCAGTCTGCTGCATCAAAAGGGCAGCCACCGAGGAATCCACCCCGCCCGACAAACCAACCACTACACGAGCCACTACTTCGAAGGATCTTGAAGAATTCCGCGCCGGTAAACCTCAGAACGCAGCAAAACGCCGCGCTCCAAATAATTCCACTTGCCCTCGCGCAGGTCGTTGCGGTAGCTTCCCACCACCGACGTGCGGCCGTTGGAATCAAACTCGGTCCAGGTACCCTGCAGCATGCCCTCTGCGTAGGTTGCGATTCGCTCCTTGGCGCCAACGTCGCTAAAGCGGGTCCAAACTCCGGTTTTTAGGCCTTTGGCATATTCCCCGCGCTCCATCACCTGCCCGTCTGGGTAAAACATGGTGTAGGCACCCTGTAGCTCGCCGGCCGCATAGGTCGCAAGCTCCAAGCGAGTACCGTCAAAGGCATAAATGGTCCAAACGCTGTCGCGCAGTCGGTCGGACTGGTACTTTCCCCGAGCCATGAGCTTGCCCTTGTCGTCAAACTGTTCCGACATGCAGAGTCCCGTGCGGCCCCGATAGTCCATCTGGGCACTTCGAAAACCATTCTCGTGGTAGTAGACAAAACGCCCCACTGGAACGCCCGCATCAAAAGTGCCCTCATAGCGCGGCTGGCCACTAGGGTACTTAGCAGACCATGCACCGTTTCGGCGGCCTTGCGCATCGACCGCATTCTGGGCGGTAGCAGAGGCCACAGCAAGGCAAAAAATCAGAACGGTAGCTAGGGTCTTCATGGTCTAATCCAGGCGCACTGCGGCGTGAAAGTGCTTTAGTTGATCGAGGTCCGCCAAAAGTTCCGGAGTAATCTGCACTCCGCGCCCGCGGCTGGGCATGCGCAGCTGGGTCTGACTGGCCGCGTCTCCAATGTGAAACTGCAGACGCTGCTTGCCGGGGCTGGAACCCAAAATGTTCGAAAGCTCTCCCCAGGTACTGGGATTGATGTCTTGCACGGCAGCATAGAGGGTAAGTCCCCGCGCTTCACGGTCAAAAAGCTCGCTCAGGAGCTGAATTTTGTGAATGTCGGCCACTAGTTTGGCTTGACCCTCGTCGCGAGCCCATGCCGGGCGCTGCACCCGACCACGGACCAAAACCATGAGGTCGTTCACAAAAAAGCTCCGAAGCTCGAGAAACTGCTGGCCAAAAACGACAAATTCGGTGGAGCCGTCGACGTCTTCAAGCACAAAACTCCCCATCTCTCGGCCCGTTCGGGTAGTACGCACCTGGGCATTGGTAATGATTCCGGCAACCGCAAATTCTCGAGCGCCTTTGCCGTCTACAAAAGCCTCCAGCGACGACAGCTCCTCCACGCTGTGCTTTCTAAAGGTTTGGAGCTCAAAACGATGAGCATCCAGGGGATGCGCACTCACGTAGATGCCAATTACCTCCTTCTCGCGCTTGAGCAGCTCCAAGTTGTTCCAAGGCGCAACCTGCGGCAGTGCCGGCTCGGGAGTATCTACCCCACTGTCTTCGCCAAAGAGACTTACTTGGGCGGAATTGAGCTGGTCCTGGTAGGCCTGCCCGTAGCGTCGGAGTCGCTCCACAAAAGGACGGCCGTCGGACTCTTCGGCAAAAAACATCGCGCGGTGGATTCCGTCAAAGCGATCAAAGGCTCCGCCTAAGGCCAAGGATTCCCATGTGCCTTTGTTGACCAGCCTAAGATCAAGGCGGCGGGCTACGTCAAAAACGCTCGTGAAGGACCCCTTAGCGGCTCGGTTTGCAAGCAAAAAGTCCACTGCAGACCCCCCTACCCCCTTCATGCCAAGGAGTCCGAATCGAAGGGCGCCCTCGCTATTGACCGTGAAGGTGCCCTCGGATTCATTGACGTCAGGGCCCAAAACAGGCAGCTTCATGCGCTTGCACTCCTCCATGAAGAAGGTCACCTGCTTGATGTCGTTCATGTTGTTGGACAGCACGGCAGCCATGTATTCTGCAGGGTAGTTCGCCTTTAAGTAGGCCGTTTGGTAGGCAATCCAAGCATAGCAGGTGGAGTGCGACTTGTTGAAGGCATAGAGGGCAAAGGCCTCCCAGTCCTTCCATATTTTCTCCAAAACCGCTTCGGGGTGCCCGCGCTCTGCACCGCCCGCAGTAAACTTGGGCTTCATCTGGTCGAGAACTGCCTTGATTTTTTTACCCATGGCCTTGCGCAGCATATCGGCCTCGCCCTTGGTGAATCCGGCTAGTTTTTGCGAGAGCTGCATTACCTGCTCCTGATAGACCGTGATTCCGTAGGTTTCCTTGAGAAACTCCTCCATGCCCGGAACGTCGTAGGAGATGGCCTCGGTACCGTGCTTTCGGCGAATGAAGCTGGGGATGTACTCCATTGGGCCCGGACGGTAGAGGGCGTTCATGGCAATCAAATCGCCAAAAACCGTGGGCTTGAGGTCCTTGAGGTGCTTTTGCATCCCAAGGGATTCGTACTGAAAAATACCCACCGTGTCGCCCCGCTGAAAGAGCTCGTAGGTGGCCACGTCGTCGAGCGGAATGGCCTCAATGTCAATGTCGATTCCGTGGCGCTTGCGCACCAGCTCCACGCTGTCCTTGATCAGCGTGAGGGTTTTGAGTCCCAAGAAGTCCATTTTGAGCAGCCCCGCCGATTCAACCGCTGCGTTGTCAAATTGGGTGGTCCACATCGAGCTTTCTTTGGCCGTGGTCACTGGTATGAGCTCGCGAATGTCGCCCGGCGTTATGATGACCCCGCAGGCATGAATGCCCAAATTCCTCAGCGATCCCTCGAGCACCTTAGCCTGCTTGAGGGTTGCGGCCTTGAGGTCATTGCCCTTGGCCATTGTGCGTAGAGCAACCGCCTTGTCGTAGTCTTCGTTGCGGAACTTATCGCGGATGGTTGCGTCGTCGGAATCCAGTAAAACTTGTAACGTAGAGTTGTCGGGCACGGACTTCGTCAGTTTGTCGGCGTCGTCGTAGGGGAGATCCAGGGCACGGCCCGCGTCTTTTATGGCGGACTTTGCTGCCATGGACCCATAGGTGATGATCTGCGCAACTTGGTTTGATCCGTACTTATCAATGACGTACTGAATTACCCGATCGCGGCCGCGATCGTCAAAATCAATGTCGATATCGGGCAAACTCACCCGGTCGGGATTCAAGAATCGCTCAAAAAGTAGGTCGTACTTGATTGGGTCGACGTTGGTGATTCCCGTGGCATAGGCAACGGCCGAGCCAGCAGCAGAACCTCGACCGGGCCCGACGCTGACCTGCATTTCGCGTGCCGCACGGCAAAAATCCTGCACAATCAAGAAGTAGCCTGGGTAGCCGGTGCGCTCAATGGTTTCAAGTTCAAAATCAAGACGCTCCACAATTTCTTGGTCGAGGGGCTCACCGTAACGCTTGGCGGCACCCAGGTAGGTCAGGTGCCGCAGGTAGGCGTTTTCTCCCCGTTTGCCCCCATCTTGGGCGTCTTCGGGATTCAAAAATTCACTCGGAATCTCAAAATTGGGCAGGAGCACGTCTCGTGCAAGCCCATAGTTCTCCACCTTGGCCAGTATTTCGCCTAGATTCTCCAGGGCCTCTGGCCAGTCTGCGAAGCGCTGGCGCATCTCTTCTTGCGTCGTGAGGTAGAACTTGCTGTTGGGGAATCCGTAGCGGAATCCGCGCCCGCGCCCGATGGGAGTCGACTTTTTCTCGGACTCCTTGACGCAGAGCAGCACGTCGTGCGCCTCGGCCTGGGCCTCGTTGAGGTAGAAGCAGTTGTTGGCCGCAACCGCCTTGACCCCGTGCTCAATACAGAAGCGCTTTAGTACCTCGTTGACGGCATCCTCCTCCGGGAGGCCGTGTCGGTTGATTTCGGCGTAGAAATCCGAACCAAATTCCTTCTTCCACCATAAAAAAGCCTCCTCGGCCTGCTTCTCGCCCACATTGAGGATGAGCTGGGGAACTTCACCCATGATTCCGCCGGTTGTCACCATCAGGCCCTCGCGGTGGGCCAAAAGCAGGTCGCGGTCAATGCGCGGCAGGTAGTAGAAGCCCTCGATGTAGGCGATGGAACTGAGTTTAGCCAGGTTGTGGTAGCCCTGCTTGTTCTTGGCCAGCAGCGGAATCTGGAAGCCGTCGTCTTTTTGGCTGCGGTCCAAGTGGTTGCGGCAGAGGTAGGCGTCAATGCCCACAATGGCTTTGAGCTCGGGGCTTCCCTCCGGACGGTTCTTATTGTGCGCCTGAACTCCCTGCACAAACTGAAAGGCACCCATCATGTTGCCCAAGTCCGTGAGGGCTACCGCGGGCTGACCGTCGTCGGCGGCACGCTTAATAAGCTCCGGAACCTTGGTCGTGGCCTGCAGCACGCTGAACTGGCTGTGCACGTGAAGGTGAAAAAAGGGAATTCCGTCGGGAGCCGCTTCAAGCGGCCCGCCAGGCCCTGGCTCGGCGGCGTCGGGGTTTGCGGTCGTCGGCGCAGCGGCCGAGGACGGCTCAGCAGCCGAGGATGGCGCAGCCTCTTGAAGGCCAGCCTTGAGGTCGGCACTGGCTTTTTTGAGGTCGCGGTGCTTGATTCCAATGGGCAGGATTTCCTGGGGATGGGCTGCAACGTAGCGGTCGAGTTGGGCTTGCTCCATGCCCAGGTCTGCAGCTTGCCAATGACGGCGGCGAGTCAGTTCCCAAAAGCAGCGAGCGGTGGCCTCCACGTCAGCGGTCGCATTGTGAGCCTCCACAAAGGGTGCATTGAACAGCGTACTGTGGAGTTCCGTGAGTTTTGCTGGCTTGAATCCGCCTCGCCCCGGAATGCCCACCAGAGCAGCCGTTTGGGGCGTCATGGTATCGATTACGGGCAATTGCATCCAATCGGGTTCAAGGCCGATTCGCAAAAATTCTGCGCCAAGCACATTCAGGTCAAACTTCAGGTTGTGCCCAACCATGAAGGAGGTCTGACTCAAGGCCGCCCGAAAGGCGTCGAGGGCTGCCGTCAGCGGATGTCCCTGCGCTCGAGCAAGTTCGGTGCTGATTCCATGAATTTCTTGGGAACCAAAGGGTATGTTGAATCCCTCTGGGCAAATAAGGTAGTCGCGAGCCTCGATTAACTCCCCGTCTTGACCGTGAAGCTGCCAAGCGAGCTGAACCACCCTCGGCCAGTTGCTTAAATCACTTAGAGGAGCATTCCAATCCCTTGGAAGTCCGGTGGTTTCGGTGTCAAATACGAGGTACATGGGCTAAACCTAAAGGTAGCATATGGGCCCCAAACCAAGGGTTTAAAACGCTTGAAGTTGTTAACAGAGCACCCCTAACTCTATAGCCTAAAGGGCGGAATGTCCCGAATTACCCTAGAGCAAAATGCCCTCTAGGTCGTACTCCGTAGCCCCAGTAATCCGGGCCGTAACGAAGGTCCCGTGCTTCAAATGAATGCCCGGAGCCTCAATGCGCACCTCATTGTCAACGTCAGGGGAGTCGAACTCCGTCCTGCCGACGAAGGTATCTCCCTCGGTTCGGTCGATGATTACCGTTAGCGTTTGCCCAATAAGCGACTCGTTGCGCTCAAGGGAAATCTCCCGCTGGATCTCCATAATTGCCTGCTGGCGACCATGCTTCACCTCTTGGGGAACGTCGTCTTTTAGGCCAAAGGCATGGGTGTTCTCTTCATGGCTGTAGGTGAATACGCCCAGGCGTTCGAAGCGTTGAACGCGCACCCAGTCGGCAAGCTCCTCAAAGTCGGCTTCGGTTTCGCCGGGGTAGCCCACAATCAAGGTCGTGCGTATGGCGATTCCTGGAACCTTCTCGCGCATCGCCTCGAGCAGGCGGTCGGTTTTGGCATGGGTGGTTCCGCGCCGCATGCTTTTAAGGACGCCGTCGGCAATATGCTGCAGAGGAATATCAATGTACCTGCAGACCTTGGGGTTCTCGCGAATTACGTCGAGCACGTCCTCGGGAAAGCCCGTAGGAAAGAGGTAGTGCAGGCGGATCCACTGGATTCCGTCCACCCCGCTGAGTGCGGTCACCAGCTCTGCGAGACGGCGTTCACCATAAATATCCAAGCCATAATAGGTCAAGTCCTGAGCGATGAGGATTAGCTCGACCACGCCCTTTGCCGCAAGCTTCTCGGCCTCGGTAACCAGGTCCTCAATCGGGGTGGATCGGTGTTTGCCCCGCATCAGCGGAATCGCGCAAAACGAACAGGGACGGTCGCATCCTTCGGATATTTTGAGGTAGGCAAAATGCTGCGGAGTAGTAGTGAGGCGCTCTCCAACGAGTTCCTTTTTGTAGTCCGCGCCGAGGGCCTTGAGCAGCAGCGGCAGGTCGCGCGTACCAAAATACTGGTCCACATTGGGAATTTCACGCTCGAGGTCTGGTTTATAGCGCTCGCTCAGGCATCCGGTGACAAATATTTTGTCGATAAGGCCTGCCTCTTTGGCGCCCACTGCTTCGAGAATGGTATTGATCGACTCCTCTTTGGCATTCTCAATAAACCCGCAGGTGTTGATCACCACGATTCTCCCCTCTTGCTCGTGCACCACGTCCTTGCCCGATGCCTTGAGCTGCCCCATGAGTATTTCGCTGTCGTACACGTTTTTGGAACAGCCTAGGGTAATGACGTTGATGCGGTTTTTCGCCGCGGACTTGGTGCGCATATGCTTGTATTAAAACTTTAAGTGTCTTACTGAAAGACCCTGATTCATAATCTCTTCAAGGGTTTCAATTCCAATGCTAATGTGGGTGCCCACATAGTCTGACGACACCTTGGCGTCGCTGTCGCTGGTCTTTACGCCCTCAGGGGTCATTGGCTGGTCCGACACCAGAAGAAGGGCGCCTAGGTTGAGGCGGTTGTGAAAGCCGGCGGAGAACAGTGTGGCCGTCTCCATGTCGATGGCAAGAGCGCGGACCACGCGAAGGTATTCCTTGAATTCCTCGTCGTGCTCCCAAACTCTTCGGTTGGTGGTGTAGACGGTACCCGTCCAGTAGTCCAGATTGCGGTTTCGAATTACGTGCGAGGTGGCGCGCTGCAGCATGAATGCAGGCAAGGAAGGCACTTCAGAGGGAAAGTAGGAGTCTGAGGCCCCTTCTCCGCGGATTGCGCCGATGGGGAGGATGAAGTCGCCCACCTTGGTTCGCTCGCGCAGCCCTCCGCATTTGCCCAAAAAAAGGATGGCCTTGGGCTGTACTACGCTAAGCAAGTCACAGACGGTCGCTGCATTGGGACTGCCCATTCCAAAATTGATCAGGGTCATGCCCTGGCCCTGAGCACTGGGCATGCTGCGGTTGGCGTCTACAATATGCCCACCCGTCATAGCGACAAATCGGTGCAGGTATTCGTTAAAATTGGTAAGCAGGACGTAGTCCGACATTTCATCAACGGCCACCCCGGTGTAGCGAGGCAACCAATTGGCGGTGATTTCGGCTTTGGTCTTCATAGTGATTTTATTCAGAAATTATGGATTTCGACTTAGCTCAAGAGGGCCTTGAGAAAGTTCTTGGCATCGAATTCCTGAAGGTCATCGACCCCTTCTCCTACTCCAATATAACGCAGGGGCACCCTGAGCTTTTCTGCGATGGCCAGCACCACTCCGCCTCTGGCCGTTCCGTCCATTTTGGTCAAAATTAGGCCCGTTAATGGCGTGACCTTAGAGAATTCAAGAGCCTGATTAACAGCATTTTGGCCTGTGGAAGCGTCGAGGACCAGCCAGGTCTCGTGGGGCGCGCCCACCACGACTTTCTCCATTACTCGGCGGATCTTGCCCAGCTCGTTCATCAGATTAACCTTGTTGTGAAGCCGGCCTGCGGTGTCCACCAGCACTACGCCTCCACCGTTGCGGACTCCCGCCTCTACTGCCGCATAGGCAACCGCTGCAGGGTCGGTGTTCATACCCTTCTCCACAAAGGTGGCTCCCGAACGGTCGGCCCAAATTCTGAGTTGGTCTACTGCCGCGGCGCGGAAGGTGTCTGCGGCACCCAAAACAACCGCATGGCCTTCGCTTCGGAATTTCTTGGCAAGCTTGCCTACGGTAGTGGTTTTGCCTACGCCATTAACACCGACCACCAGAACCACCATGGGCTGGCCTGCGGGAATATCCACCGGCTTAATTGCTGCCCATTGGGCAAACTGATCGGCCAATTCGTTTCGAATGAGCTCTTTAAGGCCCTCTTCGTCGACGTACTTGTCCTTAGCCACCCTTGCCTCGACCGCCTCTACCAGCCTGACGGATGTTTCGACTCCCACGTCGGCCGAAATCAGCGCTTCTTCAAGGGCATCGAGGGTCGCGGAGTCCACAACCGATTTGCCGCCAAACAATTTGCTGATTCCAGCAAAAAGGGCTTCCTTGGTTTTAGCGAGTCCAAACAATGACATACGTTAAGATATAAAAAAACCGCTCGTGGAGCGGTTTATAATTGGTTGTGATCGAGAACTAGGCCTTAAAAAAATTAGGCACATCGTCTTTAACCATAATCTTCTCTTCGAAGCCGTAGCCACCGCTAGAGGTTTTAACGACCTTAATAGCCCGTGCGTAGGTAATACCACCGGCCTTCTTGAGGGTTGCAACTACTTTCTTTGCCATTTCGTTTACTTAATTTCTTTGTGAACAGTCATGCGCTTGAGTACGGGATTAAATTTCTTAATCTCCATGCGATCGGGCGTGTTTTTCTTATTCTTGGTCGTGATGTAGCGTGACGTTCCTGCCATGCCTGACTCTTTGTGCTCAGTGCACTCGAGGATCACCTGTACGCGATTGCCTTTTTTTGCCATGATTCTTTAGGATTAAAGCGGAACGTTGCCGTTGACGCGGGCCTCGGCCAAAACGGCCTCAATACCCTTCTTGTTAATGGTCTTAAGAGCAGCTGCGGAGATGCGCAGGGTGACCCACTTATCTTCTGCAGCGATGTAAAACTTTTTGCGCATCAAATTGACATTGAAGGTGCGCTTATTTTTTTTATTAGAGAACGACACATGGTTACCAACCATGGCCTTCTTACCGGTAATCTCGCAAACTCGTGACATAATCGCGCAGTGTTAATCTTTTTACCGTTCTGCAACGGGAGTGCAAATGTACAGCGGATTTATCAATGTATCTAAGGTGCGTCGGCTAAAAATCCCCTCAATCTACCTAAAACCTCTAAAACGGATTTACGAACACTGCGTTCCCGATGGTCTCCCATCTGAAAACGGGCAGCCCAATCTACCCCTGGCCCACTCACAGCAAGCCACACGGTGCCCAGTGGCTTCGCGGCAGAACCTCCGTCGGGACCCATAATTCCGCTGCTGGCAAGACCCCAATCCGCGTTGAGGCGCTGGCGAGCTCCGCGAGCCATAGCGCGCACCACGGGATCACTGACCGCGCCGTGCTGAACAAGGTCCGCCTCAGGCACGCCAAGAAGCTGAATTTTAGCCTCGTTGGCATAGGCGACGATTCCGCCCTGAACGTACTGCGACGAACCCGGAATGCGCGTGAGCAGGGCTGCGATGGACCCGCCGGTGCAGCTCTCTGCCGTGGCAACGGTTTGCCCGCTGGCCTTGAGCAGTTCGCCCACCACCTCTTCGATGCTTAAAACATTCTCGGCAAAAATATCGCGACCAAGCAGGGTGCGCAGGCTGGCCGAGGCTTGCTCGAGCAGCACGTGGGCAGCGTGATCGGTGGCGGTTCGGGCGGTAAGGCGCAGCTTGACAATTCCGGGAGATGGCAAATAGGCCAAGCTGAGGCCCTCGGCGAGACTGGATTCCCAATCGACCATTCGCTCGGCAAGTTCCGACTCAGGAATACCCTGCACCATAAAAAACCGGTGCTCGATGTGGGCGTCTGACTCGGCCCTGATGCGCGGCAAAACATGGGATTCCATGATGTGCTTCATCTCAAAAGGAACGCCGGGAATGCTCACAAACCGCTGGCCTTGGCGCTCAAAGAGCATGCCTGGGGCCGTTCCGACGGCATTAGGCAGCCACTCACAAACGTCGGGAATTTCCGCCTGCTCTCGGTTTAATGCGCCCGGCACCCGGCCCATTCGGGCAAACAAGGCCTCAATATGGCGGTAGATTTCAGGATGATACACCAGGCGCCCCCCAAAGTAGTCGTTGAGAATGCCCTTGGTCAAGTCGTCTCGGGTCGGACCAAGCCCGCCCGTGATGATGACCCACTGGGTATCGGCCATTACGGCATTCAGTGCAGCAAGCACGTCGTCCAATCGGTCGGCCACCACGGTCTTGCGGCGCAGGGTAACCCCTAATTCCGCCAAACGCTCGCCGATCCAGGCTGAATTCGAGTCGATTGTTTGACCTAAAAGAAGCTCGGTTCCGATTGCAATTACCTCAGCCTGCACGCTTTATTGAAGGCGTTTTATGCTGCAACCAACGTTCTTGGTCTGTGCCACCGGTATCGGTTTGCGGCCTACCATGGCAATCATGGCATCCTTGAGCCAGGTTTTTTTTACTTTTTTTGCGGAATCAACGTTGTCGTCAATGGCCCCTAGGTAAACCAAGGTCTGGGTCGCATCAAACAAAAAGACGTGCGGAGTCGTTCGTGCGCCGAAGGCGTCGGCAAGCTTGTGGTCCTGGTCAAGCAAGTAAAGCGCCTGGTATTTGTACTTTTTGGCGCGCGCACGCATCTCCTCAATCGACTCACCCTGAGCTCGCTTGGCCTCGTTGGAATTGATAAAGGCTATACCCACCTTGAGCTTGTCCGCCAGCGCGACGATTTCTCGGTACCTTCCCTCCCATCCTTCGGACTTCGGGCCATTACCCACTACAAACGGGCAGGTATTGCTGGTGAAAATAACCAAAAGGCCCTGCTCGGTGGCCACGCTGCCCAGGGCCATAGGGGCGTCGTCTTCTCGGGTTGCGTTGGCAAGCTCCAGCCCTGCCATGGGCAAAGTGGCGCCGAGTTCAATGGTTGCCGGTAGTTTTTGGGCGAAGGTCGCTGCGGCCGTGAGACCCAAGATGAGGGAGAGAATTTTTTGCATACTGCAAGATAGTACAGCATCAGAAGGCAATGAACATGGTTTGCCGACCAATACCGCAAGAAATTGTGCCGCAAAGCCATGGGAGAAATTATCTTTAAAGGCTTCGAAAAAGGCCTCGAAACCCCAGTCACTTAGGATCATGCGCATACTTCTGTCTCCCTCAAAATCCATGAATGCCGCCGGGGCGCCAGCCGCCAACCATCATGCGCCCCTAATTGACTCTGCGGCCCTATTAGCCGACCGAGTGCGCAGTCATACCAAGGACTGGGCCGCCTTCTATGGCTGTAGCCCTCGGCTGGCCGAGCAGGCCAAACAGCAATGGGCCCTTTGGAACCCCAATTCGCTTGGAACACAGGCTGCATTTACCTTCACAGGGGAGGCGTTTGGACGGCTGCGACCCGAGACCTGGGCTCTGCCAGACCAGGCCCAGGAGCGACTCAGAATCCTATCGGGCTTGTACGGAATCCTCAGGCCGCAGGATGGCGTTTTACCCTACCGGCTCGACCTCGGGCAAAGCCTTGGGGGCAAGCGACTCACGCGCTACTGGAAGGAGTCCGTGACCGAATGGCTGCTGCGCGACGCCGGCGGTTCGGCCGTTTTGAACTGCGCCAGCGAAGAATACTCCGAAGGGATTGACTCCGCACAATTTTGCTGGATTGATTTGGTCTTTATTCAGAACGTCAAGGGGAAGGTTCGATCGGTTTCTGCCCTCAGCAAGCAGGCACGGGGTGCCATGGCTCGGTTTCTCGCCAACCACTCCAGCAGCAATCCCGAGGTAGCACAAACGTTTAAAGACGAAGGCTACGCGTTTTTCAAGGAAGAGTCGGACGAAAGCCGCTGGGTATTTGTTCGCAAGTAATGCTCCATCCTATTTGGATGAATTGAGATTTGCGCTGGAAAGGCCTAACCCAAACTTTGGTTGTCGCTTTTGAAGCGCCCGCTCGAGAAGTTGCGCAGGGCCAAATGCTTGGTTTTGCGCCCGTCCACGCGCTCGCGCCACATTTTGAACGACGAGGCCTTCATGTGATGGCGCATCAGGGCTCTGACTTCGTTCTCGCGTAGGCCAAACTGAGCGAAGATCGCGTCAAAAGTGGTGCGATCCTCCCAGGCCATGGCGATGACCCGGTCAATGTCGGCATCGTTTAAGCGTTTCACGGAGTCTGGTAAAGCCATAACCCAATAACTCCAAAGCACTTGAAATGGTTCCGTGGAATTGCGTGCTTGACGGTGCGGAGTTTCAAATACTATTGCACACACGCTTAACTTAGGCATCTCAAAAAATGCCAAAAAACACTAAGCAATTATGAACGACCTTATTCAAGCGGGAGCATTCCTCGTTGACGTGCGCACTGAAGAAGAATTCCAAGACGGTCACGTTGAGGCCTCGGTAAACATTCCCCTGGACCAAGTAGCCGACCGCCTTGAAGAGTTCGAGGGCAAGACTGCCATTGTTGTTTTTTGCCGAAGCGGCAGCCGAAGCGGAATGGCCAAGGCCATTTTGGCTCAAGCGGGAATCAGCAACGTAACCAACGGCGGCACCTGGCAAGACGTCAAGAAGTACATTAACTAAAAAACAGAAACGGAATGTGGGAATTCATCATCAATCCCTGGCCCTGGTGGTTCTCGGGGGCTGCCATAGCCTTTACCATGTTTGCGCTCCTGCTCTTTGGGCGGAGTTTTGGACTTTCGAGTAATCTTCGGACCCTTTGCGCCATAGCTACCAACCGGCGAAGCAAGTTTTTTGACTTTGACTGGAAGAAGGAATCCTGGAACCTTGTTTTTTTGGCCGGAGCCGTTATTGGAGGCTTCCTAACGAGCACCTATTTAAACTCCGGCGAAGCCGTACAAATTTCGCAGGCCACCCTACAAGACCTTGCCGAGCTTGGATTTGGCGCACCGAGCACCTCTTCATCGGGAGTTCAGCCCGACGAACTATTCTCCTGGCAAAACGCGCTCACCCTCAGAGGCTTTCTGATTTTGGCCTCAGCCGGACTCCTTGTGGGGCTGGGCACGCGCTACGCCGGCGGTTGCACCTCTGGGCATGCAATTAGCGGCCTGTCTGACCTGCAAATCCCCTCACTTTTTGCTGTGGTCGGATTCTTCGCAGGCGGACTCGTCATGACTCACTTTATTTATCCTTTGATTTTTTAAGCCATGCGGTTGATCAAATACCTTCTGGTTGGAGCATTTTTTGGCATTCTCATGGCCAAAAGCGAAGCCTTTTCATGGTACCGAATTCAAGAGATGTTTCGCTTTCAGGCGTTTCACATGTATGGAATCATTGGAACGGCCGTCGTTCTGGGGGCCCTTGGCATCTTTGTAATTAAAAAGTTTAAAGTCCGCGATATTAATGGCGAGCTTATTGCGATTGCCCCCAAAGACCGCAGCTTTTACCGCTACTTTTTGGGCGGAACCATCTTTGGCCTCGGCTGGGCATTGGGCGGCGCATGCCCAGGACCAATGGTCGTCAGTATAGGATACGGAGTGCTGCCTATGCTCATTGTGTTCTTTTTTGCCATCGTTGGAACCTACCTCTACGGCCAAATTCGAGAACGCCTGCCGCACTAACAATGCTCGAGGATCCAAAGCCTGAGAAGGACGAAAAAATGCTACAAACCCTGGGGCAATTGCTTCAGCTAACCGTTTTTTTGTCTCTTTTTGTGCTTGCACTCCTGTCGTACATCGCTGTTTTTACTCAGCCCAAGGCCTGGATGACCGCTTGGTGGGCCCGAATCACGAGCCCAAAGCCTGAGCTGCAACTGCCGCCCGAGCCCAATCCAGAACCGCAGCTTGCCTCTTGGGTCGCCCCTAGCCTTGATGCGGTCTCTGACCCCCAATTAAGGGAGCAGATGGAGTATGGTAAAGAGCTTATTGCCCACACATCCAAGTACTTTGGTCCAGCCGGAGTCATCGAAAAAAACCGCAGCAACGCGCTGAACTGCCAAAACTGCCACCTCGATGCGGGGACCAAGTTCTTTGGGAACAACTACTCGGCCGTTGCCTCTACCTACCCCAAGTTCCGAGCGCGGTCAGGAGGCGTCGAGAGCATTTATAAGCGGGTCAATGATTGCATCGAACGCAGCCTTAACGGCAAAGCCTTAGACAGCGGTTCTGCCGAAATGCAGGCCATGGTCGCCTACATCAATTTTATTGGAAGCACTGTTCCCAAGGGCGAGGTTCCTGAGGGGTCCGGACTAAAAAAGCCAGCGTTCTTGAACCGCCCTGCCGACCCGGTGCGCGGCAAACTTGTTTATGCCGATCAGTGCCAAAGCTGCCATCAGGCCGACGGTCAGGGACTTGTAGCTAAAGGGCAAAGGGAGTACACCTACCCGCCCCTATGGGGAAGCCTCAGCTACAACGATGGCGCTGGCTTATACCGCTTGAGCAATTTTGCAGGCTACGTGAAGTACAACATGCCCAACGGAGCGACCCACGATGCGCCCATGCTCAGCGACGAGGATTCCTGGGATGTTGCCGCCTATGTGAACAGCCAGCCGCGGCCCAAAATGAACATTGCAAAGGACTGGCCTGATGCATCCAAGAAGCCCTTTGATCACCCCTTCGGCCCCTTTGCCGACGGATTCTCTGCCGAGCAGCACAAATACGGCCCCTTTGGCCCCATAAAGGCAAAAATTGATGCCCAAAAAGCCAAACTATGAATACTGATCGCCGCGAATTCCTCAAAAAAACAGGACTCTTAGGTGCTGCCCTCGCCCTTAACCCCCTGCATGCCCTGGGGTCCTTAAACGAGAATCCGCCCATGCCTCGCTCAGGTAGTGAAGGCTTGGATGCCGATGAGGTCGAGGCTGTCATTCTGCAGACCACCGACGTGCACTGCCAAATCCACCCGCACGACGAACTTTTTTGGGAAGACGGGCAAATGGTGTTTCGCAAAACTGGAGGCTATGCCAACCTGGCCACCTGCCTTAAGACAGAACGGGCGCTGCACCAGCACAGCTTTTTGATTGATACCGGCGACATGTTTCAGGGCAGTGAGCTCGCCGTGAAGACCACTGGCGAGGCGATGATTCCGATTCTCAATGCCCTGGACTACGACCTCTACCTGCCGGGCAACTGGGAAGTGGTTTACTACAAAAAAATGATGCAGCGGCTGCTGGGCTCCCTTCATGCGCCCAAGGTCTGCGCCAACATGTACCACGATTTGGGTAACGGCAAGCGTGGCGAACTCGTGTTCCCGGCCTACTATATTTGGACCATTGGCAGAATTAAAATCGGATTTCTGGGCTACACGGACCCCTTAGTGCCTTTGCGCCAATCGCCGAACTACTCCAAAGGCATCATTTATACCAAGCCCGAGGAGAACCTCGCGCACTACGTTGACGTGCTGCGCAGCCAAGAAAACTGTGCTGCAGTGCTGGTTGTAGCCCACTTAGGGCTGTCGCAGCAGATCCACTTGGCCAACCTTCCCGAGGCCGAGGGCGTAGACTACGTTTTGGGCGGCGATACCCATGAGCGCGTTCGCACCCCGATTCAGTGCACCTACGCCAAGGTGGTCGAGCCTGGAGCCTTCGGCTCGTTTGTGGGCAAACTCAGGCTGCGGTTTAAAGACGGCAAGCTCGTCGAAGAGCGCTATGACTTGATCGAAGTCAATGCCGAGACCTTGACTGGTGACGCCACTGTAGCCTCCTTGGTCAAGGCCTGTGAGGCTCCCTTCTCAGGGTCGATTAATGAAGTAATTGGCTACTCCAAGGTGCCGCTTTACCGCTACTTTGTGATTGAGAATACCATTGATACCCTGATTACCGATGCCCTGCGCTGGCGCATGCCCGAGGTGGATTTGGTGCTGAGCAACGGATTCCGCTTCTGCCCTCCCCGTTCGACTCCGGACCACACGGGCAATATTCCGATCACCTCCGGGTACTTGTTTGACATGCTTCCCGTGGACAGCCCCGTGCGCGTCGCAGAGGCCACCGGGGCACAAATCAAGGATTGGTTGGAGAAGGAGCTTCACAACGTTTTTGCCGACAAGGCCATTGAGCGTTTTGGCGGATGGGTCATCAAGTTCAACGGCATGCATGTCGAGTTCAATGCCTATGCCCCCAAAGGCAAGCGGGTGCAGACGGTGCGGGTTGGCAAAAAACCGCTGGATCCTGCACGCGTGTACCGCATGAGCGCCTGCGAACGCGACGGAGACCCCATGGACATGCTCTGCCGCATTAAGGGCGTTACCAATGCGTCGAACCAGAATTTTTCGCTGCACGACGTGCTGCGCGACTACCTGAAAGCCAAGGGGCCTGTCTCGCCAAAAGTTCGCGGCAACGCCAAAGTTCTTGACGCGCCCCAGACCTTACTGACGCAAGTAACGGGAGTACCGTACGAGTTTAGATGAGTTGCGTTCACTAGGTTCTTCTTTTTGAACATGACCTTGCGCGAAGCCCACGAGGGCGACCTTAAATTTCTTCAGCAGATCACCCAGACTCCGGGCTGGCTTGCCAACATTGGTCCGCGTGGAACCGAATCCCTCGACGGCGCCCGCGCCTACCTCGAGCGCAGCTTTCTGACACCCTACCGAACCTACGGTTGCGGCCTGTGGGTCATCGAACTCGACGGCGTCGCCGCGGGCCTTAGCGGCATTGTCGTGCGTCCGGGCACCGAGTTTCCCGACCTCGGGTACGCGCTGCTGCCTGAATTTGAGGGGCGCGGAATCGCTACCCTCGCTGGCCAACGCGTCCTAGAGTGGGCTTCCGAATCCGGGCGCTGGACCCACCTCGACGCATACACGATGCCGCACAACGAGGCATCCAACAACGTCCTTCGGCGACTCGGATTTGAAGACCTCGGAATTGTGCACCTCGAAGCATTCAACGATGAGGCATCGCAGCATTGGCGAAAATCGATTACTCGCAAATAAGTACGTCAGCTAAGGAGCTAGTTCACCAGTACCAACACCTCAAATGCCGCCATTGCCAGTGAGGTTCCCAGAGATTTGGATTCCGCACGAAGGGCATCGGTCCAGTCGGTTTCGCGCAACGCAGTCGGAAGGTTATAGGTTACCGCTGCTGCGCGCGTATTGATTAGCACGAGTACTCGCTCGCCGTCAAGCTGGCGCTCAAAAGCCAAAACATTGGGATGGGAATAAGGCTTGAGCGATCCGTAGCTAAGGGCATCGTGCTTTAGACGCAGGGCAAAAAGAGCAGCAAATCGCTCCGGCAAACCCGGATTGGCCGACCAATTGACGGGGTCTTTGCCAAAAAAACTGGTGGTTCCGGCCTCGCCGACCTCTTGACCGGTGTAAATCAGCGGAACCCCGCCCATCAGCACCGCAGCTGCCTGAGCGGCGTAGGAAGCTTCGACACTGCCAAACAGCGTCACCGGGGTTGCATCCCATGCGGACTGGTCGTGGTTGGTCGCGAAGCGAAGGCGAATCGCGGGCGAAGCATTGGCCTCGGCGGTGTTCGCCGCTAACAAATTGGTTGCGGGGGCCTGGGCTGTGCCAAACACTTGCTGCAGCTGGTAGTTCCAGTTCCAGCCGTAAATCAGGGGCATCCCGGCGGCATAGTGGTCCGTGCGCTCGCCCTCGGTCAAAAACAGCAGCTTGCGGTCGGCAATTCCCTTGAGGCTGTCCATTGCAGACTTCCAAAACACAAAGGGAAGATAGTCCGCCGCATCAAAGCGGAATCCGTCGATTCCCACCTCAATCACCCAGAACTTCATTTCGTCAATCATGGCGGCGTGCAGAGCGGGATTTGCGTAGTTCAGGTCTGCTACATCCTGCCAATTGGTTCCAGCCGGATGTATGATGCTGCCCGCTGCATTGGTGGTGTACCATTCGGGGTGCTGTGTGATCCACGGATGGTCCCAGGCCGTGTGGTTGGCAACCCAATCAATGATGACCGAAATTTTGCGCTCGTGGGCCTCGGCGATCAGCGTTTTGAGGTCTGCCATAGTCCCAAACTCCGCATCAATGGCCTGGTAGTCGGCTACACAATAGGGCGAGCCTATGGCTTTTAACTGCCCCATCTTGAACACTGGCATCAACCAAATAGTGTTGACATTCAATGACTTGATTCGATCTAGGTCGGCAGTGATTCCAGCGATCGTGCCCGAGGCCGAATGGGCACGCGGGTTCACTTCATAGAGCAAGAGGTCTTGGGGATCTACCACGTCGGTCAGCGAATTCCAGGGTTGGGGTTGGGGCTCAGGGCGGCAGGAAGCCAAAGAGACATACAAGAAACACCAGATTATAAGTTTATTCCATTTCACTGCCTGTAAAACTACAGGGTAATCGACCTTTACTACCATGAATTCTACCGATGTGAAAAAATGGAAGATGCTTTTGCTTAATTGGCTCTTCGTATACCCTCTGATCAACTTAATCATTCCAGTTGTGTTCCCCTTGACCGACGGCTGGCCAATGCTTTTGAGAACACTATTACTTACGGCAATACTGGTACCGACCATGGGAATCTTTTTGCCCCGGCTTCACCAGTATTTTAGTGTGTGGTTGCGCAAATAAGCACTTAACTTAGGTTTCGGATGAAGCGACTCACTTTGTACCTCGGACCGCTTGGATTTATGGCCTTCCAGTTTGCTGGAGTTCCCACCCAACAAGGCATCGTTATGGGTACCGCATTTTGGATGCTCCTTTGGTGGTTTACCGAGGTTATTCCGCTCGGAATCAGCGCCCTGCTTCCGCTCATACTCTTCGGCGGAACCGGCGTTCTCACCAACGAACAGCTTGCCCACGCCTATTCCAATCCCCTGATTTACCTCTTTTTAGGCGGTTTTTTGCTAGCGCGAGGCATTGAACGCCACAACCTGCATCGCAGGCTTGCACTCGGAATTTTGCGGCGCGTCGGCCACCGGAGCGAGACAGTGCTGGCTGGCGTCATGCTGGCCACCTTTTCCCTGAGTTTGTGGATGAGTAACACAGCAACAGCGGTGATGATGCTTCCACTAACCCTGTCGCTGCTTAGCCACATACCAGGCAGCAACGAGAAATTAGAACGTGCCGTGCTGCTTGGCATGGCTTGGGGCGCAAACCTTGGCGGAATCGGCACCCTCATTGGAACCCCTCCTAATCTGGTTTATGCCGCCTTTCGCGAAGAAACAATGGGCGTTCAGACTGGATTCATGGAGTGGACCCTCCTAGCATTTCCCCTAGCCCTTGCGCTGCTCGTCATTGCTTATTTTGTCCTTCGCCGGGGGCTTCCCTCGGTAGATCTACGAAAATTGGAGTGGCCCGAGCCCAAGGCTTGGACCAAGGGCGAAGTGCGCGTTGCCCTGATTTTTGGAGCCACTGCGGCCCTCTGGATGACCCGCCAATGGGTCGAGCCCCTTGTGACTCCCTACGGCTGGACCCTTCCCGACCAGGTGATCGGCCTCGCCGGAGGTATTTTGATGTTTGCAGTTCGCGACGGCAAAGGAGGCCCATTGCTTCGCTGGAAGGATGCTCAAAAGGTTGAATGGGGTATTTTGCTGCTTTTTGGTGGCGGACTATCTCTTGCTGCGGGCATGCAGGCTTCGGGTTGGCTGGACGCGCTCGAAGGCCTATCGGGTGAAGCCATGCCCACTTGGGTTTGGATTTTTATCTTCACCGCGGTCGGAGTTTGGACCACAGAGCTCTTCAGCAACATGGCTTTGGTCAGCGCCACCCTCCCTATAGCCCTTGCGGTAGCCCGTGCGCAAGGCCTTGAATTTGAGCAGCTGGCCTTGCCCTTAACGATCGGCGCGAGCTGCGCCTTCATGCTGCCGATGGCCACTCCACCCAATGCCATTGTGTTTAGTTCCGGCAAGGTCACTGTTCCCTACATGGCAGGGCGCGGATTTTGGATGAACATTTGGGCCACGCTCCTAATTGGCCTGGTATTTAGCCTTGTGTAGGGGTTGATGCTAGGATTTTCGCTCAAAATAGAGCGACCTTGTATCCACTATTTATGAAAACGTTCCCTTTTACCGCCCTGGCCCTTTCGGCCGCCGTCCTCGCTTCTTGTTCCATTACCAAAGATGCGCAGCGCGGGATTTCTTTTGAGTTCCAGCACCTTCACCAAGGGAGGCACAACGAGGCCGGTACACGATCTGAAGCCACGAATGCGAAGGCAGGAGTACCGGCCCAATATCAGGAGCAAGAGTCCGCTCAAGAGAGTGCTCTAGTTGGCGAAGGCATGGCATTGCACCTGACACTACCCGAATGGGTAGACCCCGCAGTGGGTGCAAACGACTACCTCGACGAGCCCAACGAAGAATTGGAGGCCATGGACCAGGCTGCCTTGATCCAAGAATCCGAAAGTCCGAGTTCAGTGACTCCTACTATTGATGCCGCGATGGATGAGCCAAGCATCCTTAAAGCATGGATTATGTGGGGGATTCCCGTGCTGCTGATGTTCTTTTTTGGCATTGGGTTTTTACTCAATTTTGGCCTGCATTGGTACTACTTGGGCAAGATGCGTCGAGCGAGCAAGTCCACCTACATTTGGGCCCTTACCCTCTCTGCGAGCCTGGTTGCGGCCATTTTAAATTGGTTAGAACTCAGCATCCTTGCCGCGCTTGTCGGAATCTTCGTGCTTCTTCCGCTCGTGGCCATTCAATTGATCAGGGTTATCAAAGACGCCAGTCTTTTGAACAAGATGGCCAAGCGCGCGGCGCGTAATCCCTTTAAGGCCAAGCAGCGGTCGGCATAAAGGCAATTATCTTTAGCGGGCTTTTTTGTTTAGTTGAAAACGTAAACCCAAAACTCATGCTGCGTAATGCGCTAAACCTCGCCGCCATTCTCGCTCTCGCCTCATGCTCCCTGCAGCTTGATTCCCAGTACGGACTTCGACTAGGCCCTGCGGCCGTCAAGCGCGATGTTCCTGGCGGCAAACTTGCCAACCCCGAACAGATTGAATTGCTCGAATCAGAGAATAGAGTCCTATTGACCGAACCTACAGGCGCCATCGAGTCTGAGCCAGCGGCAAATCCTAATTATTCCGTTGAATTCGATGCATCAATCTTGAGCGATCAAAGCAATTCGACAGACCCTGCTGAACTCAACATTAAGACGTACTCTGAATCGGGGAGTGTCCCCAACGAGGCGGCGGACCCCAAGCCTGAGGGCCAAGCGCTGCAGGATGCTGCAGCGAATTCCCAATCCAAACCCCTTTGGCTCCCCATTGCCGCTCTCGTTTTTTCATATCTTCTAATGATATTAAGCTTAGTGCTTGGCACTATGTCAATTTTGTTTATGTTTTACTATTACGATCCCATACAGATTTTTATTTTAGGCATAGGCATTCTTGGATTAGTACTCGGATACTTACTGTTCCGTTGGGCGAAGAGGAACCTTCCAGAAATTCGCATGCCCAATTGGTTCTACGACCGCAGAGCGAGACTCATTCTAGGGCTAGTTTTAGGACTCCTTGCTATTTTGCTCACGGGATTCTAAACTCCTTACCTGTACTTTTGTTTCCACAGTATGAATTCCGACCCCTTCTACCCCATTGGTATTTTAAGCCTCACCTGGTGGGCCGGAATGGCTTTTTTTGCCCTCTACGCTATTGCGCTCGCCCGATTGTCGAATGCTGCAGAACAACGCCGCATCAAAATTGAACGGATTCTTGGCTATGCTCTTGCCACACTCTACCTCGGAGTGCATGCGCACCAAATTATTAATGGAGTATGGAGCACTTCGGTCAGTCTGCCCGGGCATCTTTGCTCCATTAGTTTCATACTTGCCATAATTTACCTCACCACCGGCAGCACCAAGGTTTTGCTGCCGCTCACGTTCTGGGGTATTACGGGCGGAGCGCATGCGCTAATTACCCCAGCAAGTCCAATTGGGTCGCACCCGCTCTACCTCGTGGAGTTTTATGTGCAGCACGTGAGCATAGTACTGATTCCGCTTTATGCCCTGCGCAGCGGAGCCTGGTTGGTACCTGCCCGAGCATGGATACGTGCTTTCTGGGGCAATCAAGCCATACTGGTTCCTATATTTTTGCTCAATCGATTTGCCGGGGCCAACTACCAGTTCCTCCTGTCGCCACCCGCGGTGAACAACCCCTTAATCATCGGTCCTTGGCCCTGGTACTTAGTCGGAATCGACGCGCTGGCACTGGGTCACTACTGGCTGATTCAGAAATGGTTAGGGAAGCGGGAGTGATCCCAACTAGTCTACCTTTTAGGCTCCTTTTTAAAGCATGAAAATGGGTAAATTCATTTATTGTTCGCATGGCGCGGTGTGGTCGAAGTTCAAGAACATAGGCCTATGAATGCTTTTTTTGCTGCATTGGTCTTGAGCGGAGCCACTTTGGCGGCCCAAACTGCTTCAAATGATACCCTTAAAATATCGCAGCAACTCCCCACGGTAGAGGTAGAAAAGATACACATCGGCCACGCCACGCAAACCCTTGTGCTCAAGCCGCTCATGCCCGCGCAGCATGCCCCAGAGGTCATGGAAGCCAACTTCGCTAGCCTTGACCTGCGAAGCCGCGGCCTCAACGACCTGCAGTCTGACCTGTCGGTGCGCGGTTCCACCTTTGACCAAGTGCATGTGGTGGTTGACGGCATTCCCTTCACTGACCCCCAAACGGGGCACCACAGCGCCATACTTCCGATTCCTATTGAAGCAATTCAAGAGATTACCGTTTTGCCCAGCGGCGGCTCCTACCGCTACGGACCCTTTGCCTTTGCCGGCGTGGTTGAACTCCGCTCCCTGGATGCGCGCAGTGGGCGTGGATACGCCAGCGCCTCGACGGGAGCCTTTGGATACACGAGGGCAGCCGGAGGGGTTCCGCTGCGCCGCACCGATCGGTTTGGATCGAGGCTGGACCTCTCCTACACCGCCTCTGACGGAGCCTCGCCCAACACCGACTTTGCCACTTGGCAGGCCTACCTCAAGGCCGTGCGAAGTTTTGACCACCGAGGCGAGCTCTACCTCAATGTGGGCTATGCGGTTAAAATGTTTGGCGCCCAGGGATTTTACAGCTTTGCCTACCCCCAGCAGTTTGAGCATTTGCGTTCGCTTACGGGGTCCGCAGGCTATGTGTTTAAAAACTTTGAGGCAAAAATTTATGCTCGGCAGCTCCTGGATCGATTTGAGCTCTTTCGCGAGAATGCTCGGTATTATGTGCCCCACAGCGCAGGAAGGTGGATTCATGCGACGGACTCCAACCTAACCCCGACCTGGTACTCTGGGGCTAACGTGCACCGAAACCGCAGCTATGGAACCGAGGCTACCTGGCGGTTTGACCGCAAAGCACAGCATCTTATGCTGGGTGCCGACGCACGCCACGACGAAATCACGAGCAATGCTTTGGGGGAGCTGATGCCCGACACCGTCGAGACGAACTGGGGAAGCTTTACCCGTTTTGAATCGCGTCAAAATGCTGGGCTTTTTGCATCCTACCAGTTTTTGCCTAACAGCCATACCTCGATTCAAGCAGACCTTCGCCTCAACGCCAACAATACTTATGGCTTGGATTGGCTCCCGAATTTGGGCATCCGGCAGCGTCTTTGGCAGAAAGGAGGCTGGGAGGGCTTGGCCATTGCAAGCAGCAACCGCAGCTTTAGGCTGCCGACCTTCACCGACCTCTACTACCGCTTGGGTGGCGCCCAAGGGTCTGCTGGCCTCAGGCCGGAATGTGCTTGGAATTCCGAACTGGGCCTGCGCATAAACCGAAGAAGCGAGCCCCAACGGGGCATTAGCGGAGCGGCAATCACTGCCTATGAGCGGCGCGGAACCAATTTAATTGACTGGATCTACCGCACCGTTGACGGCGCACAAGTATTGCAGGCCGATAACGTCACAGACGTTGCCATTCGCGGTGTGGAGGTTGAGGTGAGCGGCACCTTGGCCGGATCCTGGTCCGCGCGTGCCCAGTTTGCAGGCCACCAGGCAAGCGACGTGAACGGCCAGTCGATTTATGTGCTGGATTACTTGGTGCGCCGCGTTCAACTCACCTGGAGTTCTGCCCTGCGGTCCATGGAGTCGACTTCGCCCTTGCAGTTTGGCCTAACGGTGGTGGGTCAGGATCGAGCGGGTTCTTATGGGCTGCCCACAGGAGAATTAATGCCCTACCTGCCTTTTACCACGGTGGATTTGCGTGCTAGCTACCGCCTTGGAGACCTCCTGCTCTTTGCCGACGGAATGAATTTGCTCAACGCAAGGGTAATGGACCACGGCAACCTTCCCTTGCCCGGCCGCTGGCTCAAGTTTGGCTTGCGCTTGGAGTGGGAATAGGCGGGACTTTGGCGAGGTTGGCTCGTTGGTTGGGCTGGCTCAGATTGGCTCGCGCTTTGGCGTTGTTTCTTGGATTAATTTTTCGAAACCCAACGCGTTTTAGCTCCCCTTGACCACGGCTGGAAGCAAGAATTCTAAGCCCCCTAGAGTTAGCGAGGGCGACTAGATTGGTGTACTTATGAAGCTCTCTTGGGTGGCGCAGTGAATCAAGTTACCTAGGCCGAACCAAATCAAGAATGAGGCGATGCAGCGGATGAGGCTTTGGTTCATGCATTCAAGGTATTTTGCTTCAAAGGGTACAACGACTAACGTACGAAGTAGAGGACTGTGCCTGTTTGTTGAAATCCATCTTTGATTTCTAAGTTTATTTTGAGGTAGTCTCGCAACCAAAGTGGATAACTCGAGACATCCAGAGGCAACATGGAATCAATAAAGGTCGGTCCTTTATTGCCTGCTAGCAGGGGAAGCCAGCTGATGAAATCCAGCCCCAGTCCAATCAGTGTAAACGATACTTCATCGTTTCGCCTGTTTAATGTAGCGAGATCAATGGCCCCGCCGAGGGCTGTCAAACTGGGCACGCCAAAAACGAGGCGTTCAAAATTAATTTGATACGCAAGGACGCATTTCGTTTGATCCTTAAACGTGATGTACCGAACTAAGATTAACGACCTGCGGTCGCCCTTAAACGTGTGTTGATCAGTAATTCTCACATTTTGAGGCAATTTGATGCCCTTCAATGCGTCAAAAATTTCGTAGGTGATCGTATCTACTTTAACTGATTTCTCAGGCAGGTAGTATTCCGGTCGGTTTTTGAATTCAACTGTAGTCCACCGATCATAGAAGTAGGCAGAGCACGAGGAAAAAAGCCCGCTTACGAAAAGGAGAACTACACAAAAATTTGGCAGATAGTGATGTACTTTCAACGATGTGAAAATACTTCTTTTCAAGTTAGTCGTGGCGATAGCACTCAGTTTAAATACTGTGCGGCTGGGTGCACAGCAACCAAGTAAAACTATTCCTGTACGCTACAAAAATGCCACGTTTGATACCGTACACTGCTACTATCAAAACGATATGAGCACAAATCCGCGTATCGGGATTAGCTTGGTAAACGGATTGCTAGGAAATCCAACGTTTAATCAAGAGGGCGGCATCCTTGGACTAAACTTTACCCATGTAAGTGTTTCACCCGACTTATCCTCATTGGTAATCAACGTAGACTTCGGATCACCTTACAATACAAAGGACGTGCTCCATCAGTTAGGATTCACCTATGAGTCGCATCAGCCGAGAAAAGTATCCAGTTTTATAAAATACGGACCACTGGAACTTTCTTCGCAAGTCGGGGGTCCAAACGGTGCAGTGTTTTCAGGACAGATTATCCAAATTCCAATGACTATGAAGCGGGTTCGCTCGAGATATTGGGGACTAAAACGTGATATGATTTTTATGGCTGGAAACCCCGTGTACCACTCCGTTCTTTTGGGCCTTTCCCAGAGTAGGATTGGTACAACGTCAACGTTTCAAGTGCGAACGCACGGTTTTGTGCGAAGTTTTGAATTACTCAAATACAAGTTGGGGTTACTGCTGCCCGTATACTATTATTCGGCCTCACCCGAAGATGCCCGGCAACTGCTTCCAATTCCGGGAGGGACGTTTGAAGTTTCTCTGCTCTCTTCGACGATTCTCCACAGACCGTTTTATACTGCATTACGGAACATCGAGTCCAAGTTTTTAGTATCCGCTGGGGCAACTTTGCATCCTGTATTAATAGATTCTAAACCGGTTCTGACCATAGATTTCGGGATTGGTTGCCGCTTGTGGAACATTAGTAGGGATAAGTTTGGGCGCGATTCCAAGGCTATGGGTCGTACACTTCATCGTTTAAAGAGTAGATCTATCGAACAGCTTTTTTAAGCGGTATGGCCAAACAATTAGTTGCATCCAAGAAAAAACCCGCTGCAGTGCAGCGGGTTTCGGTCTCTTAGTGACCCTGTCAGGATTCAAACCTGAAACCTCTTGATCCGTAGTCAAGTGCTCTATTCAATTGAGCTACAAGGCCATTTTATTGGAGGCGACAAATATACAGCTAAAATCAAAATCTGCATTATTGCGGAGTCGTTATAATGTCGGAATTTGCAGGCCGATGCCAGCCTTACTTGAACTCGCCTGCTTTGACCCTCAAGCAGCCGCCTTGGCGGAATCTTGGGGAGTAGCCCGAATTGAATTCTGCGCAGAAGCCCTTGAAGGCGGCACTTCGCCCAGCGCCAAAGACGTAGACCGGGTGCGAGGCAGCTACTCCGGCTCGCTGGGGGTCATGCTACGCCCTCGCGGCGGATCCTTTATCTACTCAGACCAAGAATGGTCCGCAATGAGGAACGAAGTGCAGCGCTTGGCCAATCAAGGCGTGGATTTTATCGTAGTCGGCGCCTTGAACAAGACCAATCGCCTGGACGAACGCCTGAACGAGCTGTCAATGCTGGCAGCATCCGCAGGCCTAAAGCGGGTACTGCATCGCGCCTTTGACGCCACAGCCGACCCCTTGGAGGCCATGGAGCAGGCCGTGGAATGGGGATTTGACCGCATACTGACCGGACTCGGAGCGACTACAATCGAAACCCTGCAAGCACTGAAGCAGGCGGCGGCGGGACGCATTGAGGTACTTGCGGGTGGCGGAATCCGCGCTCACAATGCGCAACGCTACCTCGAGGCGGGATACGATCAAATTCACTCGGCCGCACTGCTCGACTACCGCGAGGAACCTCCCCTGCCCAACCGGGCTGAAACCCTTGCCATGCTTGACCTATGCCGCCGGTACTGATACTAACCTGGGCCCTGAGCCAATTGGGCTATGCCGGGCAGTCGATCTTAGTCGCCGACCGAGTTGACGGACCAGCCTGGGTAATCTACCAGAGGCAAGGATCCGAGCAATGGGATACTATTGGCTTTGTTCCGGGTCCCTTTGTGGCAATGGAACTGCCCCTTCCGCAGGGAGCACGGGCCGAAGACTCCGTGGGCTACCTGTTCCCAGACCCACTTGCCTTTGCGGCAGAGCGGCAGAAGTCCGACCCAATGCCCTACCCGACCGATAACGACCCCCTGCGCCTAAGCCAGCACCTGCGCAAGCCGGCGGTCGAGTTTGGCTGGGACTTTGCTCGGCGTTCCGTGCGCACCGGAGCACCTGCACCCCGTCTGACAGAGCCCCAGGGCCCGATTGCCCGGCCCTTGATTTATGTAGAATGGAGTCCGCGCCCCGCCGGAGGCCGCACGAAGTTCGCGCCCCAGCACCGCTGGGCCCTGACCCACTCGCGGTTGGTGACCGACGACCCGGCGCGTCCCTTTTACCTCGAGGTCAACGGTCGGCCTCAGTTTTTGCTGGGCGTCAACGCGGTGGTTCCGTCGGACCCCCTGCGCGAGGAGCTGCTGCGCCAGCGCCTCATCGAACTGTGGCGAGCCGGGAGCAATACCGTGCGGTTTTGGGCGGGCGGAAGCTATCCGTCAGAACGGCTCCTTAGCACCTGCGACAGCCTCGGGCTAATGGTCTGGCAGGACTTCGCCTTCACGGGGACCGCGTACCCGGGCGATTCGACGTTTCGTGCCTGGGTCCGCGCCGAAGCCGAGTACCAAGTGAAGCGCATGGCCGAGCACCCCAGCGTGGTTCTTTTTTGCGGAAACAACGAAATCGACGTGGCCTGGCGCGCCTGGGGCTGGCAAAAAACCTACGGAATGTCGCCCGCAGACTCCGCCCAACTTTGGGCCAACAACCATTGGATTTTTGACGAACTGCTTCCTTCGGTCGTTGCCGCACACGCGCCCGGCCGGGCCTACCTCTCCTCCTCGCCCGTGAGCAACTGGGGCCGCCCCGATGACTTTATGCGCGGAGACAACCACGACTGGCGCGTCTGGCACGGCGAGCAGCCCACCTCGGTCCTCGCCGACCGCGTCGCCCCGATGGTAAGCGAGTGGGGCGTTCCGTCGCTTCCCGGCCCGTCGGTCCGCGCCCGCTGGACCGCCGATCCCGCCACCTACATGCTCAGCTACAAGGGCCTCGGCCTGCTCGAGCGCTACCTGCGCAGCGAACAAGCTTGGCGCGGAGGCACCACCGACGAGCTCGCCGACGCCTCGCAGCGCTGGCAATCCAAGGTCATTCGCCGCACCCTTCGCGCCCAGCGCCGTGCCCGTCCTTTTTGCAGCGGAACCCTCATCTGGCAACTCAACGACATCGACGACGCGATCACCTGGAGCCTAATCGACGCAGACAATAATCCCAAACGCGCCTGGAAGGCTGCGCTTCGGGGTTTTCGCCGTTTTTAACGGTTTTATGCGTTGAGCAGGGAGTTCGCCTCGAGAATTTCGACGCCATCACCCTGGGCCAGGGCAAAACTGAATCCGGGCCTGAGCGCGAATCCGCCGACGCGGCCCTGAACATCCATCGCAATGAAGCCAATTTGGGTATCGGCCCATGGCTTGCCGCGGCGCACAAACAACTTGTGAATTTCGCGCACCGCGTCTTCGCAGGCCTGTTGCGGACTTTTTCCGGCCTTCATTGCCACAACCACTCGAAAGGAACCCACGGTGCGAATAACTTCTTCGCCGTGTCCCGTAGCGGTGGCCGCTCCGACCTCACCGTCGACGTACAGCCCCGCACCGATGATGGGCGAATCGCCTACGCGGCCGTGCATCTTGAATGCCATTCCGCTGGTGGTGCAGCAGCCGGCAAGCCTACCATGGGCGTCGAGCGTCAGTTGCCCAATGGTGTCGTGGTTTTCGATGTTGGGAATTGGTTTGTACTCGGACTTTTCGAGCCACTTCTTCCACTCGGCTTCGCTCTCAGCCACCAAGAGATTTTGCATCGGGAATCCCTGTTCCCTAGCGAATTGGGTTGCGCCGTCGCCCACGAGCATCACGTGCGGAGTGCGCTCCATTACCGCCCGAGCCAAACTCGAAACGTGCACGACCTGCTCGCAGGCCGCCACAGAACCGATGTTGCCAAGGTGGTCCATAATGCATGCATCAAGGGTCACGCGGCCGTCGCGGTCGGGGCGTCCGCCTAAACCTACGCTGCGCTCGCGGGGGTCTGCTTCACATATTTTGACTCCGAGTTCGACTGCATCCAGGGCGTTAGCTCCCTTCTTCATGACTTCGAGGGCCGCGCGGGTCGTATGTTCGGCAAAGGGCCAGGTTCCGATGGACATCGGGCCAGGGGCCCGGCTACTAGCTTCTGGTTGCTGGGCGCCTGCGGCGCTGCCTCTAGCAACTAGCTGCTGGTTGCGGGCGACGGCGGCGCCCGTCGTGATCAGGCTTCCCAAGGCTCCGAGGCCAAGGGTTTTGAGAAAGTCACTTCGCTTCATTGCGGCGAATGGGTTTAGATTCCGGAATTAAAAAGTGTAGAGCCACATTGAATCCGCGTGCCTTCAAGACCTTAGAGCGCTGCGTGGCGCGAATGCGAAAGTCAGGAAGGTCTTCGCTGCGGCGCGGCCCCGTCCACAAAACCTCGGCCAGAGCAAGCTGGCGGGGCAAAATCATGTATTCGGCGTGCGCCGGGGTCAGTACGTACTCAGTCCAAAGGTTGGCTTGCGCCCCGAGAATGCGCTTGGCTTCGTCGGCAGTGAGTTCCGCCGGAACCGGATTGTACAAGTAGACCGACTCGACCGGATTGAATCCACCGATGGCATGCGGCTCGCCTGGATCCTTGCTTTGGTAGTGGTCCCAGTAGCAAGGCGTGCCGGGAGTCATAATGGCGTCGTGGCCAGCTTTGGCGGCAGCGATTCCGCCCGACTCTCCGCGCCAGCTCATCACGGTGGCGTTGGGAGCAAGACCGCCCTCGAGGATTTCGTCCCAACCGATGATTTGGCGTCCGCGCGCGTTCAAGTAGCCCTCGATGCGTCGAATGAAGTAACTCTGCAGGGCGTGCTCGTCGGCCAAACCTTCAGCCTTGAGGCGCGCCTGGCACTGGGCACAGTCGTGCCAGCGCGTTTTGGGGCACTCGTCGCCCCCGATGTGCATGTACTCGCCCGGGAAGAGCGCCAAGACCTCGTCGAGCACGCCTTCAAGAAAGGTGAACACCGAGTCGTTGCCGGCGCAGTAGACGTCGTCGAACACGCCCCAGCCGGTGGCTACGGGCTGCTCGATGCCGGTGCAGCTCAGCTGCGGATAGGCCGCAAGGGCCGCCCGGGCATGGCCGGGGAGTTCAATCTCCGGAACCACCGTGATGTGGCGCGCCGCCGCGTAGGCCACGATTTCGCTGACCTCGTCTTGGGTATAGAATCCGCCGTAGCGCGTGCTGTCGAAGCGCTGATCGCCATAAGGGCCGACCTGCGAGGCATTACGCCAGGCTCCGACCTCGGTGAGTCGCGGGTAGCGCTTGATTTCGATGCGCCATCCTTGATCTTCGGTGAGGTGCCAGTGAAAGCGATTCATTTTGTGTTCGGCCATCAGGTCGAGGTAGCGCTTGACGAAGTCCACGTCAAAAAAGTGCCGGCAAACGTCCAAATGCATTCCGCGGTAGGCAAAGGCGGGTTGGTCGCGTACGGTCATGGCGGGCAGCGTCTTCGTGCCGTTCTCGGCCTGAATGAGGGTTTGGATTCCGTAAAAGACGGCGGCGGCAGAACCTCCGGCGACCACAATCTTGCCTTCGCTGACGCGCAGGGCGTAGGACTCGGCCGGAACATCGTTTTGAATGCGCAGTTCGGCCGTAACCGAGGAACCTTTGGCGCCGGTCTTGCTGGCATTCCACCAGGTGCGGATCAGGTCAGCCTCCCCCTGAAGAGCCGGCGTGGCCACCACGTAGAGGTTGCCGGCCACAGAAATCGGCTCGCCCTCAATAACCACGGACTGCGGCCGCGGAACCACTTGGATCACTTGGCCGCTTGCCATCCAACAAGAAACCAGTAACCAGAAACCAACTAGCCCCCTCACGGCTTGCGACTGTACTGCGTGACTTCGACAATGCGTCCGCCCTTCCAGGCAAAGAACTCGGCGAGGTGCTCGTCAAACACGCGACCGTCGGCGTAGCTGCGCTTCTCCTGGCCTCGAACGACCACAACGTCCTTGCCGTCGGAGTGCCCGACGTAGTCAATGCTGGAGATGTCCCAACTGAACTCGGGGGTTTCGGTCAAAAAAGCATTCAATCCTTGCCGGGTGACCCATACGTGGCGGCCGTCGGCGGCGTGCACCAGGATGGAGTCGACTACAGCCTGGCCCACGGTGGCGGTGTCTCGCTTCACATAGGCGTCGGTCCAAACTTCCATCTTCATGACCAATTCGTCTTCGGGTGAAGAGATGGGGACGGCTTCAGACGCAGGCTGGTTGCAGGCCGAAGTAAGTACAAACGCGCCACTCACCGCAATAAAGCGAGCAGCATCGATAACAAGGGTAGAGGTCATGGCAAGGGGCTAAAGTGCTAATTCATGGATTAAATTCCACAAATGCACGTCAATTTATGGAATCAATTTCACAAATTGTCACTTTTTAGTCCCGACCGCCCTCTTCAGGCTCGAGCCCGTCGAGAAAGCGCTTCATGGCTCCGCCCGTGGTTGGCATGAGCTGGTAGAAGGGCAGGCCGTCTTTGGAGGGCAGTGAGCGTTTCTTGGGGTCCACCTTGGTCAGGGCTTCCATGAGGCTAGGGTCGCTGGAATAGAAGCGCATGTTCCCTTTTTTATAGGTCAAAAAGTACTCGTTTGCGGGCGCAAGGTGTAGGGTGAACTCGTCTCCTCCGCGGCGCTTGCGCAGCTCCAGGGTTCCGTCGGCAAAACGGTGAACCGGGTCCCCAGCAACAGAACCCACGCCCACTCCGTCTTTGCTGCGAAAGGCGCGAATGTTGGGCTTCCAGTCCAAGTCTACCTCGTCAAGAACTAAGGTTTGGCGGAATTCCTTGGGCATGCGGTCGTTGAGCCCTGACTCATAGTAGCGCTTTAGGTCTTTGGCATCGAGCTTGCGGCGAAGGGCCTCGCCGAGCACCTCGTTGGCTGGATCAGTGGGTCCGCCCGAGGCAGAAAGGAGTGCCGTCTTAAGGGGTTTCGATACCTCTTCGGGCAATAAAAAGTCCAAGGTCAAGGCCACCTTGGCACCCATACGGCCAGAGCGAAGTCGGTGCTCGATGCGTCCGTAGGCCGACATTTCGACCCGACCCATTTTTGCGCCCAGCGACATTTGCCCATAGCCGGTGACGGCACAAGACTGGGTGTTGAGCTCCAGCCAATTGTCGGGAGCCTCGGGGTCAGCCACACGGCGCAGGCTGCTCACAATGTAGGACTTGCTGCTCTCGTCGTAGTAGAGCACCCCATTGGTACTAAAGAGCTCCACGGCCACGTTGGGATTGTTGCGTCGCACAAAAGCCGTGTAGGGCGTGATGGAATCCTGCATGAGGTAGATTCCGTTGTATACGGTTTGCGCGGGGCGGGCCGTATCGGGATCGGGCAGGGTTACCAAAATATCCATGGGATCGATGCGCGTGCGCGTGATGATCCAGTCCGTCTCCAAGGCCGGGCATTCGGCGGTTATGCGAATGCGGCCGTCCATCTCAAGCTGGGGATTTTGCGCCTCCATGCGCACGATTCCGTAGTACCTAAAATAGGGACTCAAAAAAAAGTCGTCTTGAATTCCGAGTTCACCCTGAGCCACCATTTGGTCGGAACTATCTATGTCAATGCGGCCCATGGGAATGCGCCAGCTCTTGTTGTTTTGGTCGAGGTAGCGGTAAATACCACTGCCATAAAGGTCTAAGCGGCCCTGAATCTTTAATTCTGCGGAATCAATTTTGTGGTAGGCCCCTACCCTGCTGGCTAAAATACGGGCATTGTGAAGGGGCTGCATGTCGGCGAGTTCCTTGATGGTCGCACGGCCGGAGTCGGGAACAACCCTGCTGTCGGCAATGTCAATATGGGGCACGCCATAGGCCTCCAAGCGACTCGGAATCAACCAAAACTTGGCGCGACCCGCCAAAAAAGTCAGTCCGTCTTGGCCCGGGTGGGTGCTGGTCATGCGGGAATCCACGCCGATGCCCTTTTGAAGGCTGATGCTCTTCTCGAGGATGTCCCAGCTGGCCCGGTCCATCTCGGCCTGGTACTGGTTGCGCGGGAAGTCCACGCTGCGGTCGCCGTCGAGCAGAGAAAATTTGCCTTTTTCGGCCACAAAATCCACGTCAGCGCTTGCATTCGTTAGGCTAAAGCCCCACTGGGCCTCAGGCTCGCCCTTGACCCTGAAGTCCGCCATGCCACTCTGTATCCACTTGTGGTGAAGCTTGAGGTCGGCGCCGCTGAGTTCGGCGAGGTCAAAGGCTGCGGTGCCCTTGAGGCTCAATCGATCGGGCTGGTAGGTCAGGCGGCCGCTGGCCGTAGCGGGGCGGGCGGAATAGGTAGCCATGGGCGCTCCCAAGGTGGTGGCGTACCATGTTTTGGAGTAGGGATGCCAGTTGCTGCGCACGTCGGTCCCTTGGGCCGAGGGGTGGCCCGCTCCGCGCGCTGCACCGACCAACTCCTTGAGATCAAAGGTTCCGCGGCCCTTGGTCGAGTCCGGATAAAGACGAAACTCATCGGAACTGGCCCCAGCCCTCTGGTAGGTCAGGTCGCCCTTGAAGCGGAATCCGCTCAAAGACAGCTGCACACTGCCTCGGACCAGGCCCGCGTCAGAACCCATCGAGGGGTAGGCCGCCCAACCCTCCGGGCCGGTTTCTTCGATGAATCCGAGGGAATAATCGCGCTGAACCTTAATCATTTGGCGACGGGTAGCAAAGATTCCGGCGCTCAAGAAGGTGGACTCAAAACCAAGGCTCTCGGTGCGTGCGTTGTCGAGCGAATCAATGGTAAACGCATCGAGGTCCACATAAAACCGGGACCGTGCATAGACGCCTTTCTCGACCTTGTCGTAGTAAATTTTGGCGCCCTTGCCCGACTTAAAAATGGGGTATTCGGGGCTAAACAGGGTGCTGGACTTGTTGTCGGGCCGGTCAATATAGAGGTCTCCCGAAATATCCTCTAGGGTGTTGCGCACGCGCACCAGGGGTCGCTCGCCCTGCTCGTTGAGCTCAAAAGCCGGCACAAAAAACCGCATGGAATCGACGGTGGGCATTCTAAAGCTAAAATCCTGGTAGTCGAACTGATGCTCGCGTCCAAAAAACTCAAATCGGCCGGCGCGAATGAGTCCGTCAAAGTCAAAATCCAAACCCTCGTGCAGGAGCAGACGGCCGCCGACGGGGTGCAGGCTGACCTTTTGGGAATCGCTGAGCCATATGCGGTCTACGCCTGCCAACTCGAGGTCGAAGTTCAAAAGGTTGAGCTCGGCGTTCATGCCCTCGGGGACTACGGACTCAAACTGAATTACGTCGTAGTCGCGCTTTTTGCGGTGGTTCATGACGTACTCGCCCGTTTTGGGCAGAACCTCAAGGCTGCGGTCTTCGGTGCGGTAGCGCACAAAGCCCTGCAAATGGTACTCCATCATCAAGCGCTCGCAGGGGTCGACGGGCATTCCCATACCTATGGCCACGTCTTTAATGGTCATGCGCGCTCCATTGGCTCCCTGGCCCACCTGGTCGAGCAAAACAAGAGGATTCTCGCTTTCAAATCCTTGAAGGGCCACGTAGCGGGTGTTGCGGTAGTACTGGTCGCTCTCAATGGTCATGGGTGCTCCACTGCCCATGTTGAGTCCGCTCAAAAAAAGCCTCGGCTCGCTGGTGGTCCAGCGCAGCTGGTCCAAGTCAATGGTCACGTTGTGGTAGCTGTCGCTGAAGGGCTTGATGGCAAGGCCCTGGTCGGGCCGAAACACTTGAAGTTCGCGGCTGTCTGGAGCGTACTTGACCTCGACCTTGGCGTGGTGCAGGGAATCCTCGGCTCCCAGGCGGAGCGAGAAGGCGCTCACCTTGGCGGAGAGGCCGGTGGGCCTCACCACAAAACGCTCTGCCCTAAGGGTTGCGGCGAGAGAAGAGTCCCTCATGAATTCAAAGGCAGCAGGGGTTTCAGGGCTTCCGGAGGCAAAGAAATTGGCGCCGACTAGCGAAAAACCCCCGCGGTAGGTTACGTCTTCAAAAAAGTTGGGGATGACCAGGTCATTGGCGTAGGCCACGAAGCGAGGATAGACGGCGTTGTCTGCATCGCTGCGCGTGCCGAGGCGCTCCTCGAAGCGTCCGCGCAGGGGTTGGTTGAGGTAGTAGAGGCTCTGAAGCACTGCGCTGTCAACAGCAAAACCGGTCTGCCTGAGGTCGAGGTTGAACCGGCCGAGCTCATTGTAGACCTCGCCGTAGCCATAGCCCGCTCGGTACCAATCTACCCTGCCGGATTCGGCGGTAAGCAGAGCGCTGCGCGGATCATACCAGCCACTGAGGCTGTCTATTTGCGTGGAATCGTTTTTAAAGTAGCCGCGGAGCACTGCCCCTTCGATGCGGTAGCGCGTGCTTGGAGATTCTTCGTCTAGGGTAGCGTCGCCAAACTCCAGTTCCCAGCGCAGGGGACCCGCCTCAAAAAGGCGGAGTCGCGCATTGGGGGAGCCGAACCCGACCGACATTCCTGCGGCGGTGTGCAGGTACTCGGAGAGGGCGGCCCTGCTGCTTTTTTGCACCAATTCTGCGGTCTCTGACCACCACCGGGCCTGGGCTTGGTCGCTCGCGTTGGAGTACCAGCCTATGGCCAGTTTGAGGCATTCCGACCAGGTTTGGGCGTCTACGATGCGCTTGCGCAGCATTTCTCGGGTCAAATCCTGGAAGGCAGCACGGTGCTCCCAGCTGGTGTCGTCGTAGACCGACTTGAGGCTTAACAGGTCCTCGTCCGATTCTTTTTTAGGGAGAAATTCCGCATAGAGCTTGCTAAAGTCCCGCCAAAAATCGGCTTCGGAGGCGCCCAAACTTCGCTGGGTCTGTGCCGGCAAAACCGTGCAGAGCAAAAGGGCAAAAAGGGCGCTGAAGTATTTCACAGGTATTCTGCAAAGTACTCCCGATTTGTGGGGCTGCAGCGAGCGCTTAATTCGTTTAATTCACCGGCTTTTCCACAGTCAGAACCTGCCAGGATTCGTGTTCGTGGTGTTGGGTGGGCATCAGGCCCACGGCCCTTGCCGCCGCCTCAATGGTCTGCAGGTCGGCACGGTAGAATCCGCTCAAATGCAATTGGCCCCCGGGTTTTAGTGCCAATGCATAGTGCCCCATGTCGGCGAGCAGGACGTTGCGGTGAATGTTGGCATAGATTACCTCAAAGTCTTCGTCGGGCCGCAGGGCCGAGATGTCGCCAGTGCGGACCTCCAATTGATCGCTTAATTCGTGCAGTTCGGCCAGCTCGCGGGCGTTTTCGGCCGCGTGGGGCTCTATCTCAATTCCCAAGGCGCGATCGGCACCGTGCATCAGGGCAAGAATGGCCAAAATGGCGGTTCCACAGCCCATATCGAGCACCTTAAGTCCGCGTAGATCAGCCTCCAGAACCCGCTGAAGCATCAGGTAGGTCGTGGGGTGGTGCCCGGTCCCAAAAGCCATCTTCGGAAGCATTTGAATGCGGTAGCGGTAGTCTTCGAGCCTCAATCCCTTATGAAAGGGGGCATAGATAATCAACTCATTGCTAATATTTAAGGCATCAAAAGAAGATTCCCAAACCTCGTTCCAATTTTGGTGGGCAATGCGGCGTTCGGTCCATGAGACGGTAGCCAATGCAGAGGCAATGGGGAAGGCAGCCTGACCCGTCCACAGTGCAGCGGGCAGATAAGCCAGCAGGTCGTCACCGTCTTGCTGAACCGCCTCGACCTGAAGTGGTTCTAGGTCTGCATAGAGAAGCTCGATCGCTCGGGGATCGCTCGCGGTGATGCGCAGCTCAACGTAGTCCATTAGGACTTGTGAAGCAGGTCAGCCAAAGCAATAAAGTCTGCAGCCACCAGCGAGGCGCCGCCAATGAGCCCGCCGTTCACGTCGGCCTGAGCAAAGAGCTCGGCTGCGTTACTGGGCTTGCATGAGCCCCCATAGACAATGGGCAGGTGGTCGGCCAGGTCGCCGTAGAGCTCACGAAGCAGCCCGCGAAGGTGGGCGTGCATTTCTTGAGCTTGAGCGGCCGTAGCCGTCTCGCCGGTCCCGATGGCCCAAACCGGCTCGTAGGCAATCACAAGGTTCTCTGCCAGGTCACCGCTTACCCCCTCTAGGGCAAGCCGCAGCTGTTCTTTTACTGCCGAAAGGTGCTTGCCCGCCTTGCGCACTTCGTGGACCTCGCCCACACAAACAATGGGGCGGAGCTCCTGCTCTAGGGCCGAGAGCACCTTCTTATTGACTATAGAATCGGACTCACCAAAGAACTGGCGGCGCTCGCTGTGACCAATAATCACCGCATCAGCCCCCGCGTCGGCCAATTGTGCCATACTGACCTCGCCGGTGAAGGCACCGTAGTCCCCAGCATGGCCGTTTTGCGCTGCTACAGCGAGCTCTGGATAGTCCACCAGCAGGTCCACCGCCTGCGTGAGCTGTATCGAGGGCGGAGCAATAACCACCACCACGTCCCCCAAACGCTCCGGACTGAGTTCCGCTTTAAGGGTTTCAATAAGGTTGTAGCCCTCTTCGAAGGAGGTGTTCATCTTCCAATTGCCGGCGAGAATTTTCATAGGAGGGTTTTTTTAAGAACTGCAAAGGTAGGCGCCTAGCTCGCCCTCACCCGCGGATCCACCACGCGGTAGAGCCAATCGACCAGGGCCTGAAGCAGCACAAAAACGAGCGAAAGGGCCAAAATACTGCCCATAACGACCGGAAAGTCGCGACCTTCTAGGGCATCGACCATTAGCTTACCTGAACCGCGCCAGCCAAAAACCGTCTCCACAAAAACAGCCCCCGCAAGCAGAGAGGCAAACCAGCCAGAAATCGTGGTGATGAGCGGATTTAGCGAATTGCGAAGCACGTGCCTGCGCAAAACCTGGCTGGTAGTCAAACCCTTAGCATAGGCCGTTCTAACATAATCTAAGTTCATGATTTCTAGTGCAGAAGACCGCATCATCTGAACAATAACTCCAATAGGCCTGAGGGCCAAAGTCAGGGCCGGAAGAATCAAATGCGACCACTCCCAACCCACCGCATTGCCAAAGTCGTCGAGCTCTCGAAGGCTTCCGGTCAAGGGCAGTCCGGTGTAGTCGTGAAGCAGAAAGGCAAAAACCCAAGCCACCAAAAGAGCCGAGAAAAAAGAAGGAGTTGCCATGCCCACGGTGCTCAAAACCGTTATGGCACGGTCCGCAAAAGAACCCGCCCTGAGGGCCGAGTAAAGACCTAAGGGAATGCCAATAAGCACTGCAGCACCGAGCGAAACCAAGGCGAGCAAGGCCGTATTGGGCAGCGTTTGGCCGATTAATTGCGCAACGGGCACCCCGCGCTGCTGGTAGGAAGTCTGCAGGTCTGGCCAATGCAGGCCCCATACTCCGTCGACTGGCCGCAGGGGCGACATGCCGCCCAAATAGCGCCCGTACTGCGTGAGCAGGGGCTGGTCCAAACCATAAGAAGCGCGCAAGGCTGCCAGAGCCTGAGGATCTTCAACCTGGCCCAGCATCATGCGAGCCGGGTCGCCGCCTACCGAATGAAAAAGAAAAAAGACAAGGGTCGCGACGCCCCAGAGCACGAGAAGGGCGTTGCCCAAAGGCCTCATTTCGAGAGCGGAAAGTCGTTAAAATGGCTGTGGCTTACCACGACACCCTTGCGCAGGTAGGTTACCCCCGGATTGGAACGCACGATGGTTTTGAGCGCGGTTCCGTCGCCGTTGGACCATGGGAAGTTCGTTTGGGTGCGGGCCCTAAGCGATTCAATTTCTTCAACCCCGCTTGAGGTTAGGCCTACCACGGGAATGCCTCGGTCATGCATTTTTTGCATTTCCCTGCAGAGGCGCTCGAGCTGCTCCATGTCTGCACGCTCAAAGTCATAGGCTACCAACCAGTAGGATTCCGGGTAGGCAAGCCACTGGGCGGTCTGGTCTTCGCCCCCAGGAGCAATGGCAAAATCGTGAACCGGGGGCACGTACCCGTCGGCAACCTTAATGGTCTGGGTGGCCTCGGCGTCCATAACCCACTCGGGCTTTTCCCACCACTTCTGCTCGACGTAGTCGGTACCGGTTACCTCCATTACCTCTTCTCCCTTGCGTAGGGTGTACAGCGCATCATACTGGGGCGGAGTCAAACCCAACTCTTCCGCTGGAGCCATGGCTCGCGCAATGTCTGTTCCGGGCTTGTAGGCCCTAAAATCCCATACGGGGAGGTGGTTCATGACCTGAGCGGTGAACCCGGCCATTGCAATAAGCGACAAGCCAAGTACTACAGCCGCTGCCTTAAAATTGACAATCGGCTTGGCATTCGACAGACCAAGGGCGTAGTAAATACCAATTAATACACTCAAGATAACGTCTTTACCAAAGCTCTGCCACGGGGTCAGGGGAATGGCGTCGCCAAAGCATCCGCAGTCGGTAACCTTGTTAAAGTAGGCGCTGTAAAAGGTCAAAAAGGTGAAGAAGGCCATGAGGCCTGCCATGCTCAAGAAGGTTAAAAACCGAAGATGCCCCAGGAGCATTAGCAAGCCGAGGACCACCTCAAAGGCGACCAAGAAGATAGCCATGGGCAGCGCAAGGGGCTGTAGAAACTCCAGGTTGAGCACGTCGGCACCAAAGTATTCCTCGAGCTTATAGCTAAAGCCCAGAGGGTCATTCATTTTTATGACACCCGAGAAAATAAAGAGTCCGCCCAAGACAAGGCGAATCAGGTTCTGCGCTACACTAGAAAATTTCATGCGGTAAAGACTTAAAAAAGACTACTCAGAGCGTTGCTCGAGTTCCTTTTTTAGAAGCTGCATTTTGACCGAAAGCAAGGCATAGGTTGAGGCCAAAGTAACCAAGAAGGCGGCGCTGATGAGGATTAGGTCCATGAGAATTGAGTATTTAAAGTTAAAAACCGCGAGGCAGAATGATTGTTCCGGAATGTTTAGGAATTGCGCATGAGAATCAAGGCAAACAAGGCATAATTCACCATGTCCATGTAGTTGGCGTCGACCCCCTCAGAGACCAGCGTACTGCCCGAGTTGTCTTCGATCTGTTTGACGCGCAGCACCTTCTGCAAAATTAGGTCGGTGAGTGAGGTGATGCGCATGTCGCGCCATGCCTCCCCGTAGTCGTGGTTTTTGGCTTCCATCAAGGCCTGAATTCGAGCGGCCTGCTGGTCGTACGCGTCCAAGGCATCCTGCAGGTTCAAATCAGGCTCGTTGACCACCCCGCGGTCCATCTGAATCAGGGCCATGATGGAATAATTGACGATTCCAATGAACTCGCCCTCTTGGCTGTCGGCCACTTTTTGCTGGCCAGCGTCTTGAATAGTGCGCAGGCGGTTTGCCTTAATGAACAGTTGGTCGGTCAACGAAGGCAGCCGAAGAATGCGCCAGGCGGCGCCGTAGTCCTTGAGTTTGTTGCCAAAAAGAGACCGGCAGAGCGCGATTTCGTGGGCGTATTGGGTTGCGGTGTTGGCCATACTTTTACAGGGTGAAAAGTACGGCGTTTCGTCCATTTACCCTGAACCTTCGCGGCCGACTTTTTGCTGCGGACCGCCCGATGGTCATGGGCATCCTAAACGCCACTCCGGACTCCTACTACAAACCGAGCCGCCTGTCGGGACTGGACCAGCTCGAGGAACAGGCCGACCGGCTCTTGGGCGAGGGTGCCGATTGGCTTGACCTGGGCGGCTGCTCCACCCGACCCTGCGCAGATTGGCCCAGCATCGACGAGGAATGGTCCCGAATTGACGGTGCCTTTGGCCGGCTTCGGCAGCGCTTTGGCCCCGATTTGCCCCTGTCGGTAGACACGTTCCGGGCGGAGGTTGCTCGACGGGCACTCCAAGAAGGCGCAGACGTGGTCAACGACATTTCGGGCGGAATCCTGGACCCCAAAATTTGGTCGGTTGCGGCTGAGGCCCGTGCACCCTATGTGCTCACCCACTACCCTGCTGGCCGCGAAGGAGCCGACTTTCAGAACCTCGGCTCCGACGAGGTGAGCCCTGCAGTACTTCTCGAACTCAGCGAGCGCCTTATTTTAGCCCGTGAGGCAGGCCTCAACGACGTTATTCTCGATCCCGGTTTTGGTTTTGGCAAATCCCCTGAAGGCAACCTGAGAATGCTTCGTGACCTCGAGCTCTTGACGGTTTTTGCCCACCCAATACTGGTTGGGGTTTCGCGCAAATCACTTATAACCAAAACCCTACACATAAGTCAGGACGAAGCTCTTCCTGCCACATCAGCCCTGCACGCCTTGGCCTTAGAGCGCGGAGCCCAAATTCTGCGCGTTCACGACCCTCGCGAGGCCCGGCAGGTCATCGCGCTTCGGGACCTCATGGCCTAAGCCAATTTGGTGGGCTCTAAGCCCCTGCTCCATGACCTCATAAGAGCGCGGATGCTTCTCAAGGTATTTTACTCCTCGGGATTTAAAATAGGGCTGCATGGACCGAGTCCATAGGAAGTCGTTGGCCAAGAGGTACTTGGTGCCATAAACTCGGACGCTGTCGCCGCGCACCTGAACGCAGGCTATGCCGCGCCCTAGGGCAATCCAGCGCTGCTCCTGGTGCAAACGGGGTGCGCTTTGCGCCATTACCAGCACCGTAAAGGCAAGGGCCGTAGCCACGATCCAAGGCCTCCGGCGACGCAGGGCCAGTAGCCCCGCCAGTGCATAAAATGCCAGCAGCGCCGTTTGGGTCGGTGAAGGGAAGCGGTCCGCCCAGACCAGGCGAGGGTGTGAAGCAATTCGCGCCAGGCCCTCGAGCAAAGGCTCTGGATCGGGCATGGGAAGTCCGCAAAAAGCCAAGATGCTGTAGGGATAGACCATGAGCAGCGGCGGTACGAGCAAAAAGTTGCTGAGTAAAAACGAAAGGGGAATGGTGTGAAAAACAGGCAGGGCAAGCGGCGTGGTGGCCCATTGAGCCGCCAAAGAGGTTCGCAAGCCCGCGATGAGTTTGCTGCTTTTGAGGCCTGACGTCGCGGGCGGAGAAGCCATTATTAGCCCGAGAACCGCGGCCGAAGACAACTGAAAACCAAGCTGATACGCCATCTTGGGGAAGATTGCCAGCAGTCCAACCTGAGCGAGCGCAAAGGCATCGATTCCGCGCAGACGGTTGCCCCCAAGACCAATTATGCCCACCACTGTAATCATGGCTGCTGACCTAATGGCGCTGGGCGCAAAGCCCACCACCGCAACAAAGGCCCAGACGACCGCGAGCGCGATAAGGGTGACCAAGCCCCGGGCAGCGCGCGGAACCAAGGGCAAGAGTGCCAGCATTCCCACCCAAATCAGACCGAGGTGGAATCCCGACACCGACAGCACGTGTATGATTCCCAGGGCCTGGAATGCCTGCATGCTCGACTCGGGAAGATCGTCCATGTCTCCGATCCACAAGGCCTGGGTAAGCCCGCGCGCGGCAGGGCCCCAAGGAAGTTTTTGAATCTGGTTCCGGCCCCAGATTGCGCTTCGCCTCCACCACGCGCCTGCCACGGGAACCCGACCCAAACGAGCCCTGATCTTTGCCCGAGCGACGATGCCGCGGGGGGCCGCAGCCTTGGCGGCGTCAAAAGCCCAAGGAACCTGGGCGCTGTCAAGCGGAATCAGGTCCAGCTGCAGGTGGTAAGCAAAACCCTCTTGAAGGGTATCGTAGCACCGAAGCTTCAAGCCGGAGGAGTCCTCAATTATTCCCGATCCCTGGGTCCAGTACCAGCCTTCGCAGCGACGGGGCACATCCAGCTGGGGCATTTCTGGAACCGTACGGATGCTTGCAACCATAAGCATGAGGCCAAAGCCTCTAAGCCACGCGAAGTCCGCCCAAAATAAAATCCCAAGGCGCAGAGAACCCGCCGAGGCCATTGCCGCAAGAGCGACCAAAACAAAGCCCGAAGCAGCCCAGAGCATGCGGCTCTCGCCCGGCAAGGCAAAGAGTCCGGCCCACATTCCAAGCATTGCCCAAACAACCATGCTGCAAAATGCAGCGCAGAGCCCGAGCAAGCGTTTGCTACCGAATTCCGCTTCTAAAAATCAGGCCGGACGGTCAGAGCCCCGAGTGCTGCAAATCGCTCAGTCGGGCGCCCGGGTAGTAGTGCTCGAGAATCGACCTAAACCCATAGCCCAGCTGGCTCATGCGCCATGCGCCCTCTTGAGAAAGCCCGATTCCGTGGCCGTTGCCGCGTCCGTGCAAAACCACTTCGTTGCCCTCAAGTTTGGTAGAAAACCAGGACGACCGAAGGCCAAAACGCTCGCGCAGAAGCCTAAAGCGAATCTTATTGCCGTTCCACTCGAAGTACTCGCGGCGGCTGTCTTGCTCGATGCTAAAGACCGCTTCCCGCAGGCTTTGGTTGCTGGAGGTCACCGACCAGGTTTCTGCAAAAAACCGCAGCCAATCCGAGCTAGGAATGCGCTTTACCCAATTCGTTTGCGGACAATCTAGACTAAAGCTATCGGGCTTGTTCACCAGATGGGCGCTTGGTTTGAAGTACCAGGCTGCCGGCATCAGTTCTCCGCCCGAATTGGCGTGAAAAAGGGTCTCGACAAAGGCATTGGTGTCGGCGCGGTAGAGCAGCAAGCCCTCGGTGCTGAACGCCGCCTCAATCAGGTTAAACCGCCGCGTGGAATCAGCCGGCCATCCGTGGTAAACCTGTGAACGCACGTCGTCGCTGACTTGGTAGCCCAATGGCGCGTACTTGCGCCGGTTGGCAGCCCACCAGGTGCGAGCTACCGTCGCCTGAGCCCGCCAAAGCTCGCGCCCTAGGTACTTGCCGAGCTCGGCATTGACGACTCCGGCCACATAATCCTCCAGCGGAACCCGATTGACCACCAAAAGCTCGGTCGCACCGAGCGGAGCAAGGGTAAATCCGCCAGGGTACGTGCGCCGCTGCCCTGAAGGGCCCTCGGTGGCTACCGGCCCGTCGGCCTCTACCCTAATGGAGTCTGCGCTGCGCCAGGTTCCGTCGGCATTGCCCTGAACCATTGCTCCTGCCCGCCGCAGATGCAGGTTGCTCGACTCCAAGGTGTCGGCCTGAGTTCCGCGCAAAAACCAGATGCTGCGCAGGGTGGTTCCGCCCATTTTAAACTCATAAACGTCTTTAACGGCATAAATCCGCACCCTCACCTGGGGCATGGCCAGCGCAGAAGGCAGCAGCAGAAGAGAGGCCAAAAGCCCAAAAACCCACCTAATCCTCATAAGGTCAGCACATAGTGAGCGATGCGGTCCATGGCGCCCGAATCGCCCAGCATCGAGCGAAATTCGGCCAAATCATCGAGCATTTGCGCGCGCTCAGGGCCCTCTGCATTGATTTTTTGAAGCTCCCGCGCGAGGTTTTCTGGGTTGCAGGATTCCTGGAGGTGCTCTGCCACCGCCCCTCTGCCCAAAACCAAATTAACCAGCGACACGTGCTTGACCGCTACCAAGCGCTTGGCGATGGCAAAACTGAGCGGGTCAACCCGATAGGCCACGACCATGGGGATGCCAAGAATTCCGAGTTCCAGGGTTGCCGTTCCGCTGGCGACCAGGGCAAGCCTCGCCCCTTTTGCGCTGCCCATTCCTTGAGCAATGGTCCCGCGCGGCTCCGCATTGAGGATGCTCCGCAGCAATACCCGGTACTGCGTCTCGCTCCACGAACTCGGTCGTATCCAAAGCGGAATCTGCCCCAAGCGCTCGGCAGTCGCCGAAAACACCGGCACGAGGCGCTCGAGTTCGGAGCGGCGCGATCCTGGGGCAAGCACCAGGCCCGCGGACGGGTTTGTGCTGAAATCGGATTCGTAGCGATCCTGGGCGGGATGCCCAAAATAGGGTGCATTCACGCCCCGCTGCTGCAAAAAATCCGGTTCAAAAGGGAGCAAGGGAATAACTGCATCAAAGGCCTTGGTCAGGATCTCTACCCGAGACTCCTTCCAGGCCCAAACACTTGGTGCAACGAGCTGAACCACCCGGCGATCGCTGCGCCAAGGGCGCTTTGCCATCCACTTGGCCAGGCGCAGGTTGAATCCCGGGTAGTCCACCAGCAGCACGAGGTCCCAGGGCTCCTCGAGGATTGCCTTTGCCTCGTGAAGGTTGGCTAAAACCCTGCGGCTGTTGCGCAGCACGTCCAGAAAGCCCATAAAGGCAAGGCTCTCCAGCCCGCGAAGCACGGGTTTGCCCATGGCCCGGCTGAGTTCGGGTCCACCCCATGCATCAAAATACCACTCGGGCTGCACCGCGCGAAGTGCGCACACGAATTCCGCACCCAAAACGTCGCCGGAGGCTTCGCCTGCCAGAATAAAAACGCGTTTTACAGCCATTCCCAACGCCAATAAACCGCAAGAATCAGGTACAAAGCGCTAATGAGCACAATATTAAAGGCCATGCGGTAGCGCTTTAAAACGATGGCAAGGGTCAAGTAAATCCCCTCGAGCACCACCGAAATTCCCAATACCCGGTTGAGCAAATAGGCCCAAAGGTCAGAATCCAGGTCTGCAACGGGAGGCAAACTCGGGTAGGTCGCCAGCAAAAAAGACCAGGCGAACCAGGGCGTACCCGCGGCAACGGCAAGACCCATGTAGGCTTCGAGTCGCTCTCTGCGAGGACCAGGGCTCATTGCTGGTCGAGGCGGCCTTTAAGATCAACCAAAGCGCCGTGAGCGGTAAGGTCAAAATGGGTCGGAACCACGCTGACGTAGCCATTGTCGAGGGCCCAGATGTCGGTATCGGTAGCCCCGTCGGGGTTAAAGTAGTCCCCGCGCATCCAAAAATAGGGCTTTCCGTAGGGGTCAAAGCGCTCCTCAAACTCTTCCTTCCAGAAGCCTAGGGCCTGGCGGGCCACGCGCACCCCGGCATAGGGCGCCTTATCGGCATGCGGAAAATTCACATTAAGGCAGGTTCCCTTGGGCAATCCCTGATCGAGCACGTTTCGTGCAATTTGTTTTAGGTAGGGTTCTATAGCACTAAAGTCTGCGTCCCAACGGGAGTCCAAAAGACTGAATCCAATGCTGGGAACAGCCTGCATGGCACCCTCTACTGCGGCTGACATGGTCCCGCTGTAGATGACGTTGACGCTTGCGTTGCTGCCGTGGTTGACTCCACTGACAATTAAATCGGGCTTGCGATGCTTGAGTACCTCGTGCAGGGCGAGCTTCACGCAGTCTACTGGCGTGCCGCTGCAGGAGTATTCCGTTTGGGGGCCCGCATCGATTTGCATCGGCCGAAGGCGCAGGGACTCTTGAAGCGTAATAGCATGACCCATACCACTTTGCGGGCTGTCTGGAGCCACGACAACAACCGTCCCCAAGCCGTTCATGGCATGGATCAAGCGACGGATTCCCGGTGCGGTGATGCCGTCGTCGTTGGTAACCAAAATCAGGGGTGGATTCATGGGTGCAAATTAAGTAGGGCGCGTTAGCAAAATCAGGCACAAGATTTGTACTTTTCCACTCACTTATCGACCAAACTATGATTTTTATTATCCTCCTCGTTTTTATGGTTGCCGGCTTCGCAGTGCAAGCTCGCTTAAAGAACCGTTTTAAAAAGTATTCCGAGAGCTACCTCTCCAGCGGACTCTCTGGAGCCGAGGTCGCGCGGCGAATGCTCAATTTCTATGGGCTTGATAGCGTTCAGATCATTAGTGTTCCTGGCCAGCTCACCGACCACTACAATCCAGCCAACAGAACCGTGAATTTGTCTCCCGAGGTCTACGAGGGCAGAAACATCTCGGCCGCTGCGGTTGCCGCCCACGAGTGCGGGCATGCAGTGCAGCACGCCACAGCCTATGCATGGCTGACCATGCGCAGCAAAATGGTTCCGGTGGTGAGCTTTAGCGGCAAAATCATGAATATGGTGTTTTTGTTTTCTATTTTGGGAATGAGTGTCCTGGGTCTTGGTTTTGAGCAGGCCCTTGTGGTGGTCATTGCCGCACAGGCAGTTGTGGCCACTTTTGCCCTAGTTACCCTGCCCGTAGAGTACGACGCATCGCGCCGTGCCTTAGTTTGGTTGCAGGGAGCAGGCATTACCGATGCCAGCAACCACCACCAGGCAGAGGACGCGCTTAAGTGGGCTGCGAGAACCTACCTCGTGGCTGCTGCTGCAGCAGTAACCCAGCTGGTCTACTACATTATGCTTTATATGGGTCGCAGGGACTAAAATGACCCTTCGCCCCTACCGGCCTGCGGATTGTGCGCAAATTTTAGCCATTTACGGCCCTATAATAGCCCATTCTTCGGCCACCTTTGAGGTTGAAGTTCCGTCGCTGAACGACTTTTCGGAACGCCTGGCGCGCATCGCTGGGCGTTTCCCGTTTTGGGTGGCTGAGGATGCTCAGGGCTCCATTCTAGGCTATGCCTACGCAACCACCCACCGCGAGCGCATCGCCTACCAGTGGGCCGTCGAAACCAGCGTCTATGTGGCGCCCACCGCCCACCGCCAGGGCTTGGGCCGCGCGCTCTACGGCGCGCTTCTTCCGTCTTTGGTGGAGCGCGGATTCGTTTGGGCCTATGGGGTCATCACGCTACCCAACGACGCTAGCATCGCTCTGCATGCCGCCTGCGGCTACGAATCATTTGCTACCTACAGCGCGGCAGGTCAAAAGTTTGGAGAATGGTGCGACGTGCACTGGATGCGCTACGCGCTCAATCAGGCTCGGCCGGGCATGAGTGAACCGACATTCAGAGGTCTCTAGTTAAGTAAAAATCTTACCCGGATTCAAAATATTGTTGGGGTCGAGCAGCGCCTTGATTCCCCGCTGAAGGTCTAGGGCCGCGGGGGCAAAGGCCAAGTCCATGAATTCCCGCTGCACCAGGCCGATCCCGTGCTCCCCCGAGATGGTTCCGCCCATGGCGCGCACCTCAATGAAGATTTGGCGAATGCCCATTTTTAGGCGCTCGCCCTGCCAGTCGGCATCGGTCATATCGCCCTTGACGATGTTGACGTGAAGGTTTCCATCTCCCGCGTGGCCGTAGCACACCGACTTAAAACCGTATTCGCCCCCGATGCACTTGACGGCGCGCAGCAGGTCGGGCAGTTTGGCGCGCGGAACCACGGTGTCTTCTTCTTTATAGACGCTGTGCTTTTTCACGGCCTCCCCCACCCTGCGGCGAAGCTTCCACAGCGCGTCGCGCTCTGACTGGGTTTGGGCAAACAGCACTTCAAGCGCTCCGGCCTCCTCGGCGACCAGGGCAAGCTGTTCGGCTTCGCGCATCACGGCCTCTTCGTCGGTTCCGTCGACTTCCATCAGTAGGTGGGCCTCGATGCCTGGTCCGGTGGGAATCGACACCCCGTCTACGTACTGTAGGGTCCAATCGATGGCGTCGCGCTCCATGAACTCCAGTCCGCTGGGGGTGATTCCTGCCTGAAAAATCCGACTGACCGCGGCGCATGCTACCTCAGCCGACGCAAAGGGGGCGAGCAGCGTCAAATGATGGCGCGGGTAGGGAATTAAGCGGACTACAATCTTGGTAATTACGGCCAGGGTGCCCTCGGAGCCCACCATGAGCTGGGTAAGGTTGTATCCCGTACTGTTTTTGAGGGTGTTGGCTCCGGTCCAAATCACCTCACCGGTGGGCAGAACCACCTCGAGGTTGAGCACGTATGCCGCGGTCACGCCGTATTTCACGGCCTTGGGTCCGCCGGCGTTGTAGGCCACGTTGCCGCCCATGGTGCTGCTGCCCCAGGACGAGGGGTCGGGCGGATAAAACAGACCCTGCTCCTTGCATGCCTCGTGAAAGACTTGGTTGACCACGCCAGGCTCGACGACCGCTTGAAAGTTCGCCGGGTCGATGTCGAGGATGCGGTTGAAGCGCTCCATGCTCAGAGAGATTCCGCCGTGGGCGGGAATGGCGCCACCGCTCAAGCCGGTTCGGGCCGCTGCGGGCGTCACGGGAATGAGTGCTTTGTTGGCCCAGCGCAGCACAAGGGAGACCTCCTCGGGAGTCGACGGCCGAACCACCACGCCGGGCAGCACCCGGATGTCTTCGGTTTCGTCGTGCGAAAAATCCGCCAGGCGTTCTGCGTCAATTGAAACGTGTTCGGCCCCGAGCAGGGCAGTTAATTCTTCGAGTGATTTTCGCGTAACTTCGGCCATCTTGATCCCTAACGATTTGCACCAAATGTACCGCAGTATCCGCTTAGTGGCCGCACTCGTACTGAGTTCCGCTACCCTCTTCGCCCAACGTCCAGTGGCGATGCCTGACCTCTACGAGTCCCGTGTATTCAATGCCCGCGGAATCCAAGGCTTTCGTTCGCTCGAAGACGGCAAGCACTTTAGCCGCCAAACCGCCCAAGGAATTGAGCGCTACAGTTTTGCCACAGGTGCGGCTGTCGATGTGATGGTTTCAAAGGCAGACCTAAGCGTGAATGGGGCGCCATTGAGCTTCAGCAGCTACGAATTCGCCCCTGGCGAGCGCTATGTCATTCTTGAGACCGACATCGAGCCCATTTACCGCCACTCCTACACGGCCACGGTCTACGTGTGGGACCGCCAAGCTAAAGAACTAACGGTAGTCTTTGGTAAACCCATTCAGAATCCGGTGCTTTCGCCCGACGGAACCCAGCTCGCCTTCGTTTTTAAGCGCAACATCTATGTGCAAAACCTGGCTACGGCCGCGGTGAAGCAGGTCACGACCGACGGTGAGGACAACGCCATCCTTAACGGAGCCCCCGACTGGGTCTACGAAGAGGAATTTGGCTTTCACGTCGCTCTGGCCTGGAGCCCCGACAGCAAGTCCCTCGCCTACCTGCGTTTTGACGAGCGTGCGGTTCCGACGTTTAGCATGGACATATACGGAAGCGAAACCTATCCCAAGCCCTACGTATTTAAGTACCCGAAGGCCGGCGACGTGAATTCCGTGGTCAGTTTGCACGTGTGGAATGGTTCTGCTACCGTGACGGCAAGTGAGGGATTGAAGTACGAGTACATTCCGCGCATGGCCTGGAGCCCCAAGGGCGAGCTATTTTTTGCCACGCTTAACCGCCACCAGGACTCGATGCAGGTGATGACCTTTACGACCGGCAAGGCTCCCCACCGCTTTTTGCTCGAAACCGACGCCGCCTACGTGGAATCCGAGCGCGAATTCAGCTTTTTAGCCGACGGACGCCTCGTATGGGGCAGTGAGCGCAGCGGATTCAACCACTACTACCTCTACAGCGCCGACGGAAGCAAATCCACCCCCATCACTAGCGGAGCCTACGACGTCACCACATTCTACGGGGTCGACGAAGTCCGTGGCGAAGCCTACTACCAAGCCGCTTCGCGCAGCGCCAGCCAGCGCGAGGTGTTCCGCACCAAGTTAAAGGGTGGTAAGCCCACTGCAATCGCCGCATCGGCCCCGTCAAACGACGCCTCGTTTTCGTCCACCTTTGAATACTATGTACTTACGACACAAGATGGCAACAGTCCCGCCAGCTACACCCTTTACGACCGCAGCGGCAAGCAAGTGCGCGTGCTCGAAGACAACGCCGAATTGCGCAAAAACCTTGGCGATTTTGCCCTATCGCCCAGGACCTTTTTCACGCTCGAGGCGACCAATGGCCAAAAGCTACCGGCTTGGGAGATTCGCCCTTTAAATTTTGACGCAAGTAAAAAATACCCCGTACTCATGTTTGTCTACGGTGGGCCAGGAAGCCAGCAAGTCACCCAGCGCTGGGGTGGCCGCGACTACTTCTGGTACCAGCACTTGGCGGCACAAGGCTACTGGATTGTCTGCGTGGACAACCGCGGAACCGGCGCCCAAGGCCGCGACTTCAAAAAAGTCACCTACCTACAGCTCGGCAAGTACGAGGTTGAGGACCAAATCGCTGCCGCGCAGTCGTTGGCCAAGCACCCCAACGTCGACGCAGGCCGCATCGGCATCTGGGGCTGGTCCTACGGCGGATTCATGTCCGCTAATTGCCTGATGCAGGGGGCTGACGTCTTCAAGGCGGCCATCGCGGTGGCTCCGGTGACCAACTGGCGTTTTTACGACAACATCTACACCGAGCGCTACATGCGCACTCCGGCAGAGAATTCAACCAACTACGACATCAATTCGCCCCTGGCCCACGCCGCAAAACTCAAGGGCAACCTATTGCTGGTCCACGGAACCGGCGACGACAACGTCCACGTTCAGAACTCGATGCGCCTCGCCGAAGAGCTCATTCAGGCCAACAAGCAGTTCGACTACATGGTCTACCCCGACAAGAACCACGGAATCTTTGGTGGCGCCACACGCTATCAGTTGTTCACGAAAATGACCAACTTCTTGCTCGAAAACCTTTAGCAGCTATTGGCTAATCGCAGCTGACGCTTAACTTTCACCCCCAACGCGAACGATAAACACCCTAACTATGGCTTCAACAGAAAAAATGTCGCACCCCCGCGGACTTTACACCCTATTTTTCACAGAGATGTGGGAGCGCTTTAGCTACTATGGCATGCGGGCTCTCTTGGTGCTTTACCTCACCACCGAGTACGCCCGGGGCGGATTTGGTATGGACCGAGCCTCTGCGCTTGAGATATACGGGATTTTCACGGGATTGGTCTATCTGACCCCCATCATTGGCGGCGCCCTTGCCGACCGAATTTTGGGCCAACGCAGGGCTATCTACATCGGCGGATTCCTGATGGCCTTTGGGCAGTTTGCCCTAGCTGGCTCGCATGCCTTTGCGGCCGACGAAGCCACACGACAGTGGTTGTTTCACCTGGGGCTTGGCCTTTTGATTGCCGGCAACGGATTTTTTAAGCCCAACATCTCCACGATTGTAGGTGCTCTTTACACCGACAACGATCCGCGCAAAGACTCGGCCTTCACCATATTTTACATGGGAATCAACCTCGGCGCCTTTCTGTCGCCCATTATTTGCGGAACCCTTGGAGAGCAGGTCGGCTGGATGTATGGATTCGGCAGTGCCGGAGTCGGTATGCTGCTTGCCACCGTTTGGCTTTATGTCGAAGAGCCCAAACTCGATGGGCGGGGTATGCCTCCGGGCCGCGAAGGCCTGCGCCTAAAGCCTTCTGACTTTGGTACCATTGCCGCCTACGTCGCGGGTTCCATCGCCACGGTACTAGGGTTTTTGGCCCTTCAAGAGGCGATTCCCGAAGAAACCATGTCGTTGGCGCTTAAGGTGGTGGCCGTTCTGGCCATTGCGGGGGTTGCCTACATCATTTACAGCGGTACCAAGGGTTCTGAGCAGTGGAGCCGGGTGGGCGCCATTCTAATTTTTATGGTGGCCAACATCTTCTTTTGGAGCGGATTTGAGCAGGCCGGCGGAACCTTTAACCTCTTTGCCGCCGAAGAAATCGACCGGAATATTTTTGGTTACGAGATTGCCGCATCCCTCTTTCAGAGTGTGAATGCCCTGGCCATCTTCATTTTTGCGCCCCTCTTTGGCTCGCTTTGGGTCACCTTGGCCATGCGCAACATGAATCCCTCAACGCCCGTTAAATTTGGCCTCGGCCTCGTGCTGCTGTCAGTGGGCTTTGTCGTGATGTCGTTCGCGAGCTTTGCAGCCAGTGGCGAGGAGCTCATCAGCCCCATGTGGCTAGTGGGCGTTTATGTGCTCCACACCTTTGGCGAGCTTTGCATCTCCCCCATCGGACTTTCTATGATAACCAAACTGGCTCCGCCCAAAATTGTGAGCATTGTCATGGGCCTTTGGTTTGCCTCTATGGCTTTGGCCAACTACCTCTCTGGAATTATGGAGAGCCTGCTGCACTCCATCGCTCCCGACATGAATTTGTTTGTGTTCCTCACTATTACCTCGGCAGTTGGCGCAGCCCTTTTGTTTGCCCTCACGCCCCTGCTTCGCAAGTTGATGCGCGGAATTCACTAAGGCTTCGGTTCTCGATTTCTACAAAAAGGGGCTTTAGGGCCTCTTTTTTTATGATACTACCCCCAACACTAGAAAGGGACAAAAAACAAGCGCGGCTTCTTTCGAAACCGCGCTCCGTGGAAACACTCGATGAGAATGTAGGATCCACACGCCCCGTAGGACGGTTTTTGCTCGACCTTACCACCATTAGCCTGAACCAGGTGAATCGAACTTTGAAAGAACTCACTCAGGCCTTCCTCTCGACAGAGGCTACCGAATCTCTATTTCAAGATTCCGCGAGCGGTCTTTCTCTCAATTAGACCGTGCGAGCGACGGTTCGTGGCTTATTCCACTCCAAGTCTCGAGCCTAAACTCGTAACTCAGTAATTGAGCAGCATGCAAGGAGTAAACTCAGGCACTCAAGGGTGTCTCATGCTGGCCGGGAGGCACAACCTCCCATGAACCTTTCAACGTGGTTCCAACCGTCGTTGGACGCATGAGGTTCTTTGAGGTTTGCGTTGGTTAGCCAAGCAAGGCCTTCCTTCACTCGCGAGATAAAAATCTCACTTAAATTCCTCAACGCTAGCTAATTACTCTAAGAGCAGAAGCAGATAAGAACAACCTGTTGCCATTCGCTTTTATCGTTTGCGCTTCACTAAAATATCAAAAAATAGTACCTAAGACACACCTGTTAATAACTTTTTTATTGTTAAGCATAATTATATAAACTATTGCTAACCAATAATTTACAATAAAATATTTTATTATGAATCCGGCATAAAAAATCCCCTTGGCGCGTACCAAGAGGATTTAAAGGGAAATTTAGTCGGGATGACAGGACTTGAACCTGCGACCTCACGCCCCCCAGACGTGCACTCTACCACCTGAGCTACATCCCGATTAGGGCGGCAAATATACGCCCTGCACGGACCCAATTTATGCTCAATTTCGCTCGGCCAATCTGCCCCGCCTCGTACCTTTGATTAATGGAACAACACAACCTCGTAATTATTGGATCCGGCCCTGCGGGCTACACCGCCGCCATCTATGCCGCACGCGCAGACCTTAAACCAATTATGTACGTCGGGCTGCAGCCCGGGGGGCAGCTAACCACTACCACCGAGGTTGATAACTTCCCTGGCTACCCCCAAGGCGTAGACGGCAACCAACTCATGGAAGACTGCAAGGTCCAAGCGGAGCGCTTTGGTACCGAAGTCCGCTGGGGAATGATTACCAAGGTTGAATTCAGCGATACTCCGGGCGGCTACCACAGCCTGACGGTTGACGACAGCCTAGTGATTCAGGCCAAAACCGTAGTCATTGCCACTGGAGCTACCGCCAAATACCTCGGACTGCCCAGTGAGGAGCGGTTTATGGGCCATGGAGTAAGCGCTTGCGCTGTCTGCGACGGCTTCTTTTACAAGGGCCAAGAGGTCGTAATCGTAGGCGGTGGCGACACTGCGGCCGAAGAAGCCTCCTACCTGTCTAAGCTTTGCCCCAAGGTAACGATGCTAGTGCGCAAAGGGGAACTTCGCGCTTCTAAGGCAATGCAGAACCGCATTATGGCAACGCCCAATATCGAAGTTCGGTGGAATACCGAGACCCTGGAGCTCCTGGGCGATCAAGGCGTAGAAGCCGTTAAGGTTCGCAACCTTATAACGGGAGAAGAAGACATTATTAAGGCGAGCGGATTCTTTGTAGCCATTGGCCACAAGCCCAATACTGATATTTTCAAGGGGCAGCTTGAGATGGATGAGGTCGGC
>DBBY01000068.1:5109-15046 GCA_002292855.1 Flavobacteriales bacterium UBA972 | reverse complement strand
GCGCCGAATCCGCATCGATTTAGTAGACCAGCGTGAGTATGCATTTCACGGCTGCTTGCCCGAGGAGGCAATTATTGGCAGTGATTACTTGATTAACCTCAGTGTTTGGGCTAAAGTGGGGCACTCTGCCGCTAGCGACGAGCTCCAAGACACCGTGGACTACGTTGCTCTGCGCCGTATTGTTAGCCAAGAAATGGTGGTGCGCGCAAAACTTCTCGAGAACGTCTGCGATCGGGTTGCCCTGCGGGCCCTTGAAGAACACCCTAAAATAGAACGAGTTAAGCTTTCTATCGCCAAGCTAAATCCGCCCATTGATGGCGACGTGCACGCTGTTGCTGTGGTTTGGGACGTCCGGCGCTAAGGCCCAGATTGCGCTGGGGCTCGGAGTGGCTTCTGATGCTTTACTTTTGCACTCCTTAAGGGTCTCGTGGCCGAGTGGTTAGGCAAGGCTCTGCAAAAGCCTGTACAGCGGTTCGAATCCGCTCGAGACCTCCAAAAATTAACCGGACGCGCACTGCTGCCGGTTTTTTTATTTCCATAAGTTTTGAACGCTAGGTTGCGCCACTTACTTTTGAAAAACCAACCAATGAACCAAACTCTTAATGATCCTAATACTTTCCTCACGGGGCGAGCTTTCGGCGCGATTGAAAATCGCGCTGGAGGAGCACCACCTCGAGACCACTGTTTCGGCCAGCGCTGAACTTTGGATGGAGAGCCGCGACGCGGTGCTTCCCCATATTTTGCTGCTGGACGTTTGCGGCAGCCACGATGCTGGGCACTCCATGATTCAAGCGCTCGGACTTTCTAAGAAGTCCAATTCCCTTTGGTTCGTTGCCATCACCGAACGGGGTGCGGTCCGCCAGCGCATAGAATGCTACCGCAATGGCGCAATAGATTGTATTGCTGACGACCTAGAAACTGAGGAATTGGTGGCTAAGGTGGGGCGCTTGCTTGAGGCCTGCCCCAGAGGACAGCATGCTCCGCAGTACGAGATGACAGATCGTGAGTTGATCATGCAGAGCATAAACAGCCGAATTAAGCAGAAGATCAAGGTCGAAGCCCTTGCTCAGTCTCTTAATATGAGCCGCAGCTCGCTGCAGCGAACCTGCCTAAGGCACTTTAAAATTGGTCCCAAAGAGCTTATTGCTCGGTTGAAAATCAAGCAGGCCAAGCGTCTTTTTGACCTAGGGGCATCGAATGTGGGCAGCGTCGCCCTCGAATTGGGCTTTGAAAACGTCAATAACTTCATTTACACCTTTAAGCGTTTAGCCAACCAAACGCCGAAGGAATACGTGAACAGCGTTTCGTTTAAAGCCCTATCGGCGTAAGGCCCTGGCGAAAAGCCCTGATTGGGTAATTACCTTTGCGCCAAAGCGCGCAGACTATGATTACCAATACTTCCTTTCTAAAAGACCTCGGCCTAGAGGCACACAATCCCGGTACCTGGATAGGGTCTAATTCCCTAGATAGTGCAGCCGTAATTACTAGCCTAAGCCCCGTAGACGGCAGTGTAATTGGTACTGCGTCGGTCACAACAACCGAACAATACCATGACGTTGTCGCTGCAGCCCACGAAGCCTACCTATCCTGGCGCTCGGTACCTGCCCCTAAAAGAGGCGACGCCGTTCGGCAGTTTGGAGATCTGCTTCGCCAAAACAAAGAGGCCCTAGGAACTCTGGTAAGCTACGAAATGGGTAAATCCCTGTCTGAAGGCATGGGAGAAGTGCAAGAAATGATAGACATCTGCGATTATGCGGTGGGTTTGTCGCGCCAGCTTGCCGGCGCAACCTTTAAATCAGAGCGCCCAGACCACTTTATGATGGAACAGTGGCATCCGGCTGGCGTTGTTGGGGTAATTTCTGCTTTTAACTTTCCCGTTGCTGTGTGGGCCTGGAATGCTTGTATTGCGTGGGTCTGCGGCGATGCTGTGGTTTGGAAGGGCTCTGAGAAGGTAGTACTCTGCGCAATTGCCTGCCAAAAACTCTGGAATCAAGTGGCTGAAGCCAATAACCTACCGTCTGGCTTGTCGGGAGTTATTACTGGCGGAGCATCGCTTGGTGTAATGATGTCTGAAGACCGCCGTTTGCCCGTGCTTTCTGCCACTGGATCAACCAATATGGGCCGTGAGGTGGGTGTTAAGGTTGCAGCTCGTTTTGGTAAAAGCATACTTGAACTCGGCGGAAACAATGCAATTATTATTACCCCTTCTGCAAACCTCAAAATGACCGTTACTGCCGCTGTCTTTGGTGCCGTAGGCACTGCTGGACAACGCTGCACTTCTACGCGCCGACTAATTATTCACGAAAGCATCTTCAATAAAGTCATTGATGCCATAAAGGGAGCGTACGCGCAGCTCAAAATCGGTAACCCCCTGCAGTCCAGCAACCATATGGGGCCTTTGATTGATGAAGCGGCGGTAGCTATGTACCTTCTGGCGCTGAATAATGTTGATGCTGCAGGCGGAACCTTCCATCTGCGCGGTCAAAAACTAGAAGGACCAGAGTTTATCAGCGGATGCTACGTATCTCCCTCTATTGCCGAGGTTCAAAACGACTTCCCTATAGTTCAGCACGAGACTTTTGCTCCCCTGCTTTACGTAATGAAGTACCGTGATTTAAAGGAAGCAATTGAATACCAAAACGATGTTCCTCAAGGGCTTAGCTCTGCAATTATGACCGAATCCATGCAAGAGTCGCTTGAGTTTTTAAGCAGTACGGGTTCTGATTGCGGAATTGCCAACGTCAACATTGGAACCAGTGGCGCAGAGATTGGCGGAGCCTTTGGCGGAGAAAAAGAAACTGGTGGAGGAAGAGAAAGCGGATCGGACTCTTGGAAGGCCTACATGCGGCGCCAGACCAACACGCTTAACTACGGAAACGTACTTCCCCTAGCTCAAGGGATAGAATTCAACATTTAATAACTACTATTATTTTTTTAGAAGAGATAAGCTTAATAGTATTAGTCTGTTGAAATCATTAGTAACTACTTTTTCAATAGTTGGATTTTAGGCTTATTAAATTTAATGAACATGTTATTCACTATTATAAATTCATTATACTATTGATTATTAGTAGTTTAATAAGAACATGGCAACCGAAGAAAAAAGACTGTCAGCATTAAATAGTTTATAACTCTTATGGACGTTTTAGTTGATAATCACCGCTACTTTTGTTGCTAATACGTGGTAATTAACCCCTCTTAACTAGGTCGACCTACTTATAAATACTTTTTAACAGCATACCAACGTCTTATCAACATGCATTTTTCTCTAGGTAGCGACCACGCCGGCTTTAAGTATAAAGAATTAATTAAAGGTCATTTAATGGCCTTAGGTCATAACGTAGAGGATTGTGGTCCTTTTACCGAGGAATCTGTGGATTACGCCGACTTTGGCCACTCCGTAGCTAAGAATGTAGAGAACAAGCACAGCGACCTAGGTATTGTGGTATGCGGTAGCGGTAATGGAATTAATATGACCGTCAATAAGTACCAAGGTATAAGGGGAGCACTATGCTGGCTCCCAGAGCTGGCCTCCTTGGCAAGGCAGCATAATGATGCCAACGTACTGGCCCTCCCCGCGCGATTCATTGATGCAGAAACGGCAGTGGCCTGCGTTGACGCATTCATTGGCGCTCATTTCGAGGGCGGACGTCATGCAGTGCGCATACAAAAAATTCCCCGTGGCAGTAGCCTTTGAATTCCCGAAGACTCCGGGCTTTTCTAAGAGGGTTTGCGCGCAGTGGCTTATTAATGTGGCGCGAACAGAGGGGGCGGCCGTAAATAGAATGAACTATAAGGCCCTAGAATCGGACGACATGATAGCCCTGAACAAGCAGTTTTTGAATCACGACTACGACACCGACATTATTACGTTTTCGGACTCTAATAGCGCTGCCCTGATTGAAGCGGATTTCGCTATTGGCTGGTCAATGGTAAAGGCGCAGAGCGCAGAGCTTAACGAACCCTTCTTGCGAGAGCTGCATCGGATTCTTGTACACGGCCTGCTTCATTGTCTTGGATACGGTGACGGAACACCTCAAGAGGCGGCCGCGATCCGGCTAAAGGAAGACGAGTACCTAACCAAACACCCGGAATGTTCCACGTGGAGCATTTGATGCCATGCTAAGTTATGATGTGGTAGTTGTTGGCGCAGGCCACGCTGGGAACGAGGCAGCCGCAGCCGCAGCCCGAATGGGCCATAGTGTACTCTTGGTTACCATGAACCTTCAGACGATCGGCCAGATGAGCTGCAACCCAGCAATGGGCGGCGTAGCCAAGGGTCAAATAGTGCGCGAGATTGACGCCCTTGGGGGCTATAGCGGAATCATTTCAGACAAGACGGCCATACAGTGGCGCATGCTCAATCGCAGCAAGGGCGCCGCAATGTGGAGTCCGCGCACCCAGAACGACCGCATGCGGTTTGCGGAAGAGTGGCGCTTGACCCTCGAGCGGATTCCCAATCTTGATATGATTCAGTCGACCGTAGAGAACCTTTTGGTAGAATCAGGCCAAATTACTGGCGTTGTGCTTCAAGGAGGTCAGGCAATTCAATGCAAGGCCGCCGTAGTAACGAGCGGAACCTTCTTGAATGGCGTAATGCACATTGGCAGCAGGCAGATTGCGGGAGGGCGTAATGCAGAGGGAAGCGCCTTGGGAATTACCGCATGCCTCCAGAGGCTTGGATTTGACTCGGGCCGCATGAAGACTGGCACCCCGCCCCGCGTGGACGGAAGGAGCTTGGACTACAGCAAGTTTGAGGTACAAGAGGGCGACGTCAACCCCGGAACCTTTAGCTATTGGGCCTCGACGCCACTTAAAAAACAAAGGCACTGTTGGATTGCCCACACCAGCGAAGAAGTACACGATGCGCTGCGGCTTGGTTTCGACCAAAGCCCGCTTTTTAACGGCTCCATACAGGGTAGTGGTCCGCGTTATTGCCCAAGTATTGAAGACAAGATTAACCGTTTTGCTGACAAAACGAGCCACCAGCTCTTTGTAGAACCGGAGGGCTGGGATACGGTGGAGATGTACATAAATGGCTTCTCCACAAGCCTGCCCGAAGAAGTGCAAATTGCGGCCATGCATAAGATTCCAGGCTTTGAGCGGGCCAAGGTTTTTAGGCCGGGCTATGCGGTGGAATACGACTACTTCCCCCCAACGCAGCTCAAGCACAGCCTAGAAACCAAATTGGTCGACGGCCTGTACTTTGCGGGCCAGATTAACGGCACCACCGGCTATGAGGAGGCTGCCTGCCAGGGCTTAATGGCTGGAATAAACGCGGCCAGAAAAATCTCAGGAGTGTCCGCCTTTGAGCTGGATCGAAGCGAGGCCTACATTGGCGTTTTGATTGACGACCTCATTACTAAGGGCACGGACGAGCCCTACCGAATGTTTACTAGCCGGGCGGAGTTTCGCCTCAGCCTAAGGCAAGACAATGCCGACCGAAGACTGACTTCCAAAGGGAGAGAGCTTGGGCTTGTGGGCAACGAGCAATGGAAGTCCTTTGAGCTCAAGCAAGAGCAAAGAGTCGGGGCAGAGCAATGGTTGGTCGACCAGTCGGCAGAGCCTGATCACTGGAACGAATGGCTTATTGGCAAGGGCACGACCGCCCTGCGCCAGAAGGGGCCGATGAGCGCCCTCTTGGGTCGTCCGCAGCTTGACTTGCCGGAGATTTTGCTGCAGCACAATGATCCAGGCATGCCCGCGGTTGACGCTCTAGTTTGGGAACAGATTGAGATCGACGCTAAGTACAGCGGCTACCTTGAGAAGGAGCAGGAGCAAGTCGATAAGCTGAAGAGGTTGGATCTTTTAAGAATTCCTAAAGACTATAACTACGCTCGTATCGTCGCGCTCAGTATTGAGGCTCGGCAAAAAATGGAACTATTGCAGCCAGAAACCTTGGGTCAAGCAAGCCGAATTTCTGGGGTGTCGCCCGCGGACATTCAAGTGCTCATGGTACATTTGGGTCGCTAGTTCCACGTGGAACATTATGAATATCGATCGCTGCCCCTCCTGCCTCAGTACCGAACGCCACGGCGCCTTTGAGGTCGTCGACCACATGGTCAGCGGCGAAACCTTTAGCGTGGAATTTTGCCACCAATGCAACTTAGGCATTACGAATCCACGACCCGACCGCATTGCGGCTTACTACGACAGCCCAGCCTACGTGTCGCATTTGGATCAGGGTCAAGGCATGATGGGGCGCATCTATGGAATAGCCCGAATGTTTGCGTCCTGGACCAAGGTGCGGTTAATTGCATCAGCCACCAAGAAATCTAAAGGCAGTCTTTTGGATTACGGCTGCGGCGTGGGTTTTTTTGCATCCCGTGCGGAGCGCCGCGGTTGGCAGGTACAGGGAGTGGAGCTGTCGGATTTGGCGCGCGCTAGGGCCCAAGAAAAACTAAAATCGGGAATCGTTGTGTCGTCTCGCGACGAGCTGCCCGAGGCCAAGTACGATGCGGTCACCCTCTTTCACGTTTTGGAGCATTTGGATGATCCCGCAGAAACGCTTCAGTGGATTAGGGACCGATTAAACCCTGGAGGAGCTATTATAGTGGCGCTCCCCAATTATGCCTCGCCCGACGCTCGGCACTACGGTAGTTTTTGGGCGGCTTGGGATGTACCCATTCACTACTGGCATTTTACCAAGGAGTCGATGACGGAACTCGCGAAACGGAAGGGTCTTTTTGTTGAGGCTGTTCACCCAATGCGAATGGACGCATTTTATGTATCCCTTTTAAGCGAGCGCTACAAAAATGGGTCAATCAATTGGTTGTCAGCTTTTTATCAAGGATTGCGCAGCAATATACTGGGCGGCCACAGCAACGCGTCGAGCCTTATCTACGTTCTGCGAAAAGTCGCATAAACTGAAGCCCTAGGTCGCTAAGGACGATGCGGCTGTTGATGTTGCGCTGGATGTCGGCAAGGGCAGATTGAAGCAGGTCTTGAATTTCGCGGTGCCTGGTTTCGTCGATCAGGCCAGCCAGGGCCTCGGGTTGAAAGGACACGTCGGGAAACCAAGAAAACAGCGAATTTTTAAGGGCTCCGTGGCGCATTCGTAGCAACTGAGACAGGAGTTGTGCGCTTACTTGAATCCACTGCTTTTGCTGCTCGCGCGGTTCTTTGGCCAGGGATTCCGCGAAGGCCAGCAGGGCAAGCAGGTCTTTTTTATAAACCAAGCGCATAAAGGTCACAAACCACTGAAGGGGTTCGCGCAGGGCGTCTCGGTTGCGGTGCAGCATTACGGCCTGACCAGGCTGCCCGCCAGAAAGCTCGGCAAGCAGTTCAGCTTGGTCCGCGGGAATACCAAGCCCCATAAGCCCGTCGATTAAGATGCTGCTACCAAGGGGCCTTGCGTAGTGCACCTGACAGCGCGACCGAATGGTAGCAATGACGGATTGCTCGTCGTGGCTAATGAACAGAAGCAGGGTGCGGTCCTGCGGCTCTTCAATGAGCTTGAGGAGCTTGTTGGCTGCGGAGTCGTTGAGGCGCTCCGGCATCCAAATCACAACGACCTTAAAGCCTCCGCCGTGGGACTTGAGGCTGAGCAGGCGCTGTATTCGCGCGGACTCCTTGACCGAAATTTGCACCACCTTTTGCTTGCCGCCCAAAAGCTCGACCCAGTCGTTGGCAAGGGGTTGCGGATTGTCGAGTAAGAATCGGCGAAAGTCCGCCAAAAAGGGGGCAGAGCTGTCTTCGTCGTCTCCCCTGCCCTCGCCGCCCACGACCGGAATAATCCAGTGGACGTCAGGGTGGGCAAGGTTGGCAAGCTGAATGCAGGAGGGGCATGTTTTGCAGGCGCCCAGTGCGGAGGGAGCCGCGCACAGCAGCCGGTGGAGGTAGTCTAGGGCAAGGGGCCAGGCAATTCCGCCGTCTTCGCAAACGAGCATTTGGGCGTGCGGAATCCGCTCGCGTTGCGCAGCCTGGTCAAGCCAAAGGCTCCACTCAGGAAGTTTATTAAGGGGAATCTGAAGGCCGGCAGACAAAGCGGAGCTAAGTTAGCGCCCTACCTTTGGTATGCGAAAAAACCAAGCCGCATTTTATGAAAACCATAGACCAACTCGACGTTAAAGGCAAGCGGATTTTGCTGCGCGTAGACTACAATGTACCTCTTCGCGAAGACGGTGGGGTGGCTAATAACCAGCGAATTATCGCAACACTGCCAACGCTGCGTTCTATTTTAGACCGCGGCGGGCGGGCGGTTTTGCTCTCGCACTTGGGCCGACCCAAACCGGGCCTGGAGTCTACACTGAGCCTGCGCCCCGTGGCGCGGGAGCTTTCACTTGCCCTGGGTAGAGAAGTTCAGTTTCTAGACCAAACCGTTGGACCAATGGCCGTTGCGGCCACCAAGGCCTTGTGCGATGGCGAGGTCTTGTTGCTTGAGAACGTCCGTTTTTTTGCGGGTGAAGAGGCAGGAGACCCTGAATTTGCCGCCCAACTGGCAGAATTGGGAGACGCCTACGTCAACGACGCCTTTGGTACCGCACACCGCGCCCACGCCTCTACGGCCGTGGTTGCCTCGAGCTTTAAGGGTAGAACAGCCTTTGGTATGGTCATGGCCAACGAGATTAAGAACGTAGACCGCGTTTTAGCGTCGCCAGAGAGGCCCGCGGTTGCCGTGGTAGGCGGTTCTAAGGTTTCAAGCAAAATCGTCATTCTGGAGCGTCTTTTGGACCGAGTCGACGCCCTGCTAATTGGCGGCGGAATGGCATTTACTTTTTTGAAGGCTCAGGGCGCCGAAGTGGGCAGTAGTTTGGTAGAGGACGAGCACCTTGAAACCGCGCGCCAAATCATGAAGTCCGCCCAAGAGAAGGGAGTTGAAATTCACCTGCCCTTGGACGTTGTGGCGGCCGACCGCTTTGCGCCGGACGCCAAGACGCTTGTTGTTGCGAGCAATGCAATACCCAAGGGCTGGATGGGGCTTGACATTGGCCCAGAGACCATTGCCGCCTACGCGGGGGTCGTGGGCCGGGCGAAAACCCTGCTTTGGAACGGACCAATGGGCGTATTTGAGATGGATGCCTTTGCGGCCGGAACGCGCGAATTGGGCGAAGCCATTGCCAAGGCCACCGAATCGGGCAGGCTTTTTTCGCTCGTAGGCGGAGGCGACAGCGTGGCTGCCGTGGAACAGTTTGAATTATCAGGCCGAGTGAGCTACGTGAGCACAGGCGGCGGAGCCATGCTGGAGTACCTAGAAGGCCTCGTCCTCCCCGGCATTCAGGCCGTCCTCGATGCGGAATAGGTTGGAGGTAAGCCAGTTACCGAGCCGCAGGGAGTAGCCAAAGTAGCGCGACTCGTTGCGGAGTTCTTCTCCGGGTCCGACCGAAGGAAATTCATTTCCGATCCAGCGAAGCGGCAGGGCAACAAGCGATGCGATGAGGATGCCCTTGGTGAATCCGCTCAAGGCGCCAAGGAGTCGGTTCAGCCAACCGAGCAAAACGAGTTTAGACAGGCCCGTGGCAAGCTTGCCCAAAAAGACCACTGCGAGGTAAATGGCAAAAAGACTGAGGTAGTAAGCTACACCCTCCCTAAGGCTGGGCCCTTCGACGAAGGCCTCCAAAAAGGGCTCCACGCGCTTGGCTAGGGGTCCGGCAAAAAGATAACCCAGCAGAAGGCCCAGAAGGCCCGAAAGATCATTGATGAAGCCCCGCCAAATGCCCCGCAGGGTTAAAACCAAAACGAGCGCGACGATGAGCAGGTCTAAGCCCGTCATGCTTTAGCAGCCGCTAACACCCTCTACGTAGGGCTGAACGATAATCTGCACTTTAGCGGTGCTGTCTGAAGTGAGCTTCAAGTAGCTGCAACCAAAAACCACGGGCGGATTCCCCCCTTTTTGGGCCGTAACCTGCAGCACTGCGGGGAGTCCGTACTGAAACAAATCATTGCCCTCGGAGTCGCGCACAATGCCGTCAATGCCCGAGAAGCCGGTAAAGTCAGG